>CAJLVH010000227.1 GCA_905210055.1 uncultured Enorma sp. | reverse complement strand
GCCAGGGCAGGGTGCTCCACGATTATGTGCTGGGGCTCTATGATTTCCTGGAACGTCTGGTGCAGCGTTATCCGAACATCCTGCTGGAAGGATGCAGCGGCGGCGGCGGCCGGTCGTGACGCCGTATTCATGGCCGCCCTCGGTGAGTTCCCTGCCGGGGCCTTCCGTATAGTCAAGCTCGGTGGGCATGGGACCCATTCCCACGCGCGTGATGTAGGCCTTGCATATGCCCAGGACGCGGTCCACGTTCTTCATGCCCACGCCGGAGCCGGTCACCGCGCCGCCGGCAGTGCAGTTCGACGAGGTGACGTACGGGTACGTGCCATGGTCGATATCGAGCAGCGTCGCCTGGGCGCCTTCGAAGAGAATGGACTTGCCCTCGTCAATGAGGTTGTTCAGGAGCAGCGAGCTCTCGCAGATGTAGGGACGCAGGCGCTCCGCCATAGGAAGGTACGTCTCGCAGATGGACTCCACGGTATAGGTGGGCAGGCCGAAGATCTTCTCGAGCTGCGGATTCACGCGATCGAGCGCGCGGGCAAGCTTCTCGCGGAAGACCTCCTCGTCGAGCATGTCCTGCATGCGCAGGCCGATGCGCGCCATTTTGTCCTGGTAGCAGGGGCCGATGCCGCGCTTCGTCGTACCGATGTTATGGTCGCCGAGCAGCTGCTCATAGGCGCCGTCGAGATCCATGTGATAGGGCATGATGATGTGTGCGTTGCCGGAAACCTTGAGGTTCGCGGTCGAGATGCCGTCCGCCTCGAACATGTCGATCTCTTCGAGCAGCACCTTGGGATTCACCACGCAGCCGTTGCCGATCACGGAAACGCACTCCGGATACATAATGCCCGAGGGCACCTGGTGCAATCCGTAGCTGCGATCGCCCACCACGATGGTGTGGCCGGCGTTGTTGCCACCCTGGTAGCGCACGACGCAGTCGAAGTCGCGGGCAATCAAGTCGCAGATCTTGCCCTTGCCCTCATCGCCCCACTGGGTTCCCACCAGTACTGTCGAGCTCATGAACAACTCCTCACGTATCGAGCGCAACACAACATTCTTATTATATCCGCATCGTGGAGCCGTCGCCGCTCCATCGCAAAACGACACAGGGGTTTTGCCCAACGCCTCGGAAGCTGCGTGACCCAATTAGGGACAGGTGCATTTTGGGACATCTGGCACTCGCGCCCACATCAACACTTTGGGGACGGGGTCAAAAGTGTTAGCCTTCGCCGTGGATGCCGTCAAGCTCGTAGAACTTCGTCGAGGCGGGCACGAAGGCAAGATCGACGTCGCCGATGGGGCCGGAACGGTTCTTCGCCACGATCACGCGCGTCACGCCCAAATCCGGGCGGTCATCGCGCGTAGCCTCCTGCTCGTCGGAGGAGCGGTCGAGGAAGAGGACGATGTCAGCGTCCTGCTCGATCGAGCCCGACTCGCGCAGGTCCGAAAGCTGCGGCCGCTTGCCGGTACGGCTCTCCACGGCACGGCTGAGCTGCGAGAGGGCGATGACCGGCACCCCGAGCTCCTTCGCCAAAATCTTGAGGGCACGGCTCA
>CAJLVH010000226.1 GCA_905210055.1 uncultured Enorma sp. | reverse complement strand
TCAGACGTGTGCTCTTCCGATCTTCGCGGCGATCCGCATCGATTCCGGCGACCTCGCGAAGCTTTCGAAGTACGTGCGCGGCCGCTTCGACGCCGAGGGACTCGGCTACGTGAAGATCTCCGTTTCGAACGATCTGGACGAGTACACCATTCAGTCGCTCTTGGACCAAGGGGCGCCGATCGATTCCTTCGGCGTGGGCACGAAGCTCGCCACCTGCTACGACCAGCCGGCACTCGGCGGCGTGTACAAGCTCGCCGCGCGGCGCGATCCCGGCGATGAGTCGTGGACGCCCGTCGTGAAGCTCTCCGAGCAGCCCTACAAGCGCACGATTCCCGGCGTGCAGCAGGTGCGCCGCTATATGGACGAGGCGGGCAGCCCCGTGTGTGACATGATCTATGACGAGGCCTACCTCGAGGGCGAGGGCGATGCGCGCGGTACGACGCTCGTTGCCGTGAACGACGCCGCACTCGTGACGAGCGTTGCCGGTATGCCATACCGCGAGCTGCTCGTGCCGGTGGTGCGCGACGGCCAGGCGACAGGGCTGCGCGAGCCGCTTTCCGCCGCCCGCGAGCGCTGCGCCGCAGCGTTGGCCGCACTCGACCCCGAGTACAAGCGCTTCCTGTACCCGCAGTCGTACGTGGTGGGCATGGAGGCGGGTCTGGCGCGCGTGCGCGACGAGCTCGTGCGCGAGCGCATGAACGCTGCTGCCTCTCCCATGCCTTGGAAGGCTCCGAAATAACCCGCATGTCCCAAAAAGGGACAGGTGCATTTTGGGACATGTGTTGAGAAGGGGCGTCAGATGAAGACGATGGTCGTGAAGATCGGCTCGAGCACCGTGGTGCAGCCGGGTTCCGGTGTGCGCCGCGCGTTCCTCGCCGACCTTGCGCGCCAGGCGTCCGAGCTGCGCAGCCTGGGATGGAACCTTGTCGTGGTGAGCTCTGGAGCCATCGCATGCGGCGCGCCCGCGCTCGGTTTCAAGGCGCGCCCTTCAGACATGCCGAGCCTTCAGGCGTGCGCCTCGGTGGGGCAGTGCGCGCTTTCGGCGGCGTACGACGAGGAATTCCGGCAGCACGGCCTGACCACGTCGCTCGTCCTGCTCACCCGCAACGACACCGCGAGCCGTTCCTCGTACCTTCATGCGCGCGACGCCCTCACGCGCCTCGTCGAGCTCGGCGTGGTGCCGGTTGTGAACGAGAACGATACCGTCGCGGTAGACGAGATCCGCTTCGGCGACAACGACACCCTCGCCGCGCTCGTGAGCTGCCTGGCGGGAGCGGATCTGTGCGTCACGCTTTCCGACATCGACGGCCTCTACACGGCGAACCCCTCGCTTGATCCTTCAGCGCGGTTCATCGCGCAGGTGGAGCGCATCGATGCCAAGATCCTCGCTTCGGCGGGCGATTCCTCGAGCTCCGTGGGAACGGGAGGCATGATCACGAAGCTCCGCGCCTCGCGCATCCTCATGACGGCGGGCATCCCGAGCGTGATCGCCAGCGGCGAGGCACCGGATGCACTCGTAGCGCTCGCGCGCGGCGAGGCCGTGGGTACTCGGTTCGTGCCGGCG
>CAJLVH010000225.1 GCA_905210055.1 uncultured Enorma sp. | reverse complement strand
CCCCCGTCCCCTTTGGCTGGCGAAACCCCCGGAGTGATTTTACGTGCATCCTACTGATAGGTCTCGATGAACGCTGCAGACGGTTTTCAAAAAGACGATGAGCTCGGGCGCTACCTTGCTGCGCTCGAGCGCGATGCCTGTTATCGCGTGGTGCGCCCGCTTGGCTCCACGTTAGATAGTAGTTCGGTAGGAGATGGCGCCGCCAATACGGAACTCGTCTTGTTCGAGGGCGCGAACGGCGCCGCGCTCGGTCCGTTCGTGCGCAAGCGCATGCCACGAAGCGAAGGGCTGGGGAGCGCGTATGAAGCTCTCTTCGAGCTGCAGCAGGCAGGCAAGCGCTTCCGTCATCTCCCGCGCATCTTGGATTGCTATAGAACATCCGACGAGCTCATCGTCATATCTGAATACATCGAGGGTGCGACGCTTAAGGAGCTCGCGCATCGCGATGGCGGAGGGCTTGCGTTCGCGTGCGTGGCGTTTCCCGCCGTGTGCGATGCTGTGGCGGAGCTGCATGGGCTTGCGAACCCTCCGATCATCCATCGCGACGTGAAGCCTGCCAATATCATCGTCTCGAATACGCCGGATGGCATCACGGCGACGCTCATCGACTTTGGGATCGCGCGTCGCTACCGCGAGGGCACCGGCGCGGATACGGTGCGCTTTGGCACGCGCGCCTACGCACCGCCCGAGCAGTTCGGTTTCGGGCAGACAGACGTGCGAAGCGATGTGTATGCGCTCGGCATGGTGCTTCTCTTTTGTCTGACGGGGAAGGAACCCGCAGGGCAGCCAACCGCAGAGACGCTGGCAGCTCAGGCGATTGCATCCGATATCGCTGCAATTGTGCTGAAGGCGACGGCATTCGACCCTGCGGCGCGCTACGCAGGCGCCCGCGAACTCAAGGAGGCGTTCTGCGCGGCGGCATCTGCGGAAGAAAGAGATAGGTCGCACACTGCTTCCCGGAATGTCCAGGAGGAAGTCGTTCTGCCGCCTGTGAACGTGGATGAAGGCGGCATCGAGAGGCGTGCTGCCAAGGGACATGGTGGGCGCATCCCGCTTTGGGCTGCCTGGTGCTGGGATGCGCTGCTCGTGCTTTGTGCCGTGCTTTTCGTGGGGCAGGCGGTTGAGGGAACCATCAGCCCGGAGGGCAACCTGATCGGTAAGCCGCAGTGGTACAACGTGGCGCTCAACTGGTTCATCGTGCTGCCGATCGCGTGGGCGGCCCTCTTCTTTCTGCTCGATCGCCGCCCGCTCGCAAGGCTGCTGCCGATGTTCGCACATCGCACGCGCCTTCAAGATGCCAAGGTGCTCGGGATATATCTCGTGGTGGTAGTCGCGGTGGTGCTCTTCGCTCGCATCGTCGCAGGATTCTAGCGGTCATCGGGATCCCCGGCGCGTTACTCCGGCAGTCCCTTGCCGCACGAGGTGCAGAACTTCGCGCTCGCACTGCCGACAGGTTTGCCGCAATACGGGCAGAAGCGCTTTCCTTGCGATTCCTGCGATTGCCCTTGCACGTTCGAAGCGTCCGATGAGGTCGGCGCGGGCACCGCGCTATCCGGGACGTTCATGCCTCCCGCGACAGCCGCGCCACCTGCGGGGGCAGAACCTCTCGATGCGGGAGCCGCCTGCGCAGCCG
>CAJLVH010000224.1 GCA_905210055.1 uncultured Enorma sp. | reverse complement strand
TCTGCGCCCGCCTTGGCAAGGGTGAGCGCGGCGAAGAGGCCGGCGCAACCAGCCCCCACGATCACCGGCCGCGGTGCGGGTGGCGTTGCCAGATGGGGGACGGGCAGCGGGGATTTTTCCTTCACGACGCGTACCCGTCGCTTGTCCCGCTCGGGGACGCGAGCCAGGAGCTCGTCTTCATGGACATCGGCGCAGAAAAAGATGCGGACGACGAGGACAAGGTGGACATCGTTTTTCCGGCGGGCGTCAATCGAGCGGCGCTTGAGCTCGATGTGGTCGATGAGGTGGGGGAGGCAGCCAAGGAGCTTGATGGCCTCGGCAAGCCCCACGGCGAGGCAGCGCTGTTCCGTTGTGCCCTGAGCGAGCGAGGCGCGGATGTCGGAAATCTCGATCATGAGGTCACCTCGCGTGCTGCCGCGGCGCCGGCGCGAAGCCCGGAAAGCCATGCCCAGGCTAGGTTGAAGCCGCCGCAGTCGGCATCCATATCGAGCGCCTCGCCGCAGGCGAAGAGCACCCCGCCGGAGGCGCACTTCAGCCGAAGCGTCTCGACATCCACGGCAGAAAACGGGATGCCGCCGCAGCGCACCTGCGCAGACTTCGTCTCCGTCACGCCGCGCGCCCGGAATGTGAGGCGCTTCGCAGCGCGGGTGGCTTTTCCCGTGCTTCCCTCCCCGGCGAGGGTGACGACGCGCCCCAATGCGGGCGCGAGCACGCCGTCGAACCAATGGGCGCTCTTGCGCTCGAGTTTGCCTACGATCTGCGTCCGAGCGCGGAGCCTCTCGCGCAGCTCGTCTTCGGACAGGGTGGGGAAGAGGTCGACTTCGATGATGTCGTCGCGTTCGATGCGGCGGGAGAGGTTGAAGGCAGCGATGCCCGAGAGCCCGTAGGCGCGGAAGAGCACCTCGCCGTCTTCGCTCCAGAGCGGTGTGCCGCCGCGGACGAGCGTGAGGCGTGCGTCCGCCCGCACGCCATCGAGGCGGGCGAGCGCATCGGGCTCCAACCCGGCCTCTCCGCTCGTTGGCTGGCAGGCGATGGGGCAGAGCACCGGCCGCTCTTCCAGGTGCGGTATATCGAAGACTTGGCAGAGCGCTTCCGAGGCGCCGCCCGGCGCGAGCACGATGGCACGCGCTTGGAGGAGCGTGGCGTGCATAGGGGCCTGCGCGAGCGCGCGCCGAAGTGCCCGGAGGCGGGCATGCTCGTCGCGCGCGCGGGGCGCATGGAGTGCTGCGGCGGGGGCAAGCGTTTCGAGTTTCCAGAGCCCGTCTTCCGCATTCCAGGCGGCGTGTATGAGTCGGTGCGCGCAGAGCTTCGCCACGTCGGCGCGTTCGCAGGCGGCAAGAAGCGCGTCACGCACGGATTCCGCACGCTTGCTCATGGGGTAGAGCCTGCCTTCGTCGCTCGTCGTCCAGATGCCGACGCTGTCGAACCACGCAGCGAGCGTCTCTTCCGGATGCTCGCCCAAAACGGCACGTGCTATGACGGGGTGGCGGTAGCGAGCGGGACGCAGGCGCTCGTTCGAGAGGTTGCATCGACCGTTGCCGGTGGCGAGGATGGGCAGGCCGCAGTCGACGTCGCACTCGACGATCGCTGTGCGCGCGCCTGCACGGGCGGACGTAAGGGCGGCGGCGAGGCCGGATGCCCC
>CAJLVH010000223.1 GCA_905210055.1 uncultured Enorma sp. | reverse complement strand
GCTCAAGCCAAAGCCGAGCACGTGCACCTTACGCCCGGTCGCCGGATCGTCGCGCGGACGTGCTCGCTCTTCGACCGCCATCCCTTCGCTGCGCCCGCGATCATGCTCGCCATCGCTTGGTTGCCGGTGCTCATTGGCTATGCGCCCGCGCTCTTCATGTGGGACACGAACACCCAGATACTCCAGTGGTTCGGTTTGCCCAACCATATCAGCGCCTCGGTCGAGCTCGTCGATCCCGCCGTTTTGCTCACCCAGCACCATCCGCTGCTCCACACCGCGATGGTCGGTTTGTGCGTGCAGGCAGGGATGGCGCTCTTCGGCAGCGAAAACGCCGGCATCTTTCTGTATGCCTTGTTCCAATGGACACTCGATATCACGGCCATCGCGTGGGCGCTGCGCCTGCTTGTGCTCATGGGTGCAGGTCCGCGCGTGCGTCTGGCCGCGCTCGCGTTCATCGCGCTCGTTCCGGCATTCTCGGACTACAGCGTGCTCGTAACGAAGGACGTTCTCTTCGCGGCGGCGCTGCTCGTGTTCGCGATGGAGCTTGCCTATATCGTGTGGCGCGTCCGGCCGTGCACCGGATTGTCCAAGCTTGCCGCAGGGGAGGACGCTTTGCCTGCGCTCGCGAATCGCCTGCGCCCGGCGTATCCCGCCCTCCCGTCCTGCCATGTGACGGCGCTTTTGCTTTCCGCCCTCGGCACGGCGCTGCTGCGCAGCGGCATGCTCGTCGCGGTTGCGCTCGCGTGTCTGGTGACGCTGGTGCTGGTGAGGAAGCACTCGGGTACGCGCCGCTACCCGGCAGTTGCCCTCATGGTCGCGGTCTTCGTGTCGTGCGCGCTTTCGGGCATCGTCTACCCGGCGCTCGGTATCTCGCCTGCGAGCAAGCGCGAGGTGCTCTCGATTCCCGTGCAGCAAATCTCCCGCTTCATGCGTGAACGACCGGAGCTCGTCACGTCGGTGGAGTTCCACGCGGTCGACGCCGTGCTCGATGCGAACGAGCTCGCAGCTATCTACAATCCCGACAAGTCCGATCCGGTGAAGGCGACCTATCGGGAAGGGGCGACGAGCGAAGACCTCGCCCGTTTCTGGCGCGTGTGGGCGCGCTGGTTCGCGGAAGACCCAGGTTGTTTCCTCTCGGCCACCGCCGCGAACTACTATGGCTATTTCTATGCGGGACAGGCGACGGGGTGGAGCTACACCTCGTATTTCAGCGGTGTGGCGATGGCGAGCACCACGACCGACTGGTTCAGTTCGGCTGTGGCGCCCTATTTCGACTTCGCGCCCGCCGCGAACCCGATCTCGCGCGCTCTCGACGCCATGTGCTCGGGGTACCGCCTCTTCTTCCAGCGCTTTCCCCTCACCACCCTCACCATGCAGGCGGCGCTGTACGACTGGATGCTCGTGCTCGTCACGGGCTACGCCGTGACCCGCCGCTCGCCCCGATGCTCGCTGCCGCCTGGGTGGTGCTCGCGGTGGCGCTCGTGGGGCCGTGCAACGCCACGACATATTTCCGCTACGCGTACCCGGTGGCGCTCATGGCGCCGTTCATGTGCGCGCTGCTGTTCGCTCGAAGCGACAAGGAGGCTTTCGATATGTACGCATACGACCATGCGATCGCTGGTAAAGCTGGGGGAGGGGCGGCGCGCGAAGCCGGCGCGACAGCGCCTGCGGG
>CAJLVH010000222.1 GCA_905210055.1 uncultured Enorma sp. | reverse complement strand
TTCACCCACCCCGCCTATCACGACCAAGTCGAGGCGTATGTGCTTTCCTGGGATACGCAGCGGCTTTCGCAAGCCGCGCTCGAGACGCTCGCAGTGATTGCCTACCACCAGCCCGTGACGCGCGAGGCGGTGAAGGGCATCCGCGGCGTGAACTCCGACGGCGTGATTTCTTCGCTCGTGGACAAGGGGCTCGTACGCGAGGTGGGACGTGACGCTCAGCGTGGGCAGGCGATCCTGTATGGCACGACGAACGCGTTTTTGGAGAAGTTCGGCCTGCGTTCTACGCGCGACCTGCCGGACTTGGAGCAGTTTGCCCCGGACGAGCAGTCGCGACAGTTCATCCGTGAGCGCCTCTCTGGGCGTTCCATCGCCTCTACGCTTGAGGAGACCGAGGAAGATCTCGATGAGGAGCGCGAGCTTATCGACGCGCCGCTTGATAGCGCGGGCGCTGGCGTGGATGCCGATACGGATGATGAGGACGCCGACGACGACCTCATGATCGTGGGCGACGCGACGGATGACTTCGATGACGAGCGCTGAGGCCGGGCAGGAGCATCCGCACACGATGCGCTTGCAGCGGTTTCTGGCGCGAGCCGGCGTGGCGAGCCGCCGCGGGTCCGAGGCGCTCATGACGGCCGGCCGCGTGACGGTGAACGGCGTCGTGGCGACCGAGTTGGGGACGAAGGTCGACACCGATGCCGATGTCGTTGAGGTCGACGGCGTGCGTGTGCGCTGGAGCGATGAGCCCGTGTATCTCATGCTCAACAAGCCTGCGGGCTACCTTACGACGATGAGCGACCCCCAAGGGCGACCGTGCGTGGCCGAACTCGTACCCGTGGCCGAACATCCCGGGCTCTTCCCAGTGGGAAGGCTTGATTTTGATACGACGGGTCTGCTGCTCTTCACCACGGACGGCGACCTCGGGCACGCGTTGCTTCACCCCTCGCACCATGTAAAGAAGACCTACATCGCACTCGTGGATGGCGCGATGCACGACGACGAGCTCGCACCGCTCCGTCGAGGCATCGTGCTCGATGATGGTCCCTGCCAACCCGCACCGAGCCAGGTGCTCGAGCGTCGCAGCGGGACGACGTTAGTCGAGATTTCGCTTCGCGAGGGGAGGAAGAACCAGGTGAAACGCATGTTCGGCGCAATCGGTCATCCGGTGCTCGAACTCCATCGTCCTACCTTCGGGCCGCTTGAGCTTACCGGTATCGAGGAGGGCTCGTGGCGCTATCTCACCGACGCCGAGATTTGCTTACTTCGCCGTGCGGCAACCCGTTAGTCGTCACTTTGGGGCGCCCGCCACTGGGGACGGGGGCTGTCGGCCGGGAACCCGCCACTGGGGACGTGCCAAGACAGCAAAGCGGGGGAGCATTCTAGTACAATGGGTTACTTGAGAACCCACATGACTGGACAGGAAGGGATTCCAGAATGATCGTGGCTATCGACGGGCCTGCGGGCTCGGGTAAATCGACCATCGCAAGCGCCCTCGCGAAGCGCTTCGGCTTTGAGAAGCTCGATTCCGGTGCGATGTACCGTGCTGTTGCGTTCACCGCGCAGGATCGTGGTATCGACCTCGATGATGAGGAAGCTGTCACGGCACTCGCGAGCACGGTGACGATCCGTTTCGCTCCAGGCGAGGGCATGAGCCGCATCACCGTCGACGACCGTGATGTGAGCCGCGAGATTCGCACGCCCGCCGTCGACGCGACCGTCTCGAAGGTCGCCGCTT
>CAJLVH010000221.1 GCA_905210055.1 uncultured Enorma sp. | reverse complement strand
GTCGAGCTCCGTCACGTCGGAGGGGAAGGTGACGCCGCCGAGCGTAATCTCCACCAGCTCCACCGTGGGCTCGTCGGAGATGACGGCGCAGCCGGCGCCCACGCCCACGGAGAAGCCGACGGCGAGTTCGAAGAGGGAAGCCGTCGCCTGCACGCCGCCGAGAGCGAGCTTTCCGCCGAACTGCCCCAAGATGAACGTGTTGATGAGCGCGTGTGCCTGCTGAAAGAATGAGCTCAGGAAGATGGGCACGCAGAGCAGTAGGAGCTGTTGCCAGATGACGCCCTGCGTGACGTCGAGCGATGCGGCGCCCGTATGAGCGCTCCTGCGTTTCAACATCGACATGGATCCCCGCTTCCAAATGCAGCAAACTTCTCTGATTACAGGTAGTACCGCTGGGTATCTTACTATCATTGCGAACCGAGTGGATGGAGTTTCACCCATGGAGATGGATGAGCATAAACGCAGAAGGAACATGATCCTCTACGTGTTGATCGCGCTGGTGGTCTATTTGGTGCTGAACACGTTGCTGTTCCCCAACATGGCGCGCCAGGTGAAGGTCGAGGACGTGAGCTACAGCCAGTTCCTCGACGATTTGGAGGAAAAGAAGGTCGACGCCGTGCAGTACACGGAGGGCGAGTACACCGCGCTGTACACGCTCAAGGGCGGCGACGGCTCCGTGGCCTACCAGTGCACCGTGATGCCGAATGACTCAGACCTCACGAACCGCATCACCGACGCCGGAGCCACGCTCGACGTCATCATTCCGAACACCGATTCGAGCATTTGGACGTATTACCTGCTCACGCTTGGTGTGCCGTTCCTCATCTTCTTCGGTATCGGCTGGTGGCTCAACCGCCGCATGAAGAAGGCGATGGGCGACGACGGCCCGAGCATGAACTTCGGTGGCGGCGGCTTCGGCGGCGCGGGCGGTCTCGGCAAGAGCGGCGCGCGCAAGGTGAAATCGGAAGACGTCGGCGTCACGTTTAAGGACGTCGCGGGTCAGGAAGAGGCGAAGGAGTCGCTCAAGGAGGTCGTCGACTTCTTGGAGAACCCCAAGCGCTACGAGGATATCGGCGCGCGCTTGCCACGCGGCGCCCTGCTTGTAGGCCCTCCCGGCACGGGCAAGACGCTACTCGCGAAGGCCGTCGCCGGCGAGGCGGGCGCGGCGCTGCCAAGGTGCGCGACCTCTTCAAGCAGGCGAATGAGAACGCCCCCTGTATCGTATTCATCGACGAGATCGATGCTGTGGGTAAGCGCCGCGACCAGGGGCTTTCCACGAACGACGAGCGCGAGCAGACGCTGAACCAGCTGCTCACCGAGATGGACGGTTTCGATAACCACAAGGGCATCGTGGTGCTCGCCGCCACGAACCGCCCCGACTCGCTCGACCCGGCGCTCCTGCGTCCCGGCCGCTTCGACCGGCGCATCCCGGTGGAGCTTCCCGACCTTGCTGGCCGCAAGGCGATCCTCGAGCTCCATGCCAAGGACGTGAAGACGCAGCCGCCCATCGACCTTTCCGCCATCGCGCGTGCCACGCCGGGCGCTTCCGGTGCCGACCTGGCGAACATCATCAACGAGGGCGCCCTCCGGGCCGTCCGCCAGGGGCGGAAGACCGTCACCCAGGCGGATCTGGAGGAGAGCGTGGAGACCGTCATCGCCGGCGCCCAGCGCAAGAGCGCCGTCATCTCCCCGGAGGAGAAGAAGATCGTGGCCTACCACGAGGTGGGCCACGCCCTGGTGGCCGCC
>CAJLVH010000220.1 GCA_905210055.1 uncultured Enorma sp. | reverse complement strand
CCCGCCGGGATTTTTGTCAGAATGTGTGTCCCTCCAGGGCCAACAGGGCCTGCTTGAGCTCCAGCCCCCCGGCGTAGCCGGTGAGGCTGCCGTTTGCGCCCACCACGCGGTGGCAGGGGACGATGACCGAGATGGGGTTGCGCCCCACGGCGCCGCCGATCGCTCGGGCAGAGACGCGTACCCCGCCGCGTTGCTCGGCCAGCTGCTGGGCGATTGCACCGTACGTGGTCGTCTCGCCGTAGGGAATCTGGAGCAACGCCGTCCACACCGCCTGCCGAAATGCCGAGCCCACGGGGTGCAGAGGCGGCAAGAAATCCGGTACGCCGCCCGCGAAGTATGCGTCGAGCCAGCGCACTGCCTCTGCAAGTGCAGGCGTCTCCCGCTCGAGGCGCTCTTCGGGCAGCCCGGCAGCAAAGTACTTTTGCCCCTCGAACCATGCGCCTACAAGCCCGACCTCATCGGCAGCGAGCAGCATGGTGCCCAGCGGGGAATCGTAGCGTTGGACGAACGTCATCGCTTCCCACCTTTCGCCTTCGGCTGGCAATCTGCGGTTCGAGCTTTCGCGTGCGTTATCGCTTTCGGCTTACTCGTCGCCTTCGGTCGCCAATCGCGCATCTCGGGGATCGCGCCGCCGGCGACCGCCCATAGGTACAGGCTCCCCGCTGCAATAGGGCGAAAACCGCCGTCGATACTTCTCGAACAGCTGTCGCGTGATCTTGCGGTGGTGGTAGACCATGCGCAGGCCGCGCTGGATAGCGAGGTCATCGAAGCTCAGGATATTCGGCCGCTGCATGCAGAAGAGGAGGATCATCTCGGCCGTCCACACGCCCACGCCCTTGAGACCGCTCAGCGCGCGAATGGCATCTTCGTCGGACATATGCCACACGGCGTCGAGGTCGAACGCGCCGCTCTGCACCCGCTCGGCGAAGTCCGTGATGTATTCCGCTTTGCGAAACGTCATGCCGAACGCCTGCAGCGCGGGCACGCTGGCGGCGAGTACGGTTTCCGCGTTTACCGCACCAAGTCCGTCGCGCATGCGCTGCCAGATGGTCGCCTGCGCCTTCGTTGAGATCTGCTGCCCCACGATGTGGTGCACGACGGAAGCGAAGAGATCCGGGTCGACTGCGCGCTCAACGTGCCCCACGCGGTCGATGACCTCGGCCAGGCGTTGGTCTTTGCTGCGCAGGTGCGCGAGCTCGGTTTCCCCGTATTCGAAATACATGCTTCGCCTCCGGCGTTCGTTTGTTTGGCCGTCACCTTACTGTGTATATCGTCGAAAAATACACAGCAAGACGGCTTGCGAGCTTCCTTATCGTGTCTTCTATCGCTTTTTGCATGATACGCTATGGCGCCGCCGTGTGGTTCCGTATACTTTCAGACGAACGCAAACACGAGAGGTGGCAGATGGCACGTCAACAGCAAGGTAGCGGGCGTCGGGCGAATGGCGACATGTCGCGCGCAACGGGGTCGGGCTCGCGCCAGGCGGGCAAGCGTTCCGGCGAGGCCTATGGTAAGCGCGAGGGAAGCGCCCAGCGTAAAGCGGTCGCTCCTGCTCGCCATGCGTCAAATCGCTCGTCGGCGCAGCAGCCGGCGATCCGTCCCACAGGCGCCTACATCGAGGGTCGCCGCGCCGCAGCGGAGGCGCTACGCACGGGGTTCCCGGTGAAGCGCGCGCTCGTGGCGGAAGGTGCGGATCGCGACGCCTCCTTCACGGCGCTTGTTGCGGACGTGCAGGCTGCGGGCATTCCCGTGCG
>CAJLVH010000219.1 GCA_905210055.1 uncultured Enorma sp. | reverse complement strand
AAGCTCGACCGCGGCCGCGGACCTGTGGCCACCGTGCTCGTGAACCGCGGCACGCTCCACGTGGGCGACGCGCTCGTCGCCGGAACGAGCTTCGGCCGCGTCCGCGCCATGATCGACCAGCACGGCGACCACAAGGAACTCGCCGTGCCCTCGGATGCCTTCGAGATTCTCGGCCTCGATTCCGTGCCCACCGCCGGTGACGAATTCCGCGTCTTCGAGGACGACCGCGACGCCAAGAAGCTCGCCGACGAGCGCGCCCTCAAGGCTCGCATCGAGGAGCAGAACAAGGTCAAGCACGTCACGCTCGAGACCCTCTTCTCCGAGATGAGCGAAAACGAGCTCAAGGAGCTCAACCTCGTCGTCAAGGCCGACGTCCAGGGCTCCATCGAGGCGCTTGCCGACTCGCTCGCCAAGATGGATCAGTCCGAGGTGCGCATCAACATCATCCACTCCGCTGTCGGTGCCATCTCCGAGACGGACGTCATTCTCGCCGCCGCTTCCAACGCCATCATCGTCGGCTTCGGCGTGCGCCCGCAGGCCAAAGCCCGCGACCTCGCGGAGCGCGAGAACGTGCAGATCAAGACCTACTCGATCATCTACAAGGCGATCGAGGACATCGATGCGGCGCGCATCGGTATGCTCAAGCCCACCGAGGAAGAGGTGCAGACGGGTGTGGCCGAGGTGCGCGAGACCTTCCGCGTGCCGAAAGTTGGCCTCATCGCCGGCTGCATGGTCACCGAGGGTGAGATCAGCCGCGACGACCAGGTGCGCGTTGTGCGCGACGGCGTCGTGGTGTTCGACGGCAAGTTCGCCTCGATGCGCCGCTTCAAGGACGACGTCAAGACCGTGCGCTCTGGCTACGAGTGCGGCCTCGGCATCGAGCGCTTCCAGGACATCCATGTGGGCGACACGCTCGAGGCGTACAAGATCGTCGAGGTTGCGCGCACGGAGTAGGAGGTAAGACCCGTGAAGCAGACACCGGCGACGCGTCGCCTCTCCGAACAGCTTCGCGAGAAGCTTGGCTATATCTTGCTCTTCGAGATCGCCGACCCGCGTCTCGACCTCGTGACGATCACGGGCGTCGAGGTCGCGCAGGACCGCTCGTATGCGCGCATCTTCGTGACGTGCGACGGCGATCGCTATGACGAGGTGCTCGACACCCTCGCTGCCGCGAAGGGTAAGATCCGGAGCCTCCTTGCCCGTGCGCTCGATTGGCGCGTCGTGCCCGAGCTCGACTTCCGTATCGACCGCTCGACGGACGAGGCCATGCGGATCGCGCGCGCCCTCGAGAACGTCCCGCCCACGATCGGTGTGGAAAAGGACGAAGAAGGGTATCCCGTCGATCCTGACGCCGCGTCTGCGGCTGTCGATGAGGATGATGGGGCGCGTGCGGAAGCTTCGGCACCTGATGGGGCTGAGATCGATGGATAGCGTGCATACCGGCACGGAACCCGCCGTACAAGGCACCGAGTCCATCGAGCTTGCCTTCGCCAATGAGTACTGGTCGATCTTCGAGGCCATCGAATCCGCCGAGACCATCGCCATCTCGGGACATACGTCCCCCGATGGCGATGCCCTCGGCTCTACGCTCGGCCTCGGACTCGCCCTGCGTGGACGCTTCCCGCGCAAGAAGATCGCCTTCCTGTTGGCGGACGATGCACCCGTCCCGCGCATCTATCGCTTCCTCGCCGGGTCGGACGAGCTCGTACCGGCATCTCGCTACGAGCTCAATCCCGATCTTTTCATCTCGGTCGACTGCCCTGTGCTCGAGCGGCTCGAGAACG
>CAJLVH010000218.1 GCA_905210055.1 uncultured Enorma sp. | reverse complement strand
GAGCACGACGGCAATGATCGCGATGATGATCGTGGGGTTGCCATCGGCGAGCAGCCCGCCCAGGAAGCCCCCTTCGATGTTTGTGTCGTATACGCAGAAGACGATGTCGCCTCCGTCGCTCGTCGAGAGCGTGATGAGGCGTGAATCGTCCCGCGTGAGCCGCAGCCAGTCGTTGGTGGGTACGTTCGTCGCGGCGAACCCGTCGTCGTAGTCGTAGGCCTCGTAAACGCCGCGCTCCAGGTCGAAGGTGCAGATGCGTGCGACCCCCTCGGCATCATACATGCCCTGATAGAAATACCTGCCATCGCGCGTGACAGCGCTATGGCCGGCGAAGCCGTGGAAGTTGCGCGCGAAGACGGACGTGCTCATGGAGTAGAGCGTCTCTCCCGTGCGCAAGTTCATCGAGCGCAGCTCAGCGGTGCCGATATCATCGGCAGTCAGGTTGTCGCCTGCCGAGCCGCCCGCGCCCACCGATACCACGACGGTCGAAAGCTCGTTGCCCAGGATCGGAATGGAGTTGGTGCCTCCTGCGCGATCGACGAACGGCACCACCTCGCCGCTTTCAGGGTCGATACGGAAGTAATGCGCGCCCGCGATGTCGAAGAGGATGGGCCAGCCGTCGTCCGTCTCGCCGACGAAAAACGGATAGCTCCCAACAAGCCCGGGATTGATCTGCTCGTTTCTCAGGATCTCCTTGCCGCTCGCCATGTCGTAGCTCACGATGATGACACGGCCGCCATCATCGTCGATCCACCGCACGTTGTATGCACGCGTGAGGTCGTTCGAGATCCACATGCCGGTGGAATCGCTATCGATGGCAATTTCCTGCTCGACGCTCTGCGCTTCGAGGTCGTAGACCACGGCGTAGACGCGACCGTCCCTGCTAGCAGGGAACCGCAGCTTGGATTCGTCCGCAACCGGGAAGCACATCGTGCCCACGCTGTACCCGCTTCCGGCCAGGCCGCCCAGGGGCTCGAGGTCGTCCCCGTAGCGGTAGAGCACGCCATTGGAATTGATGATGAAGTCACGCTCACCGATGGGCATGAGGCTCGACACCCAACGCTGGCCAAAGTCGAGCGGCGTCTCGGAGCCCGTTTCAAGGTCAACCGCGAGGGTCTGCTCGCCGTCGCTGATGATCGCCCGCGTGCCGTCGTGCGAGACCGTCCAGAGCCCGTTGAAGTACTCGTCGGTCATCGACTGCAGCTGGTAACTATTCCGGAGCTCGAGCTCCGGCATCTCGTCTGCTGCGAACGCCGCCGGTGCCGAGCCGAACAGGCTGGGAACGCAGGCGACGACCACGGCTGCGAGCACTGCAAGCGCTCGCATGCGCCAAGATGCGGCGTTTCCCCAGGCCGTACACTCCAGCAAAAGAAGTCTCGTGCGCTTGCCCATGGCGTCCCCCGATGCCTCGATCTTCCATTTCGACAAGTGTATATCGGTGCCCGGACAAATAAGACGGTGCGAGCGCGATATTCGGCAAAGTTTATCTTTAGCGCGGTAAAGCGTGGGCGTCGGTCGCGATAGAATAGGCATACGGGAAATGCGTGCCGCCAGATGCTGCGCATGCGGCGGCGCTCGGAATCGATGGCTGCGGTGCGTTCCGCCGCGGTGAGGGGGTCGAGATGTTCTGTCCGAAGTGCGGCAAGAAGAACGCCGACGACGCGAAGTTCTGCCCGTTCTGCGGGGCGAAGTTACCGAGCGCCCCGATGGCGGATGCAGCGAAGGAATTCGGACAGATGGAGTCGCTGCCCGAAGATGCCGGCGCCGGCGCGGGTGCGGGCGCTATGGGCGGCGAGCAGGCCGCCGACGCTGTCGC
>CAJLVH010000217.1 GCA_905210055.1 uncultured Enorma sp. | reverse complement strand
AGGTCGTTACGAGCGACCGCTCGGTGATGGTGCTCTCGCGCATGATGCGTTGCCGGGCGTAGGTCGTCACCTGGTAGGGATAGCTGTCGAAGTTGCAGCGTATGCTGTCGATGCGTACGGTCTGCGAGATGCCGCCGGCGATCAGGCGGTTGAAGAATCCCTTTTCGCTCAGGGCCTTGTAATACGACAGGGCCGATCGGTCGGCCATCAGCAGCGCACGGTTCAGGTTGGACTCGATGGCCGCCTTGTCGGGCGAGAGGGTGAAGAAGAGCTCGTGGAAGCGCCGCACGTGCTCACGCGCCTCCACGGGGCGGTTCTGGGAGAGGTCCTGCGAGAGGGCGACCATGAGCGATCGTCCGCCGTCGAGGACGTAGATCTTCTGCCGCCTACGGAGGCTACGGCCACGGCAGCGCACAATCCGGCGAAGAGGGCGCAGCAGATGCGTATGAGCCGGAAGTTGCTTTCGATATTTTTAAGACTTTTGAATTCCATACAGCGAATGTAAAGCGGTTATTGACGTGTTCCCCGGAGTTTTCCGGCAACCCACCTGACGCCGTGCCACGCGGCCTTGCCGCCGGCGTATCCTTTTCCTGCGGCCATGCCCATTAAGCCGGCCGCCAGTGTCGTGGTGCGGGCTACGGTATGGTTGAAGCTCGATATGCCTCCGGTCTGCACGATCCACGTAGAGATCGAGGGGATGCACATGTAGCCGCAGATGCCGATGACCATGAAGATCAGCGTGACGGCCGTGCCGCCCGTCGTCTCCTGCTGGAGCGAGAGTATTTGCAGACGAGCGATGATGGCCGAGAAGAGATCCGAGATCGGCAGCCACAGGTAGATCGAGACGTACTTGGAGAGCCAGTTGGTAAGCGAGCTCTGGAATCCGTCGAAGACTGCGATGGCGAATGCCAGGGGTCCGAGGATGGAGAGCACGACCAGATAGAAGGTCCTCAGTGCGTCGATGACGACCGCTGCGGCGGCGAAGGCCAACTCCAGTATGTAGGCTAATCCTTTCATCAGCCAGCCCTTGAACGACCACGAGGAACGCTCTTCGTCCATCTTGTCGAGGGTGCTGCGCGTCTGCTCGTCCAGCCCCAGGGCGTCGAGCTCGCGCTCCATTTCGGGATCCTCCGCGTAGTAGGAATCCGCAGGCAGCCGCTCGCGTTCCTCGCGTTCGAGCGCTTCGCGCTGCTCCATGTAGTGTTCTATATTGAAGGTCTGGCCGACCATAAGCGAGTGCGTGGCCTGCACCACGGGCGAAAGGATTCCGTTGAGCGATCCCAGTACGAGTGTGGGGAAGAACATGATGCAGATCCCCAGTGCGAAGGGCCGCAGCAGCGGAAAGAGATCTATGGCCTCGCCGCGTGCCAGCGATTGCCACACACGGTAGCAGATGTAGAGCAGCGCTCCGAGACCTGCGATGCCCGAGGCTACGGAGGTCATGCCCTCGCAGAGCGTCATCATATCGGTATAGAGCTGACGGAGGATGCCGTGCATGTTGTCCATCGATAGCAGCATGTGAACCATCACCAGTAGCGTTGTTCGTCCGTGCCGTAGAGCGCCACCACGCGCTCCATATCGCGGTGTGTGCGTGCGCGCAGCAGCGAAACGCTGATGCAGCGGCGCGTGAAGTAACCTGCGAGGCGCCGGTGGCGCATGAGCGTGCCATAGACGCGCTCCACCACGTCGATACGATCCTTGTCCGTGAGACTCATATCCGTGGGGTTGATGATCTCGCCGAGGTCCTTCAGTTCTCCGGCCGCCTCCTCGATGATGCGCTTGTACCCTATGGCGATGGCCGCCAGCTCCTCGACCGAGAAGTTCGTGTCGGTGACGATGCG
>CAJLVH010000216.1 GCA_905210055.1 uncultured Enorma sp. | reverse complement strand
CCCGCCGACACCTCTCACGGCGAGTGGACCTCTACCATGGCGCTCCGCTCCGCAAAGCTCGCTCACCAGGCGCCCCGTGCCATCGCGGAGGCCGTGACGAAGCACCTGCCCGAGAGCGACGTCGTCGATCATGTCGAGATCGCAGGCCCCGGCTTCATCAACTTCTACCTCTCTGTCGCCGCGAAGAACGCCGTGTTCGCCGAAGCGCGCGAGCAGGGGATGGACTTCGCCCGCTCCAACGTGGGCGGTGGCGTGAAGACCCAGATCGAGTTCGTGTCCGCGAACCCCGTCGGCCCCATGCATGTGGGTCACGGCCGCTGGGCCGCGCTCGGTGACTCCATGTGCCGCGTGATGGAGCACGCCGGCTACGACATCGAGCGTGAGTTCTGGATCAACGACTACGGCAACCAGATGAACACGTTCGGCAACTCCATCTCCAAGCGTTACATGCAGCTTGCCGACATCATGGAGAAGCAGGGTTGCGACATTGATGCCGCGCGTGACTTCCTGGCGAAGGATCGCGATAACTACGTGCAGGACGAGGCCGACGAGCATCCCGATAGCCACCCCTACATGGATGAGTTCACCGCCGACCTGGGTAAGGACTCCTATGGCGGCACCTACATCATCGACGAGGCCGCTGCCTTCTGGAAGAGCGACGGCGACAAGTGGGTGAACGCCGATCCGCAGGAGCGCATGCTCTCCTTCCGTGAGCGCGGCTACCAGAAGATGCTCAAGGACATGAAGGACACGTGCCACGACGTGCGCTGCGACTTCGATGTGTGGATGAGCGAGCGTACCATGTACCAGAAGGACTGGACGGGCACCAGCCCGGTCGAGCGCGCTTACAAGAAGCTCGACGACATGGGTTACCTCTATCGCACGGACGACGGCGCGCTGTGGTTCAAGTCCACCGAGTTCGGTGATGACAAGGATCGCGTCATCCAGAAGTCCAATGGCGACTACACCTACTTCTCGTCCGACATCGCCTATCACTGGAATAAGTTCCAGCGCGTCGACCTGGTTCTCGACATTTGGGGCGCCGACCACCACGGCTACATCGCTCGTGTGAAGGCCGTCTGCGACGCGCTCGGGTACCCCGGCCAGTTCGAGGTGCCGCTGGGTCAGTTCGTGAACCTGCTGCGTTCCGGCAAGCCGGTGCGCATGTCCAAGCGCAAGGGCACGATGATTACGTTCCGCGAGCTCATCGACGAGGTCGGTGCCGACGCCACCCGTTACACGCTCGTGAGCCGCTCCTCCAACCAGACGATCGACTTCGACATCGACGCCGTCAAGGAGAAAAGCCAGTCCAACCCCGTGTACTATGTGCAGTACGCCCATGCGCGCATCTGCTCCATCCTGCGCAAGGCCGCGGGCGTCACGCCCGAGCAGGCCGACCTCATGGGTATGGAGAACGTCGCCATCAAGGCCATCTATGGTGACGTGGACTACTCGCTGCTCACCGATCCCACCGAGCTCGCGCTGTCCCGCAAGCTTTCCGAGCTGCAGGACCTCATTGCCGGTTGCGCCCGCGACCGTGCGCCGTTCCGCATCACGCACTACGTCGAGGAGCTCGCGGCCGCGTTCCACAGCTTCTACGCTGCGTGCCAGGTGCTCCCGAGCGAGGGTCGTCCCGTTGCGCCCGAGCTCGTGCGCGCGCGTCTCGCGGCGTGCGACGCCGTGCGTTCGGTGATTGCGCTCTGCTTGTCGCTCATCGGTGTGTCTGCTCCGACGCAGATGTAGGGCTTAGCTGAGCCTTTGACCCAACCGGGAAGCCCCCGGCTTTCCCCTTTGCTTGTCCTCGGCGCATGGCCGCCGTCCGGGAAACCGCCTCCGGCGGTTTCC
>CAJLVH010000215.1 GCA_905210055.1 uncultured Enorma sp. | reverse complement strand
GGCCGGATGCCCCGCCGCCGATCACGATCACATCGTAGGTTGCCGGTGCTGTACGCGCCATGGCCGTTCGTCTCCGCTCTTACGTGGGCGTTTCGTTATGCTTCCGTGTCGCCCTGGGGAGCCGCGTCCTCGGGCGCGCCCTCATGTGCGGGGATAGCCTCGCAGACGGCGGTCGCTTCGGGCAGGAAATCCTGCGGCAGCGCTTCCTCGATGGCACCGGCGTCGCAGGCGAGCGCGAGCGCAGGGTCGATAGGCAGGCGTCCAAGCACCTTGAGGTCGTACTGCTGGGCGACGTCATCCAGCTTGCTCGTGCCGAAGATTTCGATCTTCTTGCCGCAATCCGGGCAGGTGACGTAGCTCATGTTTTCGATGAGGCCAAGGATCGGCACGTTCATCTTCTCGGCCATGTTCACGGCTTTCGCCACGATCATGCTCACAAGGTCCTGCGGGCTCGTCACGACGACGATGCCGTCGACCGGCAGTGACTGGAACACGGTGAGCGCCACATCGCCCGTGCCGGGAGGCATATCGACGAGCAGGTAGTCGATGGGGCCCCAGGACGTGTCGCTCCAGAACTGGCGGATGGCGCCCGCGATGACGGGGCCTCGCCAGAGCACCGGGTCGGTCTCGTGTTCGAGCAAGAGATTCGACGACATGACCTTGATGCCCGTCGTGGAGATCTCGGGCAGCAGGAGCTTGCCCAGACCGTGCGCACGCCGGCCGCTCATGCCCATCATTTTGGGGATGGAGGGGCCGGTGATGTCGGCGTCGAGAATGCCGACCGTGTGGCCGCGGCGGTTGAGCTCGACGGCGAGCGCGCCCGTGACGAGGGATTTGCCCACCCCGCCCTTGCCAGAGAGTACGGCGATGACGCGCTTCGCTTCGGAAAGGTTGTTCTCTTCGAACTGCGTAGGTGCGGTTTGACCGCCCGCCGCAGCCGCATGTTCACAGGTAGCCATGGATATCCTTTCATGCTGAATCCGGCGTGCTCGTCGGCGCCGGATATAGGTGTCACGGCTCCATTGTACCCAGTTGGGGACAAGGGAGCCGCGACAACGGCGTCCGGGTATGTTGTCATGCGCGGGGTCGGTGCGCTACCAGTCCGTCTCCAGGCTGAGCCAGATCGATGGCCACATGCCGTCGATCCAGTCCTCTTCGGAGCGTGTGTCGAAGGTGCACCACATATAGGCTCCGTCGACGCTGCCTAGGTCGTCTGGATTGAAGAAGATGTCCTCGTAGAGCGTGCCAGCGAGGAATGCTTCTTTGAACGCCTCGGGCAGCGCGATCCGTGCGGCGAGCCCGGGTTGTTCGAAGGGGACATCGAGCTTGGCAACGGCTGCTTGCAGGCGCGCGAGGTCATCCTCGGCCTTCGCGAGGTTCTCTTCGAGTGAAAGCTCGGGATTGATATCGAGCGTATAGCTCACTTCGTACACCACACCCTCGTTGTCGACGCGCAGCCCGACGCGGGTCTTGTCATCGCCCGTCTCGAAGAGATTGCCGTAGACGGAGTAGCCGTTTGCATCGTGCTCTTCGGCGCTACTGGCGCCGACTACGTAGAAGCCCTCGGTTTCGAAGGTGCGCTCGATCGAGGAGAGCGTCGCGGCTGCTCGCTGCTGGTCTTCGCCCATAGCTCCCATGCGGCCAAGGTAGTGCACGCCGTAAGTGAGGGCGAGGATGGCGAGGACGCCGAGCAAGATGAGCATGCTCACGCGTTTGGGGTTGGGGAGTTCGACGCCCATGTCGTGCGCCACCCGCGCGGCATCCCGGGAGATGCCGGCCGTTGCTTCGGCGTAGCGCGCGAACCCGGCTGCACTGTAGCTCGCAGATGCGATGTCAGCCGCGTCGAGAACGCCGTCGGCGAGCGCGCGGCC
>CAJLVH010000214.1 GCA_905210055.1 uncultured Enorma sp. | reverse complement strand
CCCGCCGTGTCCGCGCTGGGGAACCGCCCGTCGCGGCAACGGAGCACCTCGTCCGCGCCGGCGGCGATGAGCTGCGACGCCTGGCTTGCGGCCGCCGCGCCCTCCGCAAGCACCGCCACCACCCGGCGTTCTGCCAAAAGGGACAGACCCGCCAAAGGGGACTGTCCCTTTTGGCTGGAGGCGAGCTCTCGCGCCTTGGCGATGAGCTCGAACGTGACGGGCAGCACCGCGCCCGCGGCATCGAGCTGCGCCACGACCCAGATATCTCGGCATGCCGACGCATCGGCACCCGCACCGTCACCGGCGGCCACGTGCCCGCGGTCGATGGAAAGCGCCTGCACCGGGCACGCCTCGACGCATGATCCGCACAGCGCGCACGCATCCGTGGGGCGCGCGAGGCGTCCTTCGACCACGATTCCACCGAAGGCGCACGCTCGGACGCAGCGCTTGCAGCCCACACAGCGCTCGGCATCTACCACAAGACCGCTCATCGCGCGCCACCTCCCCAAAGTTCCGCAACGCACGCCGCCTGCTCGGCAAGCGTGCCGGTAAGCGTCTCGCACGCACCCGAACGCTCGGGCACGAATGAGCGCACGACCTGCGTGGGCGATCCGGCGAGCCCCGTGCGAGCCGTGTCCGCGCCCACATCCGCCGCGCCGCGAACTTCGACCATCGCGTCACGCGCGGCAAGCACGCCTGCGATGCTCGGCATGCGCGGCTGCACGATATCCTTCGCCACGGTGATCACCGCCGGAAGCGGCACCTCAACCGTCTCGATGCCCTCGTCCACGCCATGGCGCACGCGCATCCACTCAGGTGAGTATTTCCGTCCCGGACTCAGGCCCTCGCTTGCGAACGAGCGCACGTCGGTCACACAGGGCACGTCGAGCAGGCCGGCGAGCTCGGGGCCGATCTGCGCGGTATCGCCATCGACCGCCATCTTTCCGCAGATGATGAGCCATGGCTCGCGCGCCGCGCCGCCGCCAATGCCCAGCTCACGCAGGCCACACGACAGCGCATAGCTCGTCGCAAGCGTGTCCGCACCGGCAAAGGCGCGGTCGGAAAGCAGAAGCGCGTCGTCGGCGCCACGGGCGATGCAGTCGCGCAGCAGAGCCTCCGTCGCCGGGATACCCATGGAGAGCACGCTTACGCGGCAGCCCGAACCCTCGGCCGCCAGCACCTCCTTGATGCGGAGCGCCACCTCGAGCGCAGCGGCATCGAAGGGGTTCACCACCGCCGCGCCGCCATCGCGCACGATCGTGTGGGTGACGGGATCCATGCGTACCTCGGTCGATCCGGGAACCGCTTTCACGCATACCACGATATGCATCATGCCCGCACCTCCTTGGCCACGGGCGCGCACGCCGGGTCATCCGCGCAACGCCTGTCCCTTTTGTCATGACATTGGGGACTGTCCCCCATGGCAGGGGGTAGCGGTGCGGGCAGAGCTGCGCAGCCGGGTCGAAGGCGAACTTCAGGCGCGCCATCTGCGCAATGGCCTCCTCACCATACATGATCTCGAGGAAATCGCGCTTGATCTTGCCCACGCCGTGCTCGGCGGAGACGGCGCCACCCATCGCGGTGACTTCGCGCGCCCAGCGGCAGAAGAGCTCTTTGCCGCGCGTGAACTCCTCGCGCGTGCGCGGCAAAATGTTCACGTGCAGATGGTTGTCGCCGATATGGCCCCATGCGGCAGACTCAAGACCTGCCTCGGCGAGCGTCGAGCGGTAGAGCGCCATGACGTCCGCCAAGCGCTCGTTCGGCACGGACATGTCGCTGCCGAGCTTCGTAATCGCGGGCTCCGTGCGGCGACGCTCGTCGATGAGCATGTTCACGCTCTCCGGCACCGCATGGCGAAAGAATCGCAGCGTCTCGCGGTCGACGGCCGTGC
>CAJLVH010000213.1 GCA_905210055.1 uncultured Enorma sp. | reverse complement strand
TCCCCAATTGGGTCACCCGCCGCCTGCGCTACTCCGCGTGGAGGTTCGAAAACTCGTCCACGATGATATCGAGGCATTTCGGCAGCACGCGCGCGCCGAAGATGCCCGAGTTGTTGGGGATGACCTCGCCGTCGAACTGCATGCCCAGAGACGGTGTGCACGTGATCTTCGCCTGCTTGGCTTGGAGCGTTTTGATCTGCGGGCGGCCGAGACCCTTGCCCGCGGGATCGAGCACGGCGGCGGCCACGGTGGGGAGGAGCCCCACGAGTGTCGTGGGCTCGACGACCGCGATGTCGATGAGGCCGTCGTCCATGCGGCAGTCGGGGAAGAGGTTGATTTCGTTTTGGATGCACGCGGTGTTGCCCACCATGCACGAGATGCCGTCGAGTTCGTCGACGCGTCCGTCGTGTTCAATGGTGAAGTGCGCAACTTGTGGCTCGGGCGTGGAGAGGGCGGAGAACAAGTACGCTATCTCTCCGATGTCGTTTTTCGACGCCGCGGCCTTCTCCATGATGGTCGCGTCGAAGCCGGAGCCGGCGATGTTGATGAACCCGTGTCGCTGCATCCGGCCGCCTTCGTCCTCCCAGAAGAGCTCGCCCATGTCCACCTTCGCGGTGACGCCCGCGCGGCACGCGTGCGCGAGCGCGGCGGCGTCCGGCGCGTTGCCGATGTTTTGGAAGTAGAGGTTCGCCGTGCCGGAGGGGAAGACGAGGATGGGCACGCCGCAATCGCGTAGCAGATCGAGCACGTTGGCGACCGTGCCGTCGCCGCCCGAGACCACGATCCTGTCGAACGCGCGCGCGTCGGCGACGGCGTCCTCGCGTTCGAGCTCGGGGCCTATGAAGCGCAGGACGATCTCGTCGCCGGTGGCGGAAAGCGCGTGGATGAAAGTGAAGATCTCGTCCGAATGCGGACCCGAGGCGAGATTGTGGATGATGAGGCAGCGCATACTCATGGTTCCGTTCTAGCCCAAGGCGAGTATAGTTACTATATGCAATGTCGTTATCCTACCCCGGCGCTCGCGCGCCGGGCACGAGACTGAACCGAGCATGTATATTTCCACAGTTGAAGAGCTTTCGGCCTTTTGCGAGCGCGCCCGCGCGTTCGAGGCGGTCGCCGTGGACACAGAGTTCCTGCGCGAGAAGACCTATCACCCGCGTCTGTGCCTCGTGCAGGTCGCGACGCCGGACGAATGCGTCGCGATCGATCCCCTTGCCGTTAAGGACATAGCGCCGCTCGCGGAGCTATTCGACGACCCGGCCGTCACGAAGGTCTTCCATGCCTGCACGCAGGACATGGAGGTGTTGCTGCAGGCGCTCGGAACGGTTCCCGCGCCGATCTTCGATACGCAGGTCGCCGCCGCGTTTTTAAGCGAGCGCCAACAGATTTCCTACAACGGGCTCGTGCATGCGTTCTGCGGCGTCACGCTGCCCAAGAGCGAGTCGCTTACCGATTGGGCGCGCCGCCCACTCACGGATAAGCAGCTGGAATATGCCCTCGACGACGTGCGCTACCTCATTCAGGCCTACCACCTCATGGTGGGGCGCCTGAACGCCGAGGGGCGTCTTCCGTGGGTGCTCGACGAGATCCGGCCGCTCGCGATGCGCTCTCATTACGAGATCGATAAGCGCGAGGCGTACAAGAAGGTCAAACGCGTGAATTCGTGCACTCGTCGGCAGCTGGGGATCGCGCGCGAGCTCGCCGCATGGCGCGAGGCGCGGGCGGAGCGACATGATATCCCGCGTAAATGGGTTATCTCGGACGAGGTACTCATTGCGCTTGTGAAGCGGGCACCGCGCGACGAGGCGAGCTTCCGGGCGATTCGCGGCACCGAGCAGCTGAGCGAGGCCGATGTGACCTCGGCGCTCATGGCGGTCGAGCGCGGCATGACG
>CAJLVH010000212.1 GCA_905210055.1 uncultured Enorma sp. | reverse complement strand
GGGCGGCTCGTTTACGTACCGAGCCGCCCCAAAGCGTCAGACCAATCCCCCACGGCGTAATGCATAATGCGTTGCGCGCCAAAGCGCTCATGAGGCGTTACGCAACGAAGAAGGTGCCGTCCATATCCACGTCAATCGTTACGTCGTCGCCCTCGTGGACGCGACCGTCGATGATCGCGCGGGCGATGCAATCCACGACCTCGTTCTGGATGAGGCGCTTCAACGGACGCGCGCCGTACACCGGGTCGAGGCCGCCCACGGCGAGCATCTGCTTCGCGCCCGGGGTGATCTCGAGCGTCATGCGCTGCTTCGTGAGACGCTCGCGCACGTGCGCAAGCTGAATGTCGACGATCTGCTCGATCTGCTCCATACCAAGCGGATGGAACACCACAATATCGTCGATACGGTTCAGAAACTCCGGACGGAACGTCTGGTGCATCGCATCGTCGACCGCTTCCTTGAGGCGCCGCTCGTCCTTACCAGCGTATTCGGCAATCGCTTGCGAGCCCACGTTCGACGTCATGATGATAATCGTGTTCTTGAAGCTCACCTGCCTGCCCTGGCCGTCGGTGAGGCGACCATCATCGAGCACCTGCAACAGAACGTTGAAGACATCCGGATGCGCCTTCTCCATCTCATCGAGGAGAATCACGCTGTACGGGCGACGGCGCACAGCCTCGGTGAGCTGGCCGCCCTCGTCGTAGCCCACGTATCCCGGAGGCGCGCCGATGAGGCGCTGCACGCTGAACTTCTCCATGTACTCAGACATGTCGATGCGCACGAGCGCGCGCTCGTCGTCGAACAGACACTCGGCGAGCGCCTTGGCGAGCTCCGTCTTGCCCACGCCGGTTGGCCCCAGGAAGAAGAAGCTGCCGATGGGCTGGTCGGGGTCGGAAAGGCCCGCACGGCTACGGCGCACGGCAGCTGCCACCGCGCGCACGGCTTCATCCTGGCCGATGACACGCTTATGCAGCTCCTCTTCGAGCCCCTGCAGTTTCTCGAGCTCGCCCTGCATCATCTTCGCCACAGGCACGCCCGTCCACGCGCTCACGACCTCGGCGATCTCGTCCGATGTGACCTGCTCGTTCAAGCCGCCGCCCTTGTCCTTCTGCGCCTCGACCTCCTCTTCAGCTGCCAACTTATCGCGCTCGAGCCCGGGAATCACCGAGTACCGCAGTTCGCTCGCACGGGCGAGGTCGCCGTCGCGTGTCGCGCGCTCCTCCTCGCTGCGCGCTTCGTCGAGCTTGCTCTTGAGCTCCTGCACGCGATCGATGGCGCCCTTCTGGTTGAGCCAGCCGGCCTTCTGCACGTCGAGTTCTTCCTGCACCTTCGCGATCTCTTGACGCAGATTCTCCAGGCGCTCCTTCGAGGCGTCATCCGATTCTTTCATGAGCGCCTGTTCTTCGATCTGCATCTGCGTGAGCTGGCGCTCCGTGGCGTCGATCTCTGCCGGCATGGAATCGAGCTCCATGCGCAGGCGAGACGCGGCCTCATCTACCAGGTCGATGGCTTTATCGGGCAGGAAGCGGTCGGCGATGTAGCGGTCGGAGAGGTCCGCTGCCGCAACGAGCGCGCCGTCCGTAATGTGCACGCCATGGAAGATCTCGTACTTCTCCTTGAGTCCGCGCAAGATCGAGATGGTGTCCTCCACACTGGGCTCGCTCACGATAACCGTCTGGAAACGACGGGCGAGCGCAGCGTCCTTCTCGATGTACTTACGGTACTCGTCAAGCGTGGTGGCGCCGATAGCATGCAGATCGCCGCGGGCGAGCGCCGGCTTCAAGATGTTGCCGGCGTCCATGGAGCCCTCAGTCGCACCCGCACCCACGATGGTGTGCAGCTCATCGATGAAGAGGATCACACGGCCCTCAGACTTCTCGACTTCCTTGAGCACCGCCTTTAGACGATCCTCGAACTCGCCGCGGTACTTCGCGCCCGCC
>CAJLVH010000211.1 GCA_905210055.1 uncultured Enorma sp. | reverse complement strand
TGGGCTCGTCGGCCATGATGATGGCCGGATCCGTGACGAGTGCTCGCGCCGCCGCCACGCGTTGCTGCTGACCGCCCGAAAGCTGGTAGGGATACTTGTCGAGCGTCTCCTGGATGCCTAAGCGGCACGCGACATCCGTGACGCGGGCGAGCGTCTCCTTGGCCGGCGTGCGGCTGATGGCGAGCGGCAGTGCGATGTTCTCACGTGCGGTGAGCGTGTCGAGCAGGTTCGAATCCTGGAAGATGAAGCCGAGCTGCTCGCGACGGAACTTCGTAAGCTTCTGCGCCTTCAAGCGCGTAACGTCCTCGCCGTTGACGAGCACGCTGCCGCCCGTGACCTTGTCGATGGTCGACACGCAGTTGAGTAGCGTCGACTTGCCGGATCCCGAGGCGCCCATGATGCCCATGAAGTCGCCCTTCGCCACCGTGAACGAGACGTCGCGCAGCGCGTGCGTAACTTTGTTACGGCTGCCGTAGACCTTCTCGATGTGGCGCACGTCGAGCACCGTGGGTGCAGCCGAAGCGCCAGCGGGCGTGGAAGAAGGTACTGCTTGCGCCGCCGCGGCGCCGCCGAAGGCAAAGTGCTGCGCCTCAGAGGGAATGCTTGCCATAATCGATCCTTTCATTCATGTCCCAAAAAGGGACAGGAGCATTTTGGGACATTACGCGCTTAGCGGGAGACGTTCCACAACAGAACAATCATACCGATGGAGAGCGCCGCCATGATGACGAGCCAGATGACTGTCTCGGCAACCGACATGCCCGCGCGCACTACCGGATTCTTCGGCTTCCGCTCGGGCATGCGGTCATACGGGCTTGCATACGCGAGCTTCGGTCCTACCGCAAAGGTGCATGCAGCGCCTAACGTTGGCTTCTCGATCATCTTGCTGCTTGTGGTCTTCATCCGAACCACCTCCTGAGCATATCCTCGCAGGAGGCGTCGCGCAGAGCCATCGATTTGCCTTACATCGAGCTTTCAGTTTTGTAAGGTTTGCAAAAGTACCCCAGGGGTAATTTTACAAACGAATCCAGCCAGAAGAGTCCCGGGGTGATTCCGCGTGATACGATAGGCGAGAAACAGACTACCAAAGGAGCTTCGTGAAGACGGTACGCGTAGCGGCAGGCATCATATGCGAGCAGGAAGACGGCGCAGACTCCGGCCGCGTCCTTGCCGTACAGCGCGGCTACGGCGACATGAAGGGACTCTGGGAGTTCCCCGGCGGCAAGGTCGAGCGCGGCGAGACCCCCAAAGAAGCATGCCGTCGCGAGCTTGCCGAAGAGCTCAAGGTGCGCATCACCGACCTCCGCGATTTCTACTCTGTCGAATACGACTACCCAGATTTTCACCTCTCCATGGAGTGCTTTCTGTGCAGCATCGAGGAGGGTAAGCCGAAGAAGAGCGATCGGCAGCTCGATATCCGCTGGGTCGAGCGCACCTCTCTTGCCAAGCTCGAGTGGATGCCCGCCGACCGCGAGCTCGTGCGTACCCTCGCGCATGCCAAAACGACCGACGACCTGCAAGCCCTCGCGAAGCGCCGCCATGACAGCCGCCACTCCATGCAGGGCAACAAGCGCCAGAACACCAAGCCCGAGATGCTCGTACGTCAGCGCCTGCGCGAAGCGGGACTCACCGGCTACCGCCTGCAGTGGAAGAAGGCGCCCGGCAGGCCGGACATCGCCTTCCCCGGCCGCAAAATCGCGATTTTCGTAAACGGCTGCTTCTGGCACCGCTGTCCGCACTGCAACCCTTCGGTTCCCAAGCGAAACACCGAGTTTTGGGAGGCGAAGTTCCGCCGCAACGTCGAGCGCGACCGCCGAGCCATCGCCGAGCTCGAAGAGATGGGCTGGACCACGATCACCATCTGGGAATGCGAGCTCAAGCGCGACCGCATCGATGAGACCATGGAACGCGTCATCGAGCAGGTGCGCACGGCCAGCCATTAGGGACGGGGGGG
>CAJLVH010000210.1 GCA_905210055.1 uncultured Enorma sp. | reverse complement strand
CCGTCGCAGGCCGATCTGTTCGCCAGCGTTCCGGCTCCCGCTGCATCTTCGCCGAGCGACACGGGAGCCTTCCTGGCAAGTGCCGGCTATACGTCGGCGCCGGAGCCCGCGCGAGAGCACCTCGCGCCCGTCGTCCCCGATCCGCTCGCGCCTGCCGTCACCGCCGACCAGGCACAAGAGGTCGCCTCACTCGACAACGCGCTCAAGAGCGGCGACTTCACGTCGGTCTTCGCGCCGGTGGGCGATGCTCGTAAGAAGATGGCGCGCGACGCCGGCGTCGAGCCGGTCATCGTGATGGAGCACGTCACGAAGGTCTACCCGGCGCAGCCGAACAAGCCGGCGCTCGAGGACGTGAACATCGAGATCTATCCCGGTGAGTTCGTCTTCTTGGTCGGCCATTCCGGTTCAGGCAAGTCGACGCTCCTGCGCACCATCATGCGCGAGGTGAAGCCGACGTCCGGCCGCGTGATCGTCGCCGGCCAGGACCTTATGCGCATCCGCAACCGCAAGGTGCCCTTCCTGCGCCGCCAGATGGGCATCGTGTTCCAGGACTTCCGCCTCTTGCCGAACAAGACGGCGTACGAGAACGTCGCCTTCGCGCTCGAGTGCATCGGCAAGCCGCGCGGCGTCATCCGTGCCCAGGTTCCCGAGGTACTGCGCCTCGTGGGTCTGGCGGATCAGATGAACTCCACGCCCGACCAGCTTTCCGGTGGTGAGCAGCAGCGCGTGAACGTTGCGCGCGCCATGGTCAACCGCCCGCCGCTGCTCATCTGCGACGAGCCCACCGGAAACCTCGACCCGGCGATCTCGCTCGGCATCATGAAGCTTCTCGAGCGCATCAACCGTGCCGGCACGACGGTGATCGTCGCCACGCACGACCGCGAGATGGTCGACTCTATGCATCGTCGCGTCATCGCGCTCGAGGCCGGCCATGTCATCCGCGATCAGGAGAGGGGAGGCTACGGCAACTATGGCGCCTTCTAACATCGGCTACTCGCTCCGTGAGGCATTCAGCCATTTCTTCCGCAACTGGACGACGTCGTTCGGCGCGGTCATCACCATCTTCCTGTCGCTCTTCATCATCGGTCTCTTCATCGTGGGCTCGGCGCTCATCAGCTCCGCCATCGGCACCATCGAGGACACTGTGACCATCAATGCGTTCATCTCGGACGAGGCGTCCGACGAGGACGTCGAGGCGTTCCAGGAGAAGCTCGAAGGCTGGGAGAACGTCGCTTCCGTCAACTTCAAGAGCAAGGAAGACGCGTACGAGGAGTACGCGAACATGTCCGACAGCGCGGACTCGACCCTTGCGGCGCTCGACGGCGAGAACCCGCTGCCGCGCTCCTACGAGATCATCATGGACGACTCCTCGCAGGTCGAAGACATGGCCGAGCGCATCAAGGAAGATCCCGACTTCCAGGCAATCTGCGACACCGGCAACCCGGATGAAGATGTGCTCTACAGCCAGGAAATGGTAGGGCGTCTGTTCCAGATTACCGGCTACATCCGTATCGCGTGCGTCGTGCTCGTGGCACTGCTCACGTTCATCGCGTTCATCTTCATCAACAACACCATCCGCCTTTCCATCACCGCGCGCCGCCGCGAGATCGGCATCATGCGTCTCGTGGGTGCGTCGAACGGCTTCATCCGCGGGCCGTTCATCACGGAGGGCGTGCTGCAGGCGCTCTTGGGCTCGCTCCTCGCGATCGGCGTGCTCGAGCTCGTGCGGAACCTGCTCATGCCGCGCATCCAGAACATGGTGAGCTGGATGCCGTTCGATATTCCCATCGAGGTGTACCTCACCACGTATGCGGCGCTTATCGTGGTCGGTTTGTTGATCGGCCTGTTCGGCTCCGCCATCGCGATGCGGCGTTACCTGAAGGTGTAGCGCGGGCTGTTCAACCTGACCGGGTCGGCCGGCTTCCTCCCTCGCTTGTCCTCGGCGCATGGCTGCCGGGCACGATTTTCCTGCGGAAA
>CAJLVH010000209.1 GCA_905210055.1 uncultured Enorma sp. | reverse complement strand
CAAGGATGTCGTGGTCGGCGTCGCCGTCGGGGTTCTTGAAGACGACGATGTCGCTGACGCTCACGTCCATGCCAAGGTTCACCGTGAGCTTCTGCGCAAACACCTGGTCGCCGACCTCGATCGTAGGCTCCATGGAACCCGTAGGCACGCGATAGGGCTCGATCACGAACATGCGGATGAAGATGAAGAACACGAAGACGAGCGCGAACGTGACAATCCATTCGAGGACGCCGCGAAGTACCGAATGCTGGTGCGTGAGCACGAAAACCTCCTAGCGGGGTTGAATGTCGTCGGGATGCCCGAGGCCATGATAGCGCTCAATGAGTGCCGAGGCACGCTCGCGCTCCGCATCGGTGAGTCCGGCGGAGGCGATGAGATCCGCCAGCGGCACGTGCGCTCGATGGCGTTTTCGCGGCGCCAGGCGTCGACCTTGGCGTGGTCGCCCGAAAGCAGCACGTCCGGCACTCCCCTGCCTTCGAAGTCTGCCGGCCGCGTGTACTGGGCGTATTCGAGCAGCCCACCCGAAGCTCCCGTGGCAAACGATTCGTCGACGGAACTCATCTCGTCGCCCAAGGCACCCGGCAGAAGCCGCACGACGGCGTCGGTTACGACGAGGGCGGCGAGTTCTCCACCGGTGAGCACGTAGTCGCCAAGCGAAAGGCGCTCATCCGCAAGGTCGAAGGCGCGCTCGTCGATGCCCTCGTAGCGGCCGCACACGAAGAGGATGCGCTCTTCATGCGAAAGCCGCTCAGCCGCCGTCTGGGTAAACGGCGTACCGCACGGGGTGAAGAAGACAACATGGGGCTTGGGACCCTCGCCCGCGATGGCACGCACCGCCTCGAAGATGGGAGGTGCCTTCATGAGCATGCCCTGACCACCGCCATACGGTTCGTCATCAACGGTGCGGTGCCGGTCGTGCGTCCAGTCACGCAGGTCATAGGATCTAAAATCAAAGATGCCGGCCGCGCGCGCCCGTCCCAGGATGGAGGCGGACACGTAGGGCTCAAAGAGTTCGGGAAACACAGAGAGCGTCTCTATGAGCATGCGCGATCCCGCCCCTCGTCGTCCTGAACGCCTGTCCCATCTGTCCTGACATTGGCGACTGTCCTCAATGTCAGAAGGCCGTCCATGATGCGGACGGGGATGTCGCCCTCTTCGGGGATCTTAGCGACAACCTGCTCGATCACAGGGACGAGCACCTCGCCGTAAGGTCCTTCGACCTGCCAAACATCGTTCGCGGGCGTCTCGAGGATCTCCGTGATGGTGCCAAGGTCGCCGAAGCGTTCATCGATAAGGTGACGCCCGATGAGCTCGACCCAGGGGGCGTCGAGCGCGCCGAGCTCGATGTCGTCGCGGCACGCGAGCACAAAGCAGTCGCGCACGGCCTCTGCGGCGTCGATCGAGTCGATTCCGCTCAAACGGACGCGCGCGCCCTGCGGGTCTTCAGCGACTTCGAGCACTTCGCAGAAGCGATCCCGATCGAGCGCGGGCGGCGTGAGCGCCACCCTGAGCCCGGGTTCCATACAAAAAGGAAGGCCATGTACGGCACGTACGATGACCTCCCCGGTGCGCCCGTGCGGACGAACCACGCGGGCTATGTTCATATAACGGCTCGACAACGCGTACCCTACCCGAGAACCTCGACCTCGACGGCCGTGCCAAGACGCGCAGCAAGCGCGCGGGCGAGGGTGCGGATGGCCTTGATGGTGCGCCCATGGCGCCCGATGACCTTCGCGACATCCGGCTCGGCGACGGTAATCTCGATCACCGAGGCGTCCTCGCCGTCGATGACCTCGAGGCTCACGGCGTCTTCGTCATCGACGATGGAGATCACGAGGTACTCGACCAGATCGGCGATGCGATCGGAGAGCTCGGCCTCGGTCGCGACGGGAGCCGCCTGCTCCTCGGCCACGATGCCTACTCCTCGGTCGACTCGGCGGCCTCGGCCTCAGCAGCCTCGGCGGCCTTCGCAGCCTCGGCC
>CAJLVH010000208.1 GCA_905210055.1 uncultured Enorma sp. | reverse complement strand
CCGCAGCGCCCGCGGGAGACGTGTCTGCGACGGCCACGACCGCCTCGCTCCGCCCGCTCACGTTTGCGAGCCGCGAGTTCTGGATCCTCCACACCACTTTCGCGGCGAACGTCATCTGTTCGTTTGCCGTCGCGAGCTTCCTCGCGTGGAACATGGACTTCTTCCAGATGCTCATGGAGCCCGTCGTGCCCTCATGGCTACCCGATGCATTCGATGCCGCGATGAACGCGACCGTGTGGCTCACGACGGCGGTGGGCACCGTCGTGGCGTGGCGCATGTGGAATCGCCCCTCGTATTACTCGTTGCCGCGCGTCCTGGGAATCTCGCTTGTGGCGTTCGTAGCGGCGGAGCTTCTGGTGGTGGATGTGATCGTATACGGCTGCTATTTCGGATTTCTGTAATCGGGTTTTCGGAATGGCGTATTGGGCGGAAGGAGCGAGACATGAAACGACTCGACGATTGGCTTGAGTTGTACGAGGACGTTATGGCCGGAGGCTCTCTGTTGGCGGATGAGGATGCCGAGCGCGCCGACGAGACGGGGATCGTTCTGGCATCCGAGCAGCCGGGCGAGGCGGACGAAGGCCAGGCGCGAGAGGAGCTTTCGTCTGAGGGTGATTCCGAGCCGCCGTGCCGGCGCGCCTCCGAGAGCTCGGAGTTCTGGACGCGCGCGGCGTGCCTCATCGCGAATCTGGGCTGCGCATGGGCAGTGACGAGCCTGCTCGCGTGGGACGGGTTCTTCTTCCAGCGCCTGCTCTTCAGCCTGACGGTCGAAGACGGGCATCTGCTTGCCATCGCTCAGGGAGTGGGATACTTCGTGGGTGGCATGGCGGCGGTCGATCACGTGTATAGCCCGATGTATCGCTCGCTGCCGCGCGTCGTCCTGGCTGCGGCGGCGGGCTTTGCCGTGGCGGCGCTCGTTCTGGCTGGATATATCGCCTACGAGCTTGCCATGACGACGAACCTGGCGTATCCGGATGCTTGGGAGGGGTTCCTGTGGATGTAGGATGTCGAAACACCTCGGCGGTGCCGGTACATGCGGCGGAGCCGCGCGGCGTAACGTTCGACGATTACGCGTTCGACGAGGGGGCTCGAAACGCCGTGCGCATCCGGCTGACTGGGTTTTTCAGCGCGATTGCGCAGCTTGGAGAGACGCTTGCGGCGATTGTGGGCTGCATCGAGCAGGGGTCGATTCCCGAAGGCGTGAGCCTCGAGCGCCTCGTGACGCGCGAGCGCTGTTTAGCGGCGGAGGTGCGTACGGATGCGGCGCACCTCGCAACGATTGTCCTGGCAACGATCGATGCCCGAGGGACAAAGGTGCATGTTCGCGCGGGGTGCTTGCAGCTCTTGCGAGATCAGCTTGGACGTATCGCGGGGTATCGCCCGAGCACATTCGCGCAGGTCTCGGTGGTGGAGGATGCACGCGACCTTCGCCGGTTAGCGGAGGTTGGCAAGGTGGCGGAGCATCTTGCGTTTGGTCGTACCGCGTGTACGCTCGATATGTTCGGCATCGATGTGGATGAGGACGAAGAGGCAGCTCGCGCGCTCATGGTCGCGGATGCGTTCCGTTATGCTCCGCAGCGGGATGCGGAAGGTTGGGCTGCCGGCGGCTCTGGGTTGCCGTACCTCACTGGTGCCGTGGAAGGCATCGCTGCGGCGCTGCGTTGCGCTGACGGCGTGGTCGTAGATGTTTCGGCGTTTCGTCTTGCGAGCGAGCCGTATCTGTTTGCGCTTGCAACCCTAGACGATTACCCGGCGGTAACGCTCGTACCCAAGACGCGTTTGTGGCAGGCGTTGCGCGATGTGCGGGAGGTGGACGTCGATCTTGCGGACGAGGTTGCGCAGCTGCTTTCGGCGACGCCGCTTGCCTGCAATAGCGGCAAGGCGCTCGTTCCCGCTTCAGTGCTTGAAGCGGCGGGGATTTCGGAGCTGGATCGCTCGTTTACGCTCATCGGTGTGGGCGACCGCATCGAGCTGTGGCCATCCGACAGCTGGCGGCGCAACCTTATCAACCTGTAGGGCACGCCACCCGCCATCGGGGACGGGGGTTAG
>CAJLVH010000207.1 GCA_905210055.1 uncultured Enorma sp. | reverse complement strand
AAAGAACCGCAGCGTCTCGCGGTCGACGGCCGTGCGCGCCACCCACGACGCGCCCGCGTCGCCGCCCGCCTCTTCGACGAGCCTGCCCAAGCGCTCCACATCCTCCATGGCCTCTTCCTCGCTCGCCGCTTGGAGCTCCACGAAGAGACAGCAGCCGAATGACGCGGGCAGCTCCGGCAAGGCCGCAAAGGCGGAACCCGTCGCACGGGCTCGACGAAGCACGTCGAGCGCGGAGGGGTCGAAGTACTCGAGCGCCGCGACGTGGTGCATGTGCTCACGCGCCGCGACGGTAGCGGCCGCCCCCTGCCCCTCTTCGGCAAAAAAGCAGCTCACACCCCATGTCACTGCGGGAGCGGGCATAAGCGCGAGCTCGAGCTCCGTGATGATGCCGAGCGTGCCGTCCGAACCGATCACCAAGTCCACGGCATCCATGTCGTCCGCGACAAAGTAGCCCGAGGCGTTCTTGGCGTGGGGCATCTCGTAGCGGGGCAGCGCGACGTCGATGTGCCGGCCGCCCTCCGTGGTGAGCGCGAGGCGACGGCCATCCGCTCGGCATGCACCGCGCTGCAGCGCGAGCACGTCGCCATCGGCGAGCACGAGGCGGAGCGCCGTCACGTGCTCCCGCATGGCACCGTAGCGGTAGCTGCGCGCGCCCGAGGCATTGCAAGCCGCCATGCCACCGAGCGTGGCCGAGGTCTCCGTGGGATCCGTGGGAAACATCTGCTCGGGCGCTTCGGCAAGCGCCGTGAGGGAAGCCAGCGACGCCGCGTCCCAACCGTCTGCGGGGATTGCCTTTGCAGCCAGGTATTTCCGTAGCTCAGAAAGAACCAAACCGGGCTGCACGCGCAAGAAGAAGCGGCTCTGCTCGTCCTGGCGCAGACCTAGGCACCGGTTCATGCGGGAGAGGTTGAGCACGTGCCCGCCCTGCGGCACCGCGCCCGCCGCGAGTCCGGTACGCGCGCCCTGTACCGTGATGGGCACCGCATCCGCATGCAACTCGCGAACGACCGCGCGCACGTCCTCTTCCGTACGCGGGAACGAGATCGTCTCTGCATGCCCGCGGTTTCGCGATTCATCGTGAAGGAAATCGTCGAACTCGACGGACCATGGCTGGATGTGCATATCCCCTCCCCTTCACGTTGCGAACGGAGCGCGCGGCGACGAGGCTAGCACCCCGGCATCGCTAGAGTAAAATTGAAGCACATCCGCACCACAGCGCCGGCTGCGCCGCACGCGCGACGCGGTCTGGAAACAATCGAACGTACCGGGAGGCACACCGACCATGATAGGAATGGGAACCGTCATCAATGTCGTCTTGCTGCTGGCAGGCGGTATCATCGGGCTCGCCGGCGGACGCTTCTTCATCCCGCGGCTGCAGGACACGCTCATGAAGGCGGCCGGGGTGAGTGTGCTCTTCGTGGGGCTTTCCGGCGCGCTTGCCGGCATGCTTACCGCCGCGCCGGACGGCAGCATCGCGAGCACTGGCTCCATGATGGTCTTCGCGTCGCTCGCCTTCGGGTCGCTCATCGGCGAGGCGATCAACCTCGACAGCAAGTTCGAGCAGTTCGGCGAATGGCTCAAGCGGAAGACCGGCAGCGATGGCGACAACGAGTTCGTCAACGCCTTCGTGACCGCATCGCTTACCGCGTGCATCGGCGCCATGGCGATCGTGGGCTCCATCCAAGACGGCCTTACCGGCGACTGGTCGACGCTCGCCATGAAGGGCGCGCTCGACGCGCTCATCGTGCTCGTCATGACGGCGTCCATGGGCAAGGGCTGCCTGTTCTCAGCCATCCCCGTGGCGATCTTTCAGGGGAGCATCACGTTCTTGGCGCAGTTCATCCACCCCATCATGACCGAGGCGGCGCTCGCGAACCTCTCGCTCGTGGGCTCGATCCTCATCTTCTGCGTGGGTGTAAACCTTATTTGGGAGAAGCTCTTCAAACCGGCGAACATGCTCCCCGCCGTGGTGATTGCCGCAGCAATCGCATTCCTGCCGCTATAGCCGCGCGGACACGGGAGCCCGCGCCCTTCGACCAGCCATTGGGGACGG
>CAJLVH010000206.1 GCA_905210055.1 uncultured Enorma sp. | reverse complement strand
CCCCCGCAAAAAGGACCCCCCCGCCAAAAGGGACTGTCCCTTCTGGCAGATAGTTACTTCGAGGACTTCTCGATAGCTTCCCACATACCGTTGATGTAGGCGATACCCAAGGCGCGGTCGTAGAGGCCATAGCCCGGACGGCCGGTCTCACCCCAAATCATGCGGCCGTGGTCGGGACGCATGAAGCCCTCGAAGCCGTTGTCGTGCAGCGCCTTCATCATCTTATACATATCGAGCGAACCGCAGGGACTGGGATGCGGGGCCTCGTAGAAGTCCTTGTTGCCCGGCTCCTCGGGTGAAATGTACTTGATGTTGCGCATATGCACGAAGTGGATGCGGCCGCGGCGCGTGAACTCGGCGAGGATGTCATAGATGTCGTTACCCGGCTCCTCGGCGATCGAGCCGCAACAGAGCGTGATGCCGTTGTAGGGCGTGTCGACGGCACTGCAGAGCCAGTCGAGGTCCTCGCGGTTTTTGATAATGCGCGGCAGACCCCACATGCTGTATGGCGGATCGTCGGGGTGGATAGCCATCTTGACGTCGTACTCCTCGCACACGGGCATGATAGCCTCGAGGAAGTACACGAGATTCTCGCGCAGCTTCTCTTCGTCCACATCCTTATAGGCCTCGAACAGGCTCTTCACCTGCGCCAAGCGCTCGGGCTCCCAACCGGGGAGCGTGAAGCCGCCTGAGCCCTCGGCCACGGTGTCGATGATCTCTTGCGGGTCGTCCGGGATGTTCGCCTTCACGAACGCGAGCGTGCTGGAGCCGTCCGGCAGCTTGTAGTCGAGATCGCTCTTCACCCAGTCGAAGACAGGCATGAAGTTATAGCAGATGACCTTCACGCCTTCCTGACCAAGATTCTTGATGGTCTCCTTGTATGCCTCGATGTGCGCGTCGCGCTTATCGGTACCGATCTTGATATCGTCCGAGACGTTCACGCTTTCGATGACCTTGAGCGTGAGGCCGTTCGCCTCGACCATCTCGCGCAGGGCACGGATGCGCTCGCGCGGCCACACCTCGCCCACGGGGATGTCGAACAGGGTGCCTACGATGCCCTTGCAACCGGGGATCTGGCGGATCTGCTCGAGGGTGATCTTCTCCTCGTTCGATCCGTACCAGCGGAATGTCAGCTCCATTGATCTTCCTTTCTGACTCATTTGGGTGACTCATTTGGGGACGGGGTCAAAACGTTGCACTTTGCGTCATAGGGGGACAGGCTCGCCTGCGGGATGGGTTGAAACGAACCCGTCCCCGATCATCCACTTACGCGGTGAGGTACTTCTTGAGAGTCGCGCGCACAGCACCGGGACCTTCGTTGAGCTCGGCGAACATCGCCTCGACGCGCTCGCCCAGACCGGCCTCGTACAGGTCGCAGTCGAAGATCTCCTTGTTGGAGAGAATCGGGCGCACAGCGTTGTGGATGGCAACTGTATCGGTGACGCACAGCTCGATGCCGCCCGCGGCGAGCTTTCCCTGCAGCTCCTCGAGCATCGGATCGGGGCTCGGGGTGAAGTCCTCGCCGAAATCCGTCTTCGCCTCGAGGTAGCGCAGCCAACCAGCGATCACAAGCGGGATGCACACGAGGGAATCCATACTCTTACCAGCGGAAAGATACGCATTGATGGTGTGGCCGTAGCGGATAGGCAGCTTCTGCGAGGTGTCCTGCGCGATGCGCTGCGGGGCATCCGGCAGGCTGGGGTTGGGCAGGCGATGCTCCACGAGCACGTCGATGAACTGCTTGGGATCGATGACCTTGGGGTCGACGACCACGGGCATGCCCTCGCCGTAGCCGAGGCGCTTCACAAGCGCAACGAGCTCCGGGTCGCGCATCTCGTCGGCGATCTTCGTGTAACTCAAGAGGCAGCCGTACACGGCGAGGCCGGTGTGCAGCGGGTTCAAGCAGGTCGTGACCTTCATGGTATCGGCCTTGTCCACGGTCTCGCGATCCGTGAGAATCACGCCGCCCTTCTCGAGCGCCGGTCGTCCGTTGGGGAAGCTATCCTCCACCACGAGGTAGTGCACCTGCTCGGTGTTCGCGAAGCCGGCGAAGTTCACCGGGCCGTTCGGAATGAGCGGCAGGG
>CAJLVH010000205.1 GCA_905210055.1 uncultured Enorma sp. | reverse complement strand
TTTGGGGACGGGTACGTTTGTATCGAAAACGACACAAACGTAGCCGTCCCCAAAGTGACGCCAAAAGTGTCGAGGTGGCGTAGACGAAAACTCGACAACTTACTGTCACCATATGGTTGAGAGGGCGAAAGGAGAAGGCTATGTCGAACGGTCGAAATGCAAAGCGGCTCCTCATCGTGGACGACGAGCCTGCGATCGTGCATATGCTCGACGGCTATTTCCGCATGCAGGGATACGAGACGGTGTGCGCGCACGCGGCGCAGGAGGCACTTGCCGCCGTGAACGACGCCGTTGCGCACGACAGGAGCATTGACCTCGCGTTGCTTGACGTGAATATGCCCGGTATGGATGGGTTTGAACTATGCCGCAGGCTTCGAGAGGCGCTCAGCTGCCCCATCATCTTCCTCACGGCGCGTATCGAGAACACCGACCAGCTTGATGGCTTCGCGGCCGGCGCAGACGATTATGTGCTCAAACCGTTCTCGCTCGACGTGCTCGGCGGCCGCGTGCGGGCGCACCTGGCGCGTGAGGAGCGGCGCAGCGTGGAGGTGCGCGAACGCAGTACGCGCGTGTTTTCGAACATCACGATAGATTTTGCTAAGCGAACGGTTACGGTCGCGTCGGCTACGGCGGCTGCGTCGGACATATCTGGGTCGATGGGTGAGCCGGGATCAACACCTTCGCCCACGCCACTCGACCTCACGCGTACGGAGTTCGACATCATCGCTCTGCTGAGCAAGAACCCAGGTCGTGTGTACGATCGCACGCAGATCTACGAGCGGGTTTGGAATTGGGACGCGACGGGTGACCCGGCGATCGTGCGCGAGCACGTGCGGCGCATCCGCAACAAGTTCGCTGCGGCGGGCGTGGGCGACGACGTGATCGAAACCGTGTGGGGCGTGGGATATAGGTGGGTGGCGCGATGAGCGCGGGGAAGCGAGATGGCAAGATGAAAACTGATGCTGAAGAGCGGCACGGTGAGGCGGCGGAGTCTCGGGCGGGGCTCGGCGCGCGCCTTCGTGCGTGGTGGAAGAATCCGAGCATCATGCGTGCGTTCTTCGGCTATACAATCGCGTGGCTCGTGGTGGCGAGCGCGCTTTGTCTCGTGGCAATCGAGGGCATTATGGAGGTGTACTACCGGGTATCGGAGGAGCACCGCGCAGAGCATGTCGAAGTCAACGCGGGGCCGTACATCTACGACGCGGCGACCGATGAACTCGTGCCGGCGACGCCCGTGTATCTCGACGATTTCTACGACCAGGTCGTGTTCGTGGCATTCGCTACGGCGGCAGAGAACTATTCGCAGGGAGCCATCGTCGCGGGCGGGTGGAATCGCGACATGCAGGTGGTGAACGCCACCATGGAGCTGCTGCGGCGCGACCCCGTCTATCGCGTGACAGACTGGGGTGGTAACTACACGGAGGCGGATTACATCGCGACGGACGGCAGTCCCTATGACCCAGATGCCGAAATCTCGGTTAGCGATCTGCCTGCGTACGATGCCCGGGAACGAGCCGAACGCTCCCAAACGATTGCTGCGCTCACCGGGGAAGAGCTCGGCGACGACGTGCTCCTCTCAAATGTGGCCTACTTTGTGGCGCTCGACGAGTCCGTCTATCTCACGCCGCTCGATTGGGGACTGCGCGTCGCTGCAGGCATTGTGGCGCCGGTTGTGATATTCGGCGGCGGCGCGTTGCTGTTCTTCCGCCGATTCTATCGGCGCTATATCGCCGAGCCCCTTGCGAGCTTGGGCGCCGCGGCCGACCGCATCGCAGCGCAGGATCTCGATTTCGAGGTCGCGCCGGTGCGCGGGCGCGAGCTCGGGCGGCTCGCAGGCGTGATGGAACGCATGCGAGAGGCGCTCTTCGATGCATACCGCGAGCTCTGGCGCGCGGCTGAAGACCGACGTCGGCTGAACGCCGCGTTCGCCCACGACCTTCGCACCCCTCTTACCGTGCTCAAAGGCACGGTCGAGATGGCGCAGGCGCGGGAACGGGCGGCGGCACCGAGCTTGGGCGATGCCGTTGACGCCGAGCAGGATGATGCCCGCGATGAGGCTGCTTCCGCGCGCGATGAGTCGCTTGTCGTGATCGCCGAGCAAGTCGAGCGGCTCGAGCGCTATGCAGCG
>CAJLVH010000204.1 GCA_905210055.1 uncultured Enorma sp. | reverse complement strand
GATCCGCACCCTCATTCCCCGGGAGGAAGTGTCACCAACCTTTCGTTTTTGGCCAGATTTCCGACTCCGGTGACGTTTCGAGCGCGCCAAAGCAGGTAATTGCGTGCGCGACGCCTTTGCACTCCGCTCGCGAAGCCTCTTTGTGCCGCGCTTTGCCTTTAGCGTGCCGCGTGCGCGATGCCCCGCTTCCGGGTATCCTTATGGGAGTCCGAAGAGATCCGGGTACAGAGGTGATGACATGGAGTGTAGGGACGATCGCCGTTCAGGAAACGGGCGCAATGGGGGAACCCGTGGCAACGGGCGCGAGAACCCGAAGCGCGAGGCGCGCAAGAAGGCTGCCGAGCAGCATACGGCGGACGTGGCAGCGCGCCTTGCGAAGGATATCGCGCGTTCTCTTGAAGGCGTGACGCGCTACGAGGGCATGCCTTCCGTCGAGGTTGCTGAGCCGTGCGTGCCCGACGTAACGGTCGTCCCGCTCGACTCTGTGGCGGCGATTCTCGAGAACGGGCGCGGCTACGCCCAGTTCTGCGACCTTGCGGTGCTCGATTTCGCCTCGTTCGTGAATCCGGGCGGCGGTTACATTCGCGGCGGCCTCGCCCAAGAGGAAGCGCTCTGCACGGAGTCCTACCTGTACAACGTCCTCAATGAACAGCGCGATTGGTATGGTGAAAACCGCCGCCGCAACATCAACTGCGAGCTGTATCGCGAACGTGCGCTCGTGGTTCCCGCTGTGCGTTTCGAGCGCGGGAAGATGCATGCCTACGCGGACGTCGTCGTCGCGGCGGCGCCGAACGCGAAGCGCGCCCGTGCGGATTACCACGTGAGCGAAGAGACGCTCGCCGCCTCCATGCGCGATCGCATTCGCTTCGTGCTTGCAATCATCGATGCGCTCGGCCGCGAGAAAGCGGTGCTCGGGGCATACGGCTGCGGCGTGTTCGGATGGGACGCCGAGCAAGTTGCCGAGATGTTCCGCGAGGAGTTGGCGAGTGGTTCGCACGGCGTGAAGCAGGTGATATTCGCTATCCCGCGCACGCGCTACGACGAGAACCTCGCGAAGTTCGAGCATGCGTTTAGCGCGTTTCCCGAGGCGCCAGCAACGTCGTATGCTGATGCCGCCCGCGCAGCGGCTGCTGCGAAGGCCGCGGAGGAATCGGCGCGCACGACGCGGGCAGAGGACGACGATGACGAAGACGATTGGCGCAAGTACCTGTAAGCGCGTTCACAGGTAAACGTTTTGACGAAAAGGCGGTGGGAATCGGACAGCCCGGTTCCCACCGCCTTTATTTGCATCGTCTCGTGCTGAGCGCTACGGCTTCATCGGTCGATGCGCTTGATCGAAAGGCTCTCCACGATGAGCGCCACGCCGGCAACAACCAGGTATGCCGAGATGAGGATGCTGATTGCCGCGCTTGCGAAGAGCGGCATAAGGGCGAACACGATGCCGAGTACGATATCGACGATGCCCGTGATCATGCCTGCGGTGGAACCGCCAAGCTGGTAGTACTTCATGTTCTGGGCGAACGAGATGCGCTCGATGCCCATGGTCACCAGCAGGAACGCCAGCAGGAACACGATGGTTCCGGCGGTAAGCGTGGCAGGCAGCGCAAGCAGCAAGATGCCGAGCAGGGCGTTCAACAGACCCGATGCGAGCGTCGCGCCGTTGCGGAAGAACTGCGGCGTCTGGAAGTAACTCACCAGGTGCGAGGCGCCATGCATGATGAGCGCGACGGCGGCGAACGTTTGGATGAACGCATACATGCTGAACGGTGCGATCGCGCTGGCAAGTCCGGTGATTACGAGCACGATGCCGATAACCGCCATCCAGATCTTCGTGGCACGAATCTGTCGGTTCCACTGGTCGATATAATCGCTCACGTAATCGTGATTGGGGTCGTACGGGTACATAGATGCCTCCCTAAGGCAGGTGCGCTCATGCCGCGTCTCGGCGAGCGCGTTAGTATTGTTCTACCCGTAGATGCTATTGGTAGACCAGCATTTCCGGGTAAGCACGTTTCAACGACTTAAGGTTTGCGGAAGGTCGTTTGGAGCGGGCAGCGTTCTGAATGACGGTAGAATACATCAGAGTGCAAGGATCGGGCAGGCAGCTCGTTGCGTAGAGCCGTCGTAGAGTGGAGCAAGGTGGTTATGGCTGGTATCCTTATCAACAGACTGGGCAGCCGCGAGCGCGCAGC
>CAJLVH010000203.1 GCA_905210055.1 uncultured Enorma sp. | reverse complement strand
CTGCTCATGTCCGCCGACCTCGACCTCGCCTACCAGGGTATCCTCGACGCCATTTCCGCCGGCTCGCTCACCGAAGAGCGCATCGACGAGAGCGTCCGCCGCATCCTCACCGCTAAGAAGCAAGCGGGACTGATCGGCTAGCCCGACCGAATGCGGCGTCTCAGCACCGAGCGCGAACGCCGCCTATCCGGCGAGACCGCGCAGCAGCGCTATCTCGGCAGCATATCCGGGAAGCTCGTTGGGCGTCTCCAAGATGAACGGCAGCGTGCAGAGGGCAGGATGCCGAACGATCCGCTCGAAGACGCCTAAGCTCCCACCGAGTTCCTTCGAGCCCAGGTAGCCCTCGCCGATCCGCGCGTGCCGGTCCTTGCGCGCACCACGCGGATTCTTCGAATCGTTGAGGTGCACAGCACGCAGGCGCTCGAGCCCCACGATGCGGTCGAATTCCCCGAGCACCCCGTCGAGGTCGCCCGCGATGTCGTAACCCGCATCGTGGACATGGCAGGTGTCGAGACAGACGCCGAGACATTCCGCAAGCTCGGGCCGGGCGCTGCACACGCGATCGATGATCGCTGCGAGCTCTTCGAAGCGCCCTCCGACCTCGGTACCCTTGCCCGCCATGGTCTCGAGCAAGACACAGGTGCGCTGGCCTTCGAACATCACCCGGCACAGCACCTCGGCGATGAGCTCGATGCCCGCCTCAATGCCCTGCCCCACATGCGCACCGGGATGGAAGTTGTAGAACATCCCGGGCAGCAACTCCATGCGCTCCAGGTCCTCGCGCATGGCCTCGAGCGCGAACGAGCGCGCCCGGTCCTTCGCCGAGCAGGGGTTGTACGTATAGGGCGCATGCGCCACGAGCGGCGCAAAACCGCAGGTCTCCATAGTTGCGCGCAAGAGACCGACATCCTCGGCGTCGATGGCGCGCGCCGATCCGCCGCGCGGGTTGCGCGTGAAGAACGCGAACGTGTCCGCACCGATGGAGCGCGCCGTCTCGCCCATGGCGGCATAGCCTTGGGCAATGGAAAGATGGCATCCAATGTGCAGCATGCGGTCGCGCCCTTCAACAAGGTCGACAGATAAGAATCCAGCCTGCGCGACTTCCCTCGTGCAAAAGAAGCCGGGCAGGCTGGATTGTATCAGGTTGCGGCGGGCGCGCTACTCGGCGACCTCGTCGAAAAGCTCGCACTGGCGCTCGAGTTCGCGCACCGCCTCGGAAGCGAGGAAGGCGACAACCGCGCCCACGACCACCGCCGCCACAAGCACCGTCTGATCCATGATGCTCCTTTCACGTCCTCATCGTCTGCCTTCACTGTACGAGCGCGCGATGAGGGAAGCGCAAAGCTCGTGTAAGCGAACGGCAAAGGCGCAACATGTCCCGACAAGACCGTACAATGGGTACGGCAGCAGCTCTCGAAAGGAACCTGCGTGAAAGTCACCATCTACACCGACGGCGCGGCGCGCGGCAACCCTGGCAACGGCGGATACGGCGCCGTGCTCAACTACACCAATGCTCACGGCGAGACGTTCACCCGCGAGCTTTCCGCCGGATACGCCCACACCACGAACAACCGCATGGAGCTCATGGCGGTCATCGCCGCGCTCGAGGCGCTCAACCGCCCCTGCACGATCGACGTCCATTCGGATTCCCAGTACGTGGTGAAGGCATTCAACGACCACTGGATCGAAGGCTGGCAGCGGCGCGGATGGAAGACGGCGGCAAAGAAGCCCGTGAAGAACGTGGACCTCTGGCAGCGCCTGCTCCAGGCGATGGCTCCGCACGACGTCACCTTCATCTGGGTCCGCGGGCATGCGGGCAACGCGCTCAACGAACGCTGTGACAAGCTCGCAACGACGGCAGCAGATTCGGGTAGACTGCTTGAAGACACCGGGTTCACGGACGCCGACGTGGACTAGCACCGCACCGACGCCCGAGCGAGGGGAGACTTCCATGCTACGCATCGCAACTATCGGCACGAGCCCTATCACGAGCGATTTCATCGAGGAGGTCAGTGCGCGCGGGGACGCCGTCTTCGTGGGCACACTCTCGCGCGACGCGGGACGCGCGCAGGCGTTCACATCCGAGCGCGGCGGCACGCACCCGTTCACCGAGCTTGAAGACCTCGCCGCGTCGAGCGAGGTCGATGCCGTCTACATCGGCAGCCCAAATGCGCTCCACGCCGAGCAGGCGCTCGTGTGCATCGCCGGCGGCAAGCACGTGCTCGTCGAGAAATCGTTCGCCGCGAACGAAGCCGAGGCACGGCGGG
>CAJLVH010000202.1 GCA_905210055.1 uncultured Enorma sp. | reverse complement strand
GATGGGGCTTGCGAAGAGCCGCTTCTGGCTCGCCACGCTCATGCAGATGACGTTCCCCGGCGTGCCCTCCATCTACTACGGCGATGAATACTGCTTGGAGGGCCTCTCCGATCCCGGCAACCGCCGCACCATGCCGCTCGAGAAGGACATCCGCGACCGCGATATGGCCGACATCATCCGCAACGCCTCCGCGATCCGCCGGGCGCTGCCGTTTTTGGTGGACGGGGATATCCGCGCCTGGGCACCAGAGGGCGGCGAGGGCGACGTGCTCGCCTACACGCGACGCGGCGCAGACGGCCAGACGGCGACCGTGCTCATCAACCGCAGCCGCTACGACTGCCGCACGGTGCGCATCCCTGCTGAAGCCTCCTGCGCGACCGACGTGGTCTCGGGCACGAAGCTCAAGATCGCAGACGATGGGATGGTCGAGGTTTTCCTCTGGCCCTTCGGCTCGGCAGTGGTGTACTTCCACGAGGAGGAGCGCCTGCAGCTCGCGCTCGAGCCGGGTGCCGGCATCGTGTGCCACATCACCTCCGTACCTACCGAGGACGGCGCGGCGGGGACGCTCGGCGAGCCCTCCCTCCGCTTCATCGACCACCTCGCGGCGATGGGTATGCGGTACTGGCAGATCCTGCCCGTGAACCCCGTCGATGCGTTCGGTTCACCCTATTCCGGCCCCTCGGCCTTCGCCGGCAACATCGCGCTGTTGCCCCAGTCCGAGGATGAGCTGCGCGGCGCATACGCCGCTTGGCGGGCGGACGGCGGCGAGCAGGACGGCGGGTTCCGCGCGTTTTGCGAGGAAAACGCCGCGTGGCTCGACCCTTATTGCGCCTACATGGCCGTCAAGGCGTACATGAGCGGTGCCGCGCGGGTGCAATGACCCGAGGCGTTCAGCCACTTCGACGTCGCCCTGCTCGCCGATCCGCGTTTTGCCGAAGAAGCCCGCGTGCAAGCCTATCTCCAGTACCGCTTCGACCTTGCATGGCGCGAGGTCGCCGCATACGCACACGAGCGCGGTATCGCAATCATCGGCGACGTGCCCATGTACGTGTCGGACGATTCATCGGATGTCTGGGCGAAGCCCGAACTCTTCAACCTCGATGTCCATGGGCGGCCGATCGAGGTCGCCGGCGCGCCGGCAGATGGCTTCGCACCCGAAGGCCAGGTTTGGGGCAACCCCACCTATCGTTGGGATCGCATGCGCGAGACGGACTTCGCGTGGTGGCGAGAGCGGCTTGCGCGCGCCTGCTCACTCTACGACTACGTGCGTCTCGACCATTTCCTGGGGTTCCATAACTACTTCAGCATCCCCGCCGGTGAACCCGGTAGCTCAGGGCGCTGGCTCGCCGGCCCTGGCATCGAGCTCTTCCAGGCGGCATCGGAAGACCTGGGTCATCTGCCGTTCATTGCCGAAGACCTGGGCGTACTCACCCCGGGCGTCCGTGCGCTGATGGCGACCTGCGGCTTCCCTGGCATGGACGTGCTCGAATTCTCCGACTACGATGTGCGCCAGGGCTTGCATCCGGCACCAGGCAAGGTGTTCTACACTTCGACGCACGACACCTCGACGCTCGCCGGCTTCTGCACGCGCGCGTTTGCCGACGGCGATGAAGCCGAAGGCGCAAAGCTGGCAAAGGATCTTGTACGCGAGGCGCTCGAGAGCAATGCCCCTGTGGTCATGATTCCGCTGCAAGACGTGCTCTGCCTGGGCGACGATGCCCGCATGAACAAGCCGGGTACGATCGAGGCGAACTGGAGCTGGCAGGCATGCGAGGCAGACATCGAGGCTGCCGAGGCATCGTTTGCCGAGCTCATGCGCGATTCGGGACGCAGCGCAAAGTGATGCGACGACCCGTCGCGCACACGAGCAGCATCCCGACGTTGCTCCATCGCGCCGCATGCATGGTTGGCGGAAAACCCGTTCGAACCTTGTTTGTGGCGCGATTTGGGGTACAGTACCCTGTGGCGAACCAATAGGTATGCGAGGAGATATCAATATGGCACGTTATGATTACCGCTGCACCTCGTGCGGCAGCGTCTTCGAAGTCGAGCACGCGATGACGGAGCATCCGGACATCGCCTGCCCCACCTGCGGATCAGCAGCGGAAAAGGTGTTCAGCGCAAGCGGCATCAAATTCGTGGGCAGCGGCTTCTACAATACCGACCAACGCGGTGGCAGCTCCTCGACGGAAGCGACGAGTGGCTCGGGCGAAAGCTCTAGTTCGAGCACGGCCGAGGGTTCCAACCACAGCTGCGAAAACTGCCCGCACAAGCAGTAAGCGTAGAAGCATCGCGGCGGGGC
>CAJLVH010000201.1 GCA_905210055.1 uncultured Enorma sp. | reverse complement strand
CGTCGCTATCCACTACGGCGACGACCGGATACTCCAAACCCTTCGAAGCGTGGATGGTCATGATGTGCACCGCGTCCTCGCCGTCACCGGAAAGGGTCGCCGGAGTCTCCTTCACGTGCGCGATGTGGTCGGCAAACGCTTGGGCCACCAGGCGCGGGGCATATTCGCGGCCCTCTTCCTCCTTTTCGATGATGGACAACGCCTTGAGCACGTTCGCGGCGACCGCATGGTCTTGGGCGCCGCCGCGCTCGAGACGCGCGAGCCATCCGGATTCGTTGAGCACATCGCGCGCGATGTCGCTCATGCGGTCGCGTCCCACACGGGCGAGCGCACGCCCCAGAATCGCACGCGCACGGTCGAGCAACGACAGGGGTAGAAAATCTTCGAGGATGGTTCCGCGCAGCAGCACGTCGCCCGTAACGGTGCGGGTATCCACGATGCCCGCCTCCGCATTCCAACACGTGCCAAGCGCGAGGAGCTCGGACGCGCCGAACTCGAACATCGGCGACGTGACGAGCGGGGCGATACCGGCCTCGCCGTCTTCCGGATCCGCAAGGAAGGCGACGAGCGAGCGCACGATGGCAACCTCGGGTGCCCGCGCGAAGACCGAGGCCCCGCCGGAGATGACGCACGGCATGCCCACCTCGCGCACCGCACGAGCGTACGTGTCCGCATCGCTCATCTTCGCCATGATAATCACCATGTCACCCGGGGCGAAACCCTCCTCGTCGCGCAGGCGCCGGAAGCGCTCGGCGATCGCCGCCGCCTTGACCTGGGAGCGCTCCTCCGTCGTTCCCCCCACCACGAGCAAGGCCTGGCGGCGCGAGATGTCCGCGCTGCGCATCACGTGCACGCCGCCCTTCTTGGCAAGTGCGTTCGCACGCGTTTGTTCGCCGCACGACTCAAGGTGCAGGAAGTCGCGACCGAGCCGGTTTTCCGCCCCGCCCTGGAAGATGCGGTCGGCGAACTCGAGAATCTGCGCGTGGCTGCGGAAGTTCACGTCCAAATCGAGCACCGAGCCCGTTGCCGCCACCTCGCTCGCCTTGTTGCGGAAGACCGACACGTCCGCCCCGCGGAAGCGGTAGATGGACTGCTGGGCATCGCCCACCGTGCAGAGCTCGCGACCATCGGGGCTGCACAGCAGGTTCACGAGCTCGACCTGCTGCTGGGCGGTGTCTTGGAACTCATCGACCATCACCATCTTGAACTTGCCTGCGAACTCCGCGCGCACCACGGGGTTGTTCTTGAGGGCGTCGTAGGCGATGGTGAGCAGATCGTCGTTGTCGAGCACGTTGCGTTCATGCTTGAGGCGCTTGAACTCCGCTTGCACCTTGGCCGCAAGCGGCATGAGCTCGTCTAGGGCATCGGAGTTGGCGACGAGGTATGCCTCGGCGAAGAACTGGGCACGCGAGCTGCGAACCTCGTCGACGAACTCCTTCTCGGCCGCCGTGGCGCCAACCTTGTTGAGCTTGTCGCACGCCGCATAGCATGCGCAGAGCGCAGGCATGTCACGCAGAGAATCGAGGTAGGCATCGAGGGCAGCGACCGCTTCTTGCGCGATCGCTGCGTTCTTGAACGTGGGCGACTCGGCAATCGCTCGGTATGCTTCGTAGACCCGTCGATGCGACGGCTTGGGCGTCACCTGCTCGAACGCGTCTAATCCCGAGGTCGATGAGGAAACCTTGTTCAAGATGGCGCTCAGAATCGCCATGAGGCTGCTCACACTCAGACTTCCTGCGGAATCGGATTCGATCTTGAAGCGCGACAGCAGTTTTTGGTACTCGCCTCCAGCGTCGCGCAGCACGTGCTCGACAGCCTCGCGCTTGATGCCATCCGCATACTCCGCCACCTTGAACCCCGGATCGACATCGAGGTCGAGCGCGTAGGCGCGAATGATGCGTGAGCACATGCCGTGGATCGTGGAGAACCAGGCGTCCTCGACGCGCTCCGCCTGGGCATCGAGCCCTTCCTCGGTGAGCGCGCGGCGCACGCGCTGCTTGAGCTCCTGGGCCGCCTTCGTGGTGAAGGTGATTGCGAGCACCTGGTCGATGCTATCGAGGAACGGCTCGGGCACGTCTGGGTTCGCCCACTGCTCGCGCGGCTTGGACCCGGGCGTGAGCGCATGCAGCACGCGCTGGGTGAGCACGAGGGTCTTGCCGGCTCCCGCGCCCGCGGAGACGAAGACAGGGCCGGTAAGCGCATGGACGATGCGCGCCTGCTTGGGGTCGAGGGTGATGCCGGCCATTAGCGCCTCCTCTCACACATGATATTCGGACAGAATGCGCAGGAACCCTTGGCCGGGGCGGG
>CAJLVH010000200.1 GCA_905210055.1 uncultured Enorma sp. | reverse complement strand
TTTTGGGGCATCAGGCACTCGTGCCTGATGCCCCAAAATGCACCTGTCCCCAATTGGGTCACACCCCGCCCCGCGTGAGCGCCGGCGGAGGCGTATCATCTACGCGCTACGCTGCTCCACGAGCTGTTCGACCAGCTTCGTGATCTCGGCGAGCTGCTGTTCCATGTCGGTAATCTGCTGCTCGAGTTCTTTAATGCGCCGGCGGTTGCTCTTGATACCCTCGCGGTTCATGCGCGACTGCTCTTCCACGGGGTCGGGCAGGTTCTCGCGGTGCTTGCTCGCCTCGTAGGTCTCTTCCACGATGCGGCAGCCGTTGCGGCGCACGACGCGTCCCGGCACGCCCACGACGGTGCAGTTCTCGGGCACGTCCTTCACCACGACGGAGTTTCCTCCCACCTTGACGTTGTCGCCGAGGTGGATGTTGCCGAGCACCTTGGCACCCGCGCCCACGGTGACGTTGTTGCCCAGCGTGGGATGGCGCTTGCCGCACTCCTTGCCCGTGCCGCCGAGTGTGACGCCCTGGTAGAGCACGCAATCGTCGCCCACGACGGTGGTCTCGCCGATGACGACGCCCATGGCGTGATCGATGAAGAAGCGCCTGCCCAACTGCGCTGCGGGATGGATCTCCACACCGGTGAAGAAGCGCGTGACTTGGCTGAGCACGCGCGCGGGGCCACGCGCACCATGACTCCACAACCAGTGCTCCGGCGTGTGCATCCACTTCGCATGGAGGCCGGGGTATGAGAGCGCGATGACGAGGCCGCTTTGGGCAGCGGGGTCGTGCACTTTTACGGTCGCGATGTCTTCGCGGAGGGTTTCGATGAAGCTCATGGGGTGCTCCTAGGATGGCGATGGTCGGCGCATGGCACCGATTCGATGCGGATAAGTATAGCGAATTGGTAGGATTAACGATATGGGAATGCCGCTGGCAGGCTGATTTCCACGGCGGATCGTTTCGCTTGCAACAAAGAATTAACCGGGTGCTTTAGCGCGGCGGAGTACAATGGTCGGTATTACAAGCGAACGAGCCAAGAGCGCCCAGCTAGCCTGGACGCTTTTGTGTGCCGAAAGATTCGACCTGGTAAAGGAGCACGTTATGGCAGTTGAGAAGAAGGATATCGACTGGGGCGGCCTCGGCTTCGCCTACAGGCCCACGGACTACAGCTACGTCTGCAACTACAAGGACGGCGCCTGGGAGGAGGGCGGTCTCACGACCGATCACACCCTCACGCTTTCCGAGTGCGCGGGCATCTTCCACTACTGCCAGGAGGTCTTCGAGGGCCTCAAGGCCTACACCACCAAGGACGGCGACATCGTCTGCTTCCGCCCGGACCTCAACGCCGCTCGCATGGCCGACTCCGCGCGCCGCATCGTGATGCCGCCCTTCCCGGAGGACAAGTTCATCGAGGCCGTCAAGATGGTTGTCAAGGCCAACGAGGCCTGGGTGCCGCCCTTTGGCTCCGGCGCCACGCTCTACGTGCGTCCGTTCATGGTGGCGACCGGCGAGGTCATCGGCGTCGCGCCGGCCACGGAGTACCAGTTCCGCATCCTCGTGACGCCCGTGGGTCCGTACTACTCGGGCGGCGTCAAGCCCGTGGCCGTGAAGGTTCCCGAGTACGACCGCGCCGCGCCCCACGGCACGGGCGCCATCAAGGCCGGCCTTAACTACGCGATGTCGCTCTATCCGAGCGTCCAGGCACACGCCGAGGGCTTTGCCGACAACATGTATCTCGACCCGCAGACCCACACCTTTGTGGAGGAGTCCGGTGGTGCGAACTTCCTGTTCGTGGACAAGGAGGGCGCGCTTGTAGTGCCGCAGTCCGCGACAGACTCGATCCTGCCGTCGATCACGCGCCGCAGCCTCGTCACGGTGGCGCAGGACATGCTCGGCATGACCGTGGTCGAGCGCCCGGTGAAGTTCGAGGAGGTTGCGAGCGGCGCCTTCGTCGAGTGCGGCATGTGCGGCACCGCGGCCGTGATCTCGCCTGTGGGCAAGGTCGTGAACGGCGACACCGAGGTCGTCTTCGGCGAGGGTGGCATGGAGCACGTGGGCCCCGTCATGCAGAAGCTCCGCGAGACCCTGACCGGCATCCAGGCCGGCGAGATTGAAGGTCCCGAGGGCTGGGTCGTCAAGATCTGCTAAGGTCGCCGAAATATCCTGGCACACGCTGAGAGGGCGCCTTGGAGGAGATACCTCCAAGGCGCCCTCGTTGCATTACGGTCGGGGTCGTTGACTTTGTGTGCGGCGGGTTGCTACTCTTGGTCGCCGCGACCCTTCATGCGCGCCCAGATGCCTGCGGCGATGGTACCGCTGCCTGCGAGGAGCGCGGCGAGCGAGGC
>CAJLVH010000199.1 GCA_905210055.1 uncultured Enorma sp. | reverse complement strand
CAGGAGCCCGCGCAGGAAGGCGAGCAGCCCCTTCTGCAAGTTGAGCATCTCTCGATGAGCTTCTCCCGCTATGAACCCGGCGTGCCATTCTTCCAGGCGCGACGGGTCAACATGCCCGTTCTGAACGACCTCTCGCTCAGCGTGCGCGCAGGCGAGCTCGTTGCCGTGGTGGGGGCGAGCGGGTCGGGCAAGACGCTTCTCGCCGATGCCATCATGGGGCTCTTCGAGCCGAATGCGCTGGTTGAAGGCTCGATACGCTTTGCAGGTCAGCCGCTCGACGCGGCAAAGATCGCACGTCTGCGTGGGCGGGGTATCTCGCTCGTGCCGCAAAGCGTCACCAGCCTCGATCCGCTCATGCGCGTGGGCGAGCAGGTTGTGGGCGCGTGTGGCCGGGGACGCGTGGGACGGGCGCGCCGCCGCGAGCGATCGGCGCGGATGCGCACGCTTTTCCGCGAGCTCGGGCTCGATGCCGGTGTCGGGCGGATGCTTCCGCATGAGCTATCCGGCGGTATGGCGCGGCGCGTGCTCGTTGCCTCGGCGCTTATCGACGATCCCCGGCTTATCGTCGCGGATGAGCCCACACCGGGGCTGGACATGGAGCTCGTCGTGCGCGCCCTCGGCGACCTGCGGGCGTTTGCCGATGCGGGCGGTGCGGTGCTTCTCATCACGCACGACCTTGAGCTCGCGCTTTCCGTTGCGGATCGCGTGGCGGTCTTTCGCGATGGGCACGTCGTGGAAGAGGCTCCGGTGTCGAGCTTCGCGCAGCCGGAGCTGTTGAGTCACCCCTTCTCGCAAGCGCTCTGGCACGCGATGCCTGAGCACGGGTTCGCCCCCGCTGCGCCGTCCGAAGCGGCGTCGCACGATACCGAAGTGCGCGGAGCCGAACGCTGTGAGTCGGAAGGGGATCGCTGCGTGGCAGGGGAGGGGGATGGCCTATGAGCCTCGACGCACGTGGCATAACCTTCGCGTATCCGGGCGCCGCCCCGCTCTTCGAGAGATTCGACCTTACCGTCGAGCCTGGCGAGCGCGTCGCGCTTTCCGCACCCTCCGGGCGGGGCAAGACGACGCTTTGCCGCCTGCTCGCGGGCTACCTTGCGCCGCAGGCAGGGAAGGTGCTGGCAGACGGCGTCCCGGTACCGTGCGGCATCGCACGTGCTCCGCGACCTGTCCAGCTCGTCTGGCAGCATCCGGAGCAGGCGTTCGACCCGCTCGTGCGCATGGAGGCGAGCCTTGCCGAGGCGTATTCGCGCACGTCGCGTATCGACGACGGGCGCGGCTCGCGACAGGGCTGCCTGTTCGATGCCGTCGAGGAAACGGGGCTGCTCGAGCGATTCGGCATACGCCCTGCCTGGTTCGACCGCTTTCCCGGCGAGCTCTCGGGCGGAGAGCTCATGCGCTTCAGCATCGTTCGGGCGTTACTCACCCGTCCGCGCTACCTCGTGTGTGATGAGATGACGGCCATGCTCGACGCCGTGACGCAGGCGGAGCTTTGGCGCGCGGTGCTCGATTGCGCCGAGGAGCGCGGGCTCGGCATCGTCTTCGTCTCCCACAGCCCCGCGCTCGTTCGCCGCCTCGTCACTCGCTGTGAGACTTTGGCACCGGGTCTCTGAGTCCCACCGCCGCGGGTGATGAGACTTTCCCACCGGGTCTCTGAGTCCCACCGCCCGATGACGTCAACAGTTCTCGCAACTTTTTAACCTTCGGCAGTGGGACTCAGAGACCTGGTGCCAAAGTACCACGGCGTCCCGCGCGAAACCGAAGTGAGAATCTGAGTCCTGGACGGAAATACTCACTTCGTTTCGATTGCGTGAATTCGACGCGGCAGCGCGCAGCGAGCGCGTGCAGTGCTACGATGAAATCCCGTGAAGACCAGTAGGTTCTGATACGGGAAAGCGCAGGTGCAACAATGACCAAGCACATTTTCGTTACCGGCGGCGTCGTGTCCTCGCTCGGCAAGGGCATCACGGCGGCGTCACTCGGCCGTCTCCTCAAATCGCGCGGCTACAAAGTCACCATGCAGAAGGCGGATCCGTACCTCAACGTCGACCCCGGCACGATGAGCCCGTTCCAGCACGGTGAGGTCTTCGTAACGGAGGACGGCCATGAGGGCGACCTCGATCTGGGCCACTACGAGCGCTTTATTGACGAGGATCTGAACCAATTTTCCAACCTGACCACCGGCCGGGTCTACTCCAACGTCATCGCCAAGGAGCGCCGGGGAGAGTATCTGGGCAAGACGGTGCAGACCATCCCCCATATCACCAACGAGATCAAGCACTTTATCTACTCCGTGGGCGAGAAGACCGCCGCTGACGTGGTCATCACTGAGATCGGCGGTACCACCGGCGACATGGAGAGCCAGCCCTTCCTGGAGGCCATCCGCCAG
>CAJLVH010000198.1 GCA_905210055.1 uncultured Enorma sp. | reverse complement strand
CGCGGCGGCGAGCCACTCCGGAGCCGTGAGGGCGCGCTCGAGCTCGTCGAACGCCTCTTTGGCAGAGGCATCGGCCGCGCCGTGCACGGTGATGACGCGTGGGATCGCGAGCTCGGCAGGAGCCGAGGCGCCGCCCGCGCCATCACCCAAAAGCGCAAGGAAGCGGTTCTGCATAGACATGATGCCCAGCTCGTCAAGCGCCTCCGAGATGGCCTGGGCATCATACGCGGGAAATGATGTCGCCTCGAAGTCGACTTCGACCGGGGCGTTCGTCTGAATGGTCGCCACACGACGCGAAACGAGCGCGTCGTCGATGTGCGCGCGCAGGTTCTCGCCCATCTTCCCCTTGATCTCGTCCGCATGGGTGATAACCCCGTCCAGGCTACCGTACTGCGCGATGAGTGCGCTCGCCTTCTTGGGGCCTATACCCGGCACGCCAGGGATGTTGTCCGAGCTATCGCCCTTGAGTCCGTAGAAATCTGGCACGAGCTCGGGTGTGATGCCGTGATAGAGGTCCTCGACGGTTTCCGGCGTCATGATCTGCACGTCCGAGAGACCCTTCTTCGTGCCCACGATCTTCACGTGCTCGGTGGTGAGCTGGTACATGTCGCGGTCGCCGGTGATGAGGAGCATGTCGCACCCGGCCGCCTCGCCCGCGCGTGCGAGCGTGCCCAGGATATCGTCGCCCTCCCAGCCTTCGGCTTCGAGCACCGGCACGGAGATGCGCGCCAAGAGCTCCTTCACGCGCGGGAACTGCTGGCGAAGATCTGGATCCATGGGCGGGCGCTGCGCCTTGTACTGCGGGAGCATCTCCATGCGCACGCGCGGCTTGCCCTTGTCGAAGGCGACGACCACGCCGTCCGGGTGAAAGGCGTCGATCATCTTGAGGAACATGTTGAGGAATCCAAAGATCGCGTTCGTGGGCGTGCCATCCGGTGCGTTCATGGTAGGTGGCACGGCATGGAACGCGCGGTGCATGAGCGAGTTGCCGTCGATGACGGCGAACGTGCGGCGGGCTGCGGAATCAGACATGCGGGGTATCCTCTCTGGCGCATAGTTTCTGCTTGCACCAGTCTACCCCATCGGGCAGACAAGACACACGAACCAGATGGGCGCGTCTCCTGCATCCATTCCCGAGGCCGCCGCACCCGCCGCCTGCCACGGCCGATCCCGAGGCCGCCGCACCCGCCGCCGCTTCGGCTGAATCGACTTTTTTCGACAGAATCGCGCTTCGAAAGGGCAAAACCGTCGAGAAAAGTCGATTCAGCTGAGAGGAACCCTTGGAGGAATCGGCAGCACGCGGACGTTGCGCCTGGAGCGCCAAAAAACGAGCCCCGTCTGCCAAGAGGCAAGCGGGGCTCGCGCGCTAAGAAACTATATGCGATTCGCGCCTACGCGGCGAGGCGGCGCAGCGCGTCGACGAGCAGCTGGTAGAAGCGCTCGGACGACGCGAGCTCCATGCACTCATCGGGGGTGTGGACGTTGGCGAGCGTGGGACCCACGGCGATGGCATCAAGCCCGGGCAGAGCCGCGGCGAAGAGGCCGCACTCGAGGCCGGCGTGGATGGACTCGATACGCAGCTCAGCGCCGAAAAGCTCGCGATAGCTCTCCTTGAAGACGTCGCGTACGTGCGAATGCTCGACGTAGCTCCAGCCGGGATACTCGTTCTCGAAGAGCGCGTTGAAGCCGAACGCATCGGCGAGCGTCTGGATGCGCTCCTTGACGTCCTCCTGCAGCGACGTGATAGACGAACGTGGCGAAAGCAGGAACGTGATCATGTCGTCCGAGGTCTGCACGACGCCGATGTTCGACGAAACCTCGACCGAGCCGTCGGCTGCGACGTTGCGGCGCATGACGCCGTTCGGCGCAAGGCGCAGGGCAGAGATGAAGGCGCGGGCATCGGCATCGGGAATCGCCTCGACGGAGGCGCCGTCCGCTACCTCGACGGTGCAGGTGAAGCCGGGGTCGAAGACCTCGAGTTCGGCGGTGACGTCGTCGATCATGGCCTGCGCGGTCTTCGCAGCCGCCTCGGCCTCGGCGATGTTCGCGTACACGAGCACGGCCGTGCACTCGCGGTTGATCGCGTTGTCCTTCGTGCCGCCGTTCATGTTCACCAGGTGCGGCGCGCCGGTGCGCATGAGCTTCTCGATGATGCGCGCCATGATGAGGTCGCCATTGCCGCGCTCGAGATGGATGTCGCTACCGGAGTGACCGCCCTGGAGGCCGGAGATGTCGAGCGTGAGCGTCGCGCCGTCCACCTGTTCGCGCACCACCGGACGGGTGAGTGTCGCCACGACGCCGCCGGCGCACGACACGGTCGCCACGCCCTCCTCCTCGGAGTCGAGGTTCACCATGATGCGGGCGTCGATCTGCGACTTGTCGAGGGTCTCGGCG
>CAJLVH010000197.1 GCA_905210055.1 uncultured Enorma sp. | reverse complement strand
GCGGTGCTCGTGGCCGAGGACGGCTCGGTGCACGAGAGCCCGGCGCCGCGCGGTCATGTGGTGAACTCCGTAGGAGCGGGCGACTCGATGGTCGCAGGCTTCGTTGCGGGCTATACCGAGAGTGGCGGCGACTACGAGCAGGCGTTCCGCATGGGCGTGTGCACTGGTTCCGCCAGCGCGTTCTCCATGCAGCTCGCCACGCGCACTGAGGTGGAGGCGCTCCTCTCCGCCCTCTGAGATGCCATTAGGGACGGCCTGCCATTGGGGACGGGGGTTATTGGCTGGGCGCGTCCATCGCTGTGATGCGCTTCGAACCCATTCAATCGAGAGTCGATGTGGAACGTACGACGTCTTTCGAGGTCGTTTCATCCATCATGCGGCGTTTTGCCGAGAAAGGAGTATTGACATGAAGATCACCGGATTGCTGAAGAAGGAGGGTGTGAAGCTCGGCGTAGTCGCCGCGTCGCAGGATGAGGCCATCGATGTCCTCGTCGATTTGCAGTGCGGCATCGGGGCTGTCGCAGACCGCGACCGCTACAAGCAAGCCGTGCTCGCACGCGAAGCTGAGTTCTCCACCGCCGTGGGCGAGGGCGTGGCGATTCCGCATGCCAAAACCGATGCTGTGAGCGAGCCCGGTCTCGTGGCGATCACCGTGCCCGGCGGCGTGGACTGGAAGGCGCCCGACGGCAAACCCTCCGACCTCATCTTCCTCATCGCCGCTCCCGACACGCAGGCGAACGTGCACCTCGAGGTGCTCGCCAAGCTCTCGGCGCTCCTCATGCACCCCGAGTTCTCGGCGGCGCTTCGCGCGGCGACGTCGGTAGACGAATTCCTTGCCGCGATCGATGCCGCGGAAGCTGCCTACGACGCCGAACAAGAGGCCAAGGCAGCTGCAAAGGCCGCTCCCGCAGCAGCCGCGCAGGACAGCGGCCTGCCGCAGATCCTTGCAATCACCGCGTGTCCCACGGGCATCGCGCACACCTACATGGCCGCCGAGAACCTCGAGAAGGTGGCGGGCGAGATGGGCTACACCATCAAGGTCGAGACCCAGGGCTCCGTGGGTACGAAGAACGCGCTCACCGCGGAGGAGATCGCTGCGTGCAAGGGCATCATCATCGCAGCGGACAAGGGTATCGAGCTCAGCCGCTTCGACGGCAAGCCGCTCTACTCCACGAACGTTTCCGCCGGCATCAACGATGCCGAGCGCCTCATCAAAATCATCGTGGACGGCGAGGCGCCCATCTGCCACGCGAAGGGCGGGTCTTCCGCTCCGGCGGCCGCCTCGGGCGACGGTATCGGCTCGCAGATCTACAAGCACCTCATGAATGGTGTCTCGCACATGCTGCCGTTCGTCGTGGGCGGCGGTATCCTGAAGGCCATCGCCTTCCTGGTGGACACCCAGGGCATGGGTACGGCTGCCTATGGTAGCTCCACGCCGCTCGCCGCGTTCTTCAACCTCGTGGGTGGCACGGCGTTCGACTTCATGCTGCCCATCCTCGCCGCGTTCATCGCCATGTCGATCGCCGACCGTCCCGGCCTCGCGCCCGGTCTGGTGGGCGGCTGGCTCGCCAAACAGGGCTTCACGCTCGGCTACCTCGCCACGGCCATGGACGCCGAGGCGCAGGGCGCCCTCATCTCGGGCGGCTTCATCGCAGCGCTCTTCGCCGGCTTCGCAGCGGGCTACCTCACGCTTGCCTTCGAGAAGGCCTGCGACCATCTGCCCAGCTCGCTCGAGGGCATAAAACCGGTGCTCTTGTACCCGCTCGTGGCGATCTTCGGTATCGGCTTCGTGATGCTTGCGCTGAACCCCGTCTTCGCAGCGATCAACTCCTGGCTCACCGGCGCGCTCAATAGCCTCGGCACGGGCAACCTCGTGCTCCTGGGCGCTGTTGTGGGCGGCATGATGTCCGTCGACATGGGCGGTCCCTTCAACAAGGCGGCCTACGTGTTCGGCACCGGCATGCTCGCTGCTGGCACCACCTCCGCGCAGATCGTCATGGCGTCCGTCATGGTCGGCGGCATGGTTCCTCCCATCGCCGTTGCGCTTTCCACCACGTTCTTCAAGAATCGCTGGACCGAGGCGGATCGCAAGGCCGGCATCGTGAACTACATCATGGGTCTTTCGTTCATCTCTGAGGGCGCGATTCCCTATGCCGCCGCCGATCCCGGTCGCGTGCTGCCCAGCTGCATCATCGGTTCGGCCGTTGCCGGCGCGCTCTCCGCGCTCTTCGGCTGCACGAGCCCCGCGCCCCATGGCGGCGCTTGGGTCATCGCCGTCATCGGCAATCCGGTGATGTACCTTGTGGCGCTCATCGCGGGCTCCGTGATTGCCGCGCTCATTCTCTCGTTCCTCAAGAAGCCGCTTTCGGCTGAGGAATCCGGGCTCGCGAAGTAACGATCGCGCGTCCTGTTCGCCCGCG
>CAJLVH010000196.1 GCA_905210055.1 uncultured Enorma sp. | reverse complement strand
CAGACGTAGACATCGAGCGCGCGGCGGGCTGCACCTCAGCCATCACATAGTTCAGCATGCGCACGCCGAAAACGGCGGCAACCTGCGGCTGCACGATGCTTTGCGTATCGGGGCGACCGAGCATCGTAATCGCGAAGTTCGAGCCTGCGGGGAACGAGACCGTGAGCGCTTCGCCATCGTCCGCCACGGCGCGGGAACTCAACAGAAGCGATCCGCGCGAGGGCTGCGCCGCTGTCACAAGACGCACAACCTCGTCCCATTTGCGCTGCAGCTCACCGGGATCGCACACGGCAGCAGCTGCAGAAGGCTCCGCCGCAGGCGCGGCGGGGGCAGCAGTAGGAGCAGCCGTGGGCGCAGCCGCGGCAGGCACGGTGGACGGACGAACGGGCTCAGCCTGCGTTGCCGCGGCCTGAGAAGCAGTCGAGATGGGCGAGGGGATTTGGGGCTCCACAACCGCAGAGGCTGCCTCAACAGGTTTCTCCGCTGCAGGCATGGGAGCCGCAGGTACGGCAGCCTCCACGCGATCGGCGGGAACTGCGGGCTCGACGGAAGCAACACGAGCGGACGCCCGATCCGATTCGCTCACGGCGAAGCGAGCATTCGCGGAAGCGCCTGAGGCCGCGTCGGCAGCGCGCGCGGACGAGGCGGCCTTCGGCGCTGCAAAAGCCACTGGTTCTACAGGCGAAGCAGCGGGCACCGAAGCGGAACGGGGCTCAGCAAAGCCGGCAGCGCGCTCTTTCGGCATCTTCGCTCCCACAAGCGCCGCCACGTCGGCTGCGGCGAGCGGTGCCGAGGGAATCCCCTTTGCTATCTGCGCCTCAAGCCGCTCGAGACGTTCGGCAAGGGCCTCGAGGGTAAGATCCGCCTCCGGACGTGCCAGGCGCGTGAGCGCGATCTCCAACACTAGCCGCATATCGGCAGCGGAGCGCATCTCGAGCGCCGCGTCATCGAGCACCACGAGCACGCGCGACAGCCGGTCGCCGCTCTCGAACAGTGCAGCCTCCTCGGCAAGCGCGGCAATCTCTTCCGGCGTGCCCTCGATGAGCTCGGGGCGTGCGCCGGCGACATGGGCCATGTACACGTCGCGGACGTGCGCCACGAGGTCGCGTGTGAGCTCCATCAAGTCCTCGCCGGCGTCGACCTGTTCTTTTACGAGTGCGAAGAGCGTGGAGACGTCGCGCGAAGCGAGCGCATGGCTGAAGCGCGAGAGCACCGTACCCGAAACCTCGCCCAGCAGCGCCCGCGCATCCGCCGCGCGCACCGAACCGTTGCCGAACACCGAAAGCTGCTCCAACGTGGAGAGCGCGTCGCGCATGCCGCCGCGCGCGTGCTTGGCTACGACCTCAAGGGCGTCGTCGTCAAACGCGAATCCCTCTTGCTCGCAGATGAAGCGCAGACGCCCCACGATATCCTCGTTGCCGATGCGGTGGAAGTCGAAGCGCTGGCAGCGTGAGAGAATCGTCTCGGGGATCTTCTGGGGGTCGGTGGTGCACAGCACGAAGACCACATGCGCGGGCGGCTCCTCGAGGGTCTTGAGCAGCGCGTTGAACGCCGCCGTGGTCAGCATGTGAACCTCGTCGATGATATATATCTTGTACGCGCCGCGCACCGGGGCGAAGTTCACCGAGCCGATGATCTCCTCGCGCACGTTGTCCACACCAGTGCGGCTCGCGGCGTCGAGCTCGTAGACGTCCGGATGCGTGCCCTCGGCGATGGCGGCGCACTCGGGACAGGTGCCGTCGGGCAAGCATCCCGCAGCGCCTTGTGTGCGTGCGGCGTCGGCACCCTGGCACAGGAGCGACTTCGCCAGGATGCGCGCCATGGTGGTCTTGCCTGTGCCGCGCGGGCCGCAGAAGAGATACGCATGGGAAAGGCGCCCCTCGGTCACGGCGTGCTCGAGCGTGGACACGATATGCTGCTGCCCCACGACGCTTTCGAACGTGAGCGGGCGATATTTCCTATAGAGCGACTCCATCGAACCTCTCCTTGCTCCCTCTGGCGTACGTAAAATTCCCCAGCGGCTTTTTTACATCGCTGAGTGACCCGCTGCGGCTCACGACCTCAACCTGAGCGATGTAAAAAAGTCGCTGGGGTAATTTTACATGCTACAATCCGCGCTCGCTCAAGCGCCGGTCGATATCCTTGAGCGTGATGCGGGTAGCGAACAGTTGGCGATACGTTGCCGTCTTCACACGGCCGGCGCCTTTGAGCTCGGTCATGCGGGTCGTAACGTCCTCGAGTTCAGAGCGAACATCGGCAGCAAAGGCATCATACGCTGCAAGTTTTTCGACATCTCTTGCATAAGCCATGGGCACTCCTTCCGCCGATCCGCACGTGTACCCATGATACCCTCTCGCACAGACAAAAGGACCTATGCGAAGACGAACAAACCGAACATAGTAAGAACGCGTGCTAGAATAGATAGAAGGCATACGAACACGTACCACAAACGCACCAAGGATCACCATGCCGCTGTTCTCGCGTCACAATTCCCCCGCACGCGCCAACGCACCCGCGTCGGCAAGGCTCCC
>CAJLVH010000195.1 GCA_905210055.1 uncultured Enorma sp. | reverse complement strand
ATCGGCAACGGCCGAGCGGCCAACCAGCCAAGCGGTCACGCATCGCGGCCATCGATGTAAAAAAGTCGCTGGGGTAATTTTACATTGTCGTTAGAGAGGCATGTCGTCTATGGATATCATCGCAACGCTCGCGGCGGAACTTTCGCTCAAACCCGCCGCCGTCGACGCCGCCGTCAAGCTCATCGACGAGGGGAACACCATCCCGTTCATCGCACGCTACCGCAAGGAAGCGACGGGCGGCATGGATGACGTCGCGCTCCGCACGCTCGACGACCGCCTCACCTACCTGCGGAACCTCGAGCAGCGCAAGGAAGACGTCATCCTGCTCATCGGTGCGCAGGGCAAGCTCACGCCGGAGCTTGAAGAAGAGATTCGTGCCGCCACGCAGCTCCAGCGCGTGGAAGATCTCTACAAGCCCTATCGCAAGAAGCGTCAGACGCGTGCGAGCAAGGCGCGTGAGGCAGGGCTCGAGCCGCTCGCGAACATGATCATCATGCAGGTCACGTCCAAGGGCACGCCGCTCGATGCCGCCGCGCCCTTCGTGACGCCCGAAGCGGCGGAGGCCGGCTACGACACGCCGGAGAAGGCGCTCGCCGGCGCGCAGGACATCGTGGCGGAGACGGTGGCGGAGGACCCGGAGAACGTGGCGGATCTGCGCTCGTTCACGGAGGGTACGGGCGAGATCGTGTCCATCGCCGTCGATGCGGACGAGAAGACGCCCTATGAGCCCTATTACGATTTCGAGGAACCCGCGCGGAAGATCCCCAACCACCGTATCCTTGCCATCGATCGCGGCGAACGCGAGGGCAAGCTCCGTGTGCGCGTGGGCGTGGACACGGACGCCGCCGTCACGCGCCTCGCGCGCCGCTGGCCGCGTCGCCAAGGAGGGTTCGCGCCGGTGCTCGACGCCGCCATCGCAGACGGCTATAAGCGCCTCATGGCGCCCTCGCTCGAGCGCGAGCTGCGGGCAAAGCTCACCGTGCGCGCGCAGACGGAGGCGATCAAGGTCTTCGGCAAAAACCTGGAGAGTCTGCTTTCCGCCCGTCCCGTGCGCGGCGCCCGCGTGATCGCGCTCGACCCGGGGTATCGCACTGGCTGCAAGGTCGCCGTCATGGACGAGACCGGCAAGCTGCTCGACCACGGCGTGGTGTACCCCACGCCGCCGCGCCGCGACGTCGCCGGCACGAAGCGCGAGCTGGCGCGCCTGGTGAAGCGCTACGACATCAACACCATCGTGATCGGCAACGGGACGGCGAGCCGCGAGACGGAGGAAGTCGTCTCGAGCTTCATCGCGGAGGCGGCGCCCGAGCTGCGCTACACCATCGTGAACGAGGCCGGCGCCTCCGTGTATTCCGCGAGCGAGCTGGCGAGCCAGGAGTACCCGGAGCTCGACGTGACCACGCGCGGCGCCATGAGCCTGGGACGGCGTTTGCAGGACCCGCTCGCGGAGCTTGTGAAGATCCCGCCGCAATCTATTGGCGTAGGCCAGTACCAGCACGATCTTGACCAGACGGAGCTCGCCCGCACGCTCGGGCACGTGGTGGAGGACGTGGTGAACCGCGTGGGCGTGGACGTGAACACGGCGAGCGCGAGCCTCCTTGGCTACGTTTCCGGCATCACGCCGCAGGTGGCGCGAAACATCGTGGCGTACCGCGAAGAGCACGGTGCGTTCACCGATCGCAAGCAGCTTCTGGACGTGCCGAAGCTCGGTCCCAAGGCGTTCCAGAACGCGGCAGGGTTCCTCCGCATCGCAGGCGGCGCGAACCCGCTCGACGCGACGGCGGTACACCCGGAGAGCTATGCTGTGGCGCGCGAGGTGCTGCGCCGCGCAGGAGTTTCGGCCTCTGACCTAGCCACCGGCGGCGTGCCGGATATCGAGCGCCGCGTGGGCAGTGTTTCCGCGCTCGCGGGCGAGCTGGGCTGCGGCTTGCTCACGCTCTTCGACATCATCGACGAGCTCAAGAAGCCTGGCCGCGACCCGCGTGACGACGCTCCGGAGGTCGTGTTCAGCAAGCAGGCGCTTTCCATCGACGACCTTGAACCCGGCATGGAGCTCACCGGCACCGTGCGCAACGTGGTGGACTTCGGCGCGTTCGTGGACGTGGGCGTGCATCAGGACGGCCTCGTGCACATCTCGAAGCTCTCGACGCGGTTCGTGAAGCATCCGAGCGACGTGGTGGCCGTGGGCGACACCGTGCAGGTGTGGGTCGAGCGCGTGGACCGCGAGCGCGGCAAGATTTCGCTTACCATGGTGAAGGGGAAGTAGCTTCGCAACGGAAGGAGCGCGCCATGCCGTTTTCCATCGTGAGGAACGATATCGCCCGCGTGCATGCGGACGTGCTCGTCAACGCCGCGAACACGCATCTTGCAGAGGGTGGCGGCGTGTGCGGTGCACTCTTCGCGGCGGCGGGGTGCGAACAGATGCGTGCTGCGTGCGATGCTATCGGCGGCTGTCCCACGGGCGGCGCGGTGGCGACGCCGGCGTTCAACCTGCCCGCGCGCTGGTGCGTCCACGCGGTGGGCCCCATCTGGCGCGGCGGCGGCCACGG
>CAJLVH010000194.1 GCA_905210055.1 uncultured Enorma sp. | reverse complement strand
GTTGTCGTCCCAGCCGTGCTCGTCGTCGCCGATGAGCAGGCGCGCGGGGTCGGCGGAGAGCGTCGTTTTGCCGGTGCCGGAAAGGCCGAAGAGGATGCACGTCTTGCCGGTGGCGGGGTCGACGTTGGCGCTGCAGTGCATGGGCAGCACGCCGTCCTCGAGCGGCAGGAGGTAGTTCATCATCGTGAAGATGGCCTTCTTGATTTCGCCGCAGTAGCCGGTGCCGGCGACGACGATCTGCTTGCGGTTCATGTCGAGGATGCCCGCCGCGGGCTCCAGGCCGTCGCGATCACGCGAACACACGTAGGTGGGCGCCGCGAACACGGTGATGTCCGGGCGGCCGAACATGTCGAGCTCGTCCTTCGTGGGACGCACGAGCATGTTCTGAATGAAGAGCGCCTGGTGCGCGCGCTCACAGACGACCATGACCTTACGGGCGTACTGGCGATCCGCACCCGCGAAACCGCGAACCACGAACAGGTGGCGGCGCTGCGACATGTAACGCGTCACGTTCTTGCGCACGCGCTTGTACGTCTCCTCGTCGACCGGCTTATTCGTCTTGCTATTCCAATTCACCTGCTCATCGGCCTCGCCGGCGTCCACGATGTAGCGGTTCTCGGGGCTACGGCCGGTGAAGGCACCGGTCGAAACGGAAAGCGACCCCGTCGAGGTCAGGTACGCCTCGTGGTGCGACACGGAATGCTCGATGAGCTTCGCTGGGCACCAATCCACGTGCACGCGGTCGATATCGCAGTTGATACCGTTCTCCAAAAGTATGGTCTCGATCATGCGCTCCACACCTTTCTGTACGCGAGCGCGAACCTCGAGCGATAAAGCCGCGCCCTCGATTACAACCCATGTGCGAACGTCGCCGCCGACACGGCATGTTCGCAATTTCGCAACTGGAACTGATTATAATGAACGTTCGCAAGGAACGCCATGGCACCGAGACCATGGAATGACGCTAGAACATGATAGGAGCACCGTGCTCTCGAACCCCATCGACATCTTACGCGACAAGCTTGCCGAGCGCCGCGGTCGCACCGCATCTGCGCCATCCGGCCGCACCGTGGCGGCGTCCGCACAGGGCATCCGCGCCCGCCGCGCGCGCCAGCCTTTCCTCGCCCGCCTCGTGAACCAGTGGTGGACCCGTCTGCTTGGCGCCATCTACCAGGGATCGCTCAGCGAGCAGGAAGAGGAATACGAGTCGCACAGCGCGCGACGCGATTACGTGTGGAACACGCTCGGCACCACGATCTGGGGCATGTCGCTGCCGATTCTCTCCATCGTGGCCTCGCAGCTCGCCGGCACGGAGCAGGCGGGCATGTTCTCCATGGCGTTCTCCACAGGCATGCTGCTCATGTACGCTGCAAACTACGGCGTGCGCAACTTCCAGGTTTCGGATATCGACGAGGGGCACGCGTTCTCGTCCTATCAGATCCAGCGCTGGGCATCGACGGCCATGGCGCTCGTGCTCGGCATCCTGTATTGCACGATCCGCGACTACCAGCCCTACATGGCGACGATCTGCTTCGGCGTGTACCTCTTCAAGCTCGTCGACGGCGCGGCAGACGTGTACGAGGGGCGCCTGCAGCAGGCCGATAAGCTCTACCTTGCAGGCATCTCGCAGACGCTCCGCTCCGCGGCGGTGTTCCTCGTGTTCACGGTGCTCCTGTTCGTAACGCGCAACATCGCCATCGCCTCGGTGGGCATGGGCATCGCCGCCACCGCCTCGCTTGTGCTCGTAACGGTTCCGCTCGCGCTGCTCGAGACCGAGAAGTCGCGTCGTTGGCGGCTCGAGGAGGTCACCGACCTCTTCCGCCAATGCTTCCCGCTCTTTGCGGCGCTCTTCCTCTTCAACCTCATCGAGACCATGCCGAAGCTCGTGATGGAAGGCGCGCTGCCCTACGAGAACCAGCTCTACTTCAACGCGCTCTACTTCCCCTCGCAGAGCATCCAGATCATCATCGGCTTCATCTACAAACCTCAGCTCGTTCGGCTCGCGGGTATCTGGGCGAACCCTAAGAAGCGCCGGCGCTTCGACCTCATCCTGCTCGCGATGATGGCGATCATCATCGCGGTGACAGCCGTCGTCGGCATCTTCATGGGAACGATCGGCATCCCGCTCACCGGCTTTCTGTACGGCGTGGATTTCGAGCAGTTCCGCCTGCTCAGCTATCTTATGGTCGTGGCGGGCGGCGTCATCGCGGCGATCGACTTCCTGTACGCGATCGTCACCGTGCTGCGTCGTCAGGGCACCGTGATGCGCCTTTACCTCGTGGCGTTCGCCGCCGTGACGCTCTCGTCGCTGCTGCTGGTGAACCTCATCGGCCTCACCGGCGCCGTGGCGAGCTACCTTGCTTCAATGACGCTCTTGCTCGTGCTGCTCGTGTTGGAGTACATCCGCATCCGGCACGCCATCGCCCGCGAGCGCAACCCGTTCCTCTCGTAGCGGCCAAGCGGGCGCTGGCGTGACAGCGGTGCCAGGGGAAACTGTCACGTTTGGCCAGAGGCGTGACAGAAACGTGACAGTTTCCCCTGGCACCGCTGTCAC
>CAJLVH010000193.1 GCA_905210055.1 uncultured Enorma sp. | reverse complement strand
CAGCCATGTTGTCCGGGTGCAGGGTACGGCCGGTGCCGCCACCAGAGGCCACGGAGAAGTACTTCTTGCCGGCGAGCACGCGCTCCTTGAAGTAGGTGCCGGCGACCGGGTGCTGGAAGCGCGTGGGGTTGGTGGAGTTACCGGTGATCGAGATGTCGACGTTCTCGTGCCACATGATGGCAACGCCCTCGCGGACGTCGTCGGCACCGTAGCAGTTGACCTCGGAGCGCGGACCATCTGAGTACGGGATCTTCTCGACGATCTTGAGCTCGCCCGTGAAGTAATCGAACTGGGTCTTCACGTAGGTGAAGCCGTTGATGCGGGCGATGATCTGGGCGGCGTCCTTGCCAAGACCGTTCAGGATGACGCGCAGCGGCTTCTTGCGAGCCTTGTTGGCGTTCAGCGCGATGCCGATGGCGCCCTCGGCGGCAGCGAAGGACTCGTGGCCAGCCAGGAACGCGAAGCACTCGGTGTCGTCACCGAGGAGCATAGCGCCCAGGTCACCGTGGCCCTTGCCGACCTTGCGGTCCTCGGCAACGGAGCCGGGCACGCAGAAGGCCTGAAGGCCCTCACCGATGATCGCGGCGGCCTCGGAAGCGCTCTTGGCGCCCTTCTTGATGGCGAGCGCGCAACCGAGGGTGTATGCCCACTTGGCGTTCTCGAACGCGATGGACTGGACATCGGTCACGATCTCGCGCGGGTCGATGCCCTTGTCCTGGCAGATCTGCAGAGCTTCCTCGAGGGAGGAGATGCCGTTCTCGGCGAGGCACGCGTTGATCTTATCGATGCGGCGCTCGTAACCTTCGAAGCTGATAGCCATGGTTCGTTCCCTCCCCTTCTACTCGTGAACCGGGAACACGGACTCGACGGTGTGCGTCTCCTCATCCGTGCGCGGATCGATGTACTTAGCGGCGGCGTCCCACTGGCCGTAGTGGCCCATGGCGCCCTTGATGGCATCCTCGGGGGAAACGCCCTTCTTGAGGGCGTCGGTGAACTTGCCGAGGTTCAGGAACTCGAACGCGATGATCTCGTTCTTGTCGTTCAGCGCCATGCGGGTGACATAGCCCTGGGAGAGCTCGAGGTAACGAGCACCCTTGGCCTTGGTGCCGAACATGGTGCCAATCTGCGAACGAAGGCCCTTGCCGAGGTCGTCGAGGGAAGCGCCCACGGGCAGGCCGTCCTCGGAGAATGCGGTCTGGCTGCGGCCGTAGACGATCTGCAGGAACAGCTCACGCATGGCGACGTTGATGGCGTCGCACACGAGGTCGGTGTTGAGCGCCTCAAGGATGGTCTTACCGGGAAGAATCTCGGAGGCCATGGCTGCGGAGTGGGTCATGCCCGAGCAGCCGAGGGTCTCGACGAGGCACTCCTCGATAACGCCCTCCTTGACGTTGAGCGTAAGCTTGCATGCGCCCTGCTGCGGGGCGCACCAGCCGACACCGTGCGTGAGGCCGGAGATGTCCTTGATCTCCTTTGCCTGGATCCACTGGCCCTCCTCCGGGATGGGCGCAGGGCCGTGGTATGCGCCCTTGGCGACAGGGCACATGTTCTCCACTTCTGCTGAGTACTGCATGCCTCTCCTCTCTGTTGTGCCTTTTCCGACGAGCCATGACGACATGGCAAGCCGGAGCTGACATGCACTCTTATTCTACCGCGACTTGTCCAGAGTATTTTCGGCGAGTGGTGCATTTTCTTGAAGGAATGGGATACGAACGTGATGTGCTGCGCGTCGCAAAGAAACCCAGGAGGTACTCTACAAGGCGCGGCGGGTACGGATAAGTGCGGCGACCACGGCGCCTGTCACGCCGCCGCAGCAATCGAGCAACACGTCCGACAGCTGGCCGGAGCGGCCGCTCACGAAGAGCTGGATTGTCTCATCGATCGATGGCGTGAGCACCAAAACGAGGCACACGGCGAGCACCTGCCAGGGCTGCACGCGACGACAGAGGCTGAATGCGTTCGTCGCAAGCACGCCGAGCACGGCGTACTCGGTGAAATGCGCCGCCTTGCGCACAAGAAAGTTCGTGACCCAGGCGTTCGGCATGCCGAGCATCTCGAGCGCGTGGCGCACCGCCTGCACGACAGACAGGCTCAAGCTGCCGCTCTCGCTCCCCGGAACGAGGGAGTTTCCCCAGATGAAGAGCATCATGAGCACCATGGCGACGAACCATGGCGCGCGGATTTGCGCCGGTGCGATGCGGGTCTGATCCGGCAACAGACGCTACGCCTCCGCCTGCAGCGCAGGCATGGAAGCCGTGCCGCCCTGGATGACGCGCAGATACTCGCGGCTCGAACGGCGCACGGCGGGTGAGGCAATCTGGCCGAGCTCCTGCTCGATGAGCTCGTTCACATGCGCATGCATGCGGTTCGCGCGACGGCCTTCCGCGATCGCGTTGGCACGCGAAGGGTTCTGGTTGAAGGCCGCGGCCTGCGAGGCGGGTGCCGCGGTGCGGACAGGCGCCTCGGGCTCGGCAAGGATGTCGAGGGCGGCAGACCACACGTTGCGGCGGTCGGCGAAGGCGTCCTGCGCAGGCGCTGCCGGCGTCATCGCGGCGGGC
>CAJLVH010000192.1 GCA_905210055.1 uncultured Enorma sp. | reverse complement strand
TCATGGGCTCAGGGCCGCAGGTCGCGACGTAGCCGTAACCATTCTCGCGAAGGAGCTCGGTCGCGGGGTCGGTGCAGAAGCCATGGTAGCCGGCCGAACCATCGTCTGTGCACACGCGCACCTCGTTCGCGCCCGCCGCGCGGAACTCATCCTCGCCAACGAGCGCCGCTGCCGTCGCGGCTCCCATGCATACATCGAACGGGATGCCGCGCTCTGCAAGCTCACGAGCGAGGCAGAGCACCGGCGGCACGCCGATTCCGCCTGCGACGAGGAGCGCACGTTCGCAGTCCTCGGGGATCGTCCACCCCTTGCCGCCCGGCCCGAGCAGATCCGAGGTTTCTCCCGGCTTCATGCGCGAGAGGCGCTCGGTCCCCTCGCCCACCACGGCATACCAGATATCGACCGTGCCAGCGGCGGCATCGGCATACGCGAAGCTCAACGGAATACGCAGTAGGCTCATGGCGTTGCCCGGCACCGCGATGTTCACGAACTGGCCGGGACGAAGTGCCGAGGCGAGCTTCGGCGCACGGATGGTGAGCGCAAAGATGCCCTGGGCGATGGGCTCGTTCGACACGACCTCGAAATCGTGCATACGAGCCGGTGAAGGTGTTGGCATAGATCCTCCTCATTCCACCGATGCAAGATGATGCGGGGAAACTCCCGATATCCCTCAGGCGCGCGAGCGCGGCTTTCACCATTATTGCGCAAACGGGTGCCAATCGATACGCTCGACCAGCACCCGCTTAGATTATCTCACGGAATCAACTAGCACACGACGCCATCTACGAGCGCGCGCTTGCCGCCCACGAAGACATCGGTCGCGCGACCGGTGAGCTCCATGCCCTCGAACGCGCAGTTGTCCGCCTTGGACTCATAGCCCTCGGCACCGACCGTCCAGGTGGCAGCCGGATCGAAGACCGTGATGTCGGCAACGGAGCCGGGGGCGATGGAAGCAACCTCGACGCCGAGGATACGACGCGGGGCGACGCTCATGAGCTCGACCATACGGCCGTAGTCGATCGTGCCGGCGGCGACGAGCTTCGTGAGCACGAGCGCAAGGGCGCACTCGATGCCCGTGGTGCCAAACGGCGCGAGCTCGAACTCACGCGACTTCTCCCACGCAGCATGCGGGGCGTGATCCGTGGCGATGGCGTCCACGGTACCATCGGCCACGCCGGCGATGAGCGCCTCCGCATCCGCGGCGGTGCGGAGCGGCGGGTTCATCTTAAGGCGCGTGTCGTATGTGCCATCGAGCGCATCCTCGGTAAGGAAGAGGTGGTGCGGCGTGGCCTCGCAGGTCACGGGCAGGCCCTCCGCCTTGGCAGCGCGCACGAGGTCGAGGCCGCGCGCGGTGGAGATATGCTGGATGTGGAGCTTCGCACCGGTGAGTCGGGCAAGCGCGATGTCGCGGGCGATCTGAATCTCCTCGCCCTCCGCAGGCCAGCCGAGCAGGCCAAGGCGCGTGGAGACGACTCCCTCGTTCACCTGGCCGTCACCCACGAGGTCCTCGTCCTGGCAGTGCGACAGGAAGGTCTTGTCGAACATCTTGCCGTAGTCCATGCAGCGGCGCATCATGCCCGCACCCTGCACGCCGCGGCCATCATCGGTGAAGGCGACGGCGCCGTGGGCGACCATGTCGCCCATCTCGGCAATGATCTCGCCCTTGAGCCCCTTCGAGCAGGCGCCCGCCGGGTACACGCGGCAGTGGCCCTCGCGCTCGGCGACAGACTTCACGTACTCGATGACCGTGCCGTTGTCCGTCACGGGGTCGGTGTTCGGCATGGAGCACACACCCGTGAAACCGCCCTTCGCGGCGGCGCGGGTCTCGCTCTCGATGGTGCCCTTGTGCTCGTAGCCAGGCTCGCGCAGGTGAACGTGCATGTCAACGAGGCCGGGAACGAGTATCTTGCCGGAGAGGTCGACAACCTCGCAGCCATCGGCGGCAAGACCCTCGCCGACCTCGACGATGCGCTCGCCGTCGATCTTCACATCACGGATGCCGTCGATGCCGCACTGCGGGTCGACGACGTGAGCATTCTTAAGCAGAAAGGCCATTATCGGCACCTCCAAGCAACAGGTACAGGGCCGCCATGCGCACGCAGATGCCCGCGTACACCTGGTCGAGGATCACAGAGCGCTCCGGATGGTCCGCCATGTAGGAGTCGAACTCGACGCCGCGGTTGATGGGACCGGGATGGCAGATGATCGCATCGGGCTTCATAAGGTGCTCGCGCGCCTTGGTGAGGCCGAAGAGTTGATGGTACTCGCGCAGGCTCGGGAAGGGCGCACCCTCCAGGCGCTCACGCTGGATGCGCAACATGTAGACCACGTCGAGCTCGGGCAGGACGTCATCGAGGCAGTAGCTCACATGATCGGCGCCGAGTACCTCGGGAGCAGCGGGGATGAGCGTGCCGGGAGCGACGACCGTGACCTCGGCGCCCATGATCTTGAGAGCAGGAATGAGCGAGCCGCACACGCGCGAATGCGCGATGTCGCCCACGATGCCGACCTTCAGCCCCTCGAAGCTACCCTTGCGCTCCCAGATGGAATAGAGGTCGAGCAGGGTCTGCGTGGGGTGGCCGTGCTTGCCGTCGCCGGCGTCGATGACGACGGCGGGG
>CAJLVH010000191.1 GCA_905210055.1 uncultured Enorma sp. | reverse complement strand
CGGCCCGATTCGCTTCGCTCACAACGGGCCGCCAGGGAGACATCGGGGCCCGGCCGAGCAACAACGGCAACTCAGGGGAGCCGGGATGGGTGGATGCGACCGCTACGGAGCTAGGTGCTCGTATAGACAGGAAGGCAATAATATGGGAACGAGCAAAACCTGAGTCTTGCAGCGCTGTCGAACCAATACGTTGCGGAATCTTCGAAAGAATAGTTCATTTCTCTTAAAGAAAGTGAACAGATCTATCGAAGATACTTAAGAATAAGGCTAAACGCAGCCATGAGGTGGAATCATACGGTTTGGCATGAACGACGCGTCGGGTACTTTCGGAGCACCGGGTGCTTACGGCTCCTGAGGCTCCCACTCGCCTACGTGGGCGTAGTAGTTGTCGAGGGCTGAGCTGCCGGCTTCGCGCATGGGGGCGAGAATCTCGTCCTCATGTTGGAACGGGTACTCGTCTTCAGGAACGGCAAGCGAGATGTCCCACGATGCGCAGATGACGTCCACACGCTCGTACATCCACAAGGCGAGCTGGCGCACGTGCTCGCGGTCGTCCGTATAGGCCGAGCCGTCGGCAAGGTTCATGGCGTCGAGGTCATCGATGATGCCCTGTAGCTCATCACGGAGGGCGTAGGCGCCGGCGGAAGCGCTCTTGCGCGTCTCGAGATCCGGATCGAGGTACGAGGCGTTGAACGACGTGATAGCATCGGCGAAGCGCTCACCGTCGTTGATCGCGACGACCGCTTCATATGCCTGGTGCAGCTGTTCATAGGCGCTGTCATCGGAAAGGGCAGAATCCTCAATGGTCTCGACGGTCGTATCGGACGCGTCTTCGTCCGCCTTCCCCGCCTCGGGCACCTGATCGGTGGTCTCGCCCTGCTGACGCGAGGGGAACATGTCCTCGGCAGATTCTCGGATCGAGTCGACCAGGCCAGGCGTAACGTGGAGGGGATCGAGGACGAAAAACGCGACCACCGCCACCGCGGCAATCACGAGTGCGACGGCTGCGACCACGCCCTTGCGAACGCGCGGAGCCCGGGAGCTGGAAGCCTTGGCAGAAGCTGCAAGATCGGAGGCGTCGAGCACGTGAGTGACGCTCGGATCGAGTGCATCGTCAAGAACGCTGCGGGCGTTAACGACCGATGAGACGCGCGGGAGTTCGGTTTCGATGGCCGACTGCGAGATCTTGGGAAAGCTTGCGGTCTTTCCCGCGGCAAGATCCGAAGCAGAGGATTCAGATGAGAGGATCGCGGGTGCGGGACGGCCGCACTTGGGGCAGACGCGTTCTTGCACGGAAAGGCGCGCGCCGCATCCTTCGCAGAAGAGGAACGAAGCGGGGCGCGGCGCATCCACGTACGCATGGCACACCGGACACACCGAGGTGCCGTCGTCTATGGTCGCATGGCACTGCGGGCAGATCATGTGTGCTCCTCTCGAATCTTTCCACGATCTCTATCGGACAAACGGGTCTTAACACCGCACGATATGCGCGCGATGCGAGTCGGTACGTTGAGACACCATGGGTAGCATACCACCGAAGCCGGCCGGCGTCGGAACCTGTCGGGCATCAACCTCTCCGAGAGTCGGCGAAGCCTTCGGCTGCACCGCCCTTCCCTCCCCGCGAGCCACGCCTGCGGGAGGGCATCTTCACCTTGATTCCAGAAGCGGACTTCGTGACCCGCTGGCTCTCTGAACGTTGCGGGGTAACGCCATCTGCAAGCGCCGCAGAAGATGCATCGTCACCCCGGGTGCCCGCGGAACTCGCATCGGTCTCGCCCACCGCGGAAAAGCCGTCGCGTATCGTTGCATCCTGCGAGCGAGCCACTCCCCTGCGACCCGTGCTCGAAGCACTCCGATGCGTGAAGGCGCCGACCGCCCGGTTCACGAAACGCCGAGCAGAAGAACCTGTCGAGGTAACGCGTCGACCGCCACGACGGTGCCGCGTGACACGCACGCCGCGGCCGAAGCCCGTCGCGATCCTTCTACCGACGTCACGGCGCGCATCCATCGCTCGCGCGAGCCGGAAGAATAGCGCGCAGGAGGCAACGGAGACCGCGAGCACATACGACGCGGTAAGCACGCTCAAGGGGGCGATAGAGAAGAACTCGGTGAATCCAAGGATGCCGATAGCAAGACCGGCCACGATGGAGACGAAAAGCACCCGGCGCAGGAGCGTGAACGGCTGCGAGATGCGCCAGATAAGACAGCAACCCACCGCGCTCGTCGCGATGAGGCACATCGTGGAAAGCATCGAGTTATCGAGGGCGAAGAGCGCTGCGCCCACCATGCAAAGGCACGCGGCGAGGATGACCGAAAGCGAAGCGGGCAGCGCGCGTTTCACGACGTTCACGAGGAAGCTGCCCTCCACGCGGGCGCGATTCGCCTCAAGACCGAGCACGAAGCCGGGATACCCGATGCAGAAGAAGTTGATGAGCGTCATCTGGATGGGCTGGAAGGGATAAGGCGGGAACGCGATACAGATCGCGGCGAGCCCCATGGAGAAGAGCGTCTTGGTGAGGAAGAGCGCGGCAGAGCGCTGCAGATTGTTGATGGAGCGCCGACCTTCCGCCACCACGGCAGGCATGCTCGCGAAGTCGTTGTCCACAAGCACGAGCTCGGCCACGTTGCGCGCAGCATCCGATCCCGCCGCCATGGCGACGG
>CAJLVH010000190.1 GCA_905210055.1 uncultured Enorma sp. | reverse complement strand
GCGCGCGACGAGGATTTCGAGGAGACCGGCGTCTACGTGCCCGTGTGCTCCGACGGCGGCATCGTCTACGACTACCACATGACGCTCGCCCTTGCCATGGGTGCCGACTTCATGATGCTCGGCCGCTACTTCGCGCGCTTCGACGAGAGCCCCACCGCTCGCGTGAACGTGAACGGCCAGTACATGAAGGAATACTGGGGCGAGGGTTCAGCGCGAGCCCGCAACTGGCAGCGCTACGATCTTGGTGGCGCCTCGAAGCTCGCATTCGAGGAGGGCGTCGACTCCTACGTGCCCTACGCCGGCTCGCTCAAGGACGGCGTGAACGCCACGCTCTACAAGATCAAGTCCACGATGTGCAACTGTGGATCTCTCTCCATCAAGGAGCTTCAGCAGAAGGCGCGCCTCACGCTCGTGAGCTCGACTTCGATCGTCGAGGGCGGTGCGCACGACGTCGTGGTGAAAGATCGCAACCACCAGACGGTGAGCTACCAGTAAGATACAGCTATCGTTTCGTTGCACGACAACACATCCTGCTCGATTGGGGCGCTTCTCATATGAGGGGCGCCCTCTTCGTTTCAACGAACCGTTTAGGCTTTGATCAGGTCCTGGTTTTAGGAATTCCTTACGCCATCGCATACAATAGGATTCGCTGAGTTGCCGAGGTAGGGGAGGAATGATGTCGGAGCAGGGTGCGGGCGCCGATTCAACTGTCGTAGATGAGGCCTCCGGGTCTGCCATGGCTGGCGATACCAGCGAGAACTGCACCTCCACAAGCGCTGTGGACGTCGCGCACGACGCGGGTCTCGAGGATGCTCCCGATAGCTTTGACGCACTCGATGACGAAGGTGCGTCCGAGGACGAAGATACCCTCGATGACGAAGGTGCGTCCGAGGACGAAGATACGGAAGATGTTGGAACGTCGCGTCGTGCCGCGCTTGCCCGCGGCGCTCGCGAGAAGCTCGCTTCCCTCGACATGACCGATATGCGCTCATCGTTCGGCGGCACCGCCAAACAGGCGTATTCCGGCGCCCGGACGTTTTTCGCCAACCACGAGACGGTGGCCGTCCTCACCGGCATGGCATGCGCGTTCCTGCTCGTCTGCATCGCCTTCGCAATCGTGTATAGCTTCGTGATCAAAGGCGCGACCATCTCGCGTGACAACCTTCCTGAACATCTTTCCAACCAGCTGACGCCGGTCGAGAACCATGAGCTCCCGCACCTTTCGCTGCACGTGCTTGACATCACCACCGACTCCTATCCGACCGTCCGGGCGAAGATCAGCGTAGCGCCTGAAGACGAGGGCGAACTTCCCGTGCTTGATGCCGCTTCATTCAGCGTTGAGGCGTTCAATGCCGAAGATGCGCCCATCGAGGTGACCATCGAAGGCGTCGAAGCGGGAGAGCACGCCGGGGAATACACGATTAGCTTCGTGGTGGAAGCAGGCGGCGACGGCGTCAAGCAGCGCATCGAGCTCACCCTCGTTCCCGAGAGCGGCTATCGCGGTGGTGCGAGCATTGGGTTCTACGCGCCTTCATCTCGAGGCGACGACGAGAAAAAGTAAGTTCTGCTTGCGACCGGTGCGTCGCGGCGGTTCGCGGTGCCGCGCGCTGCGACCGTGTGATTCTTAGCCACACGCTGCCTCGTTCCTTCGACAAAAGACATCCGCGGCGCGTCTTGCCGTGCCGCTTGCGCGCAAAACCTGATAGAATTTCGAACGTTACCGTTTTAGACCCAAGGAGCGCTCGTATGTGCGACCATTGCAGCGAACCGCATAAGCCAGGCGAGATTCCCGCCTACGATGCCCAGGCCATCGAGGCCAAGTGGCAGAAGGCGTGGGAGGACGCGAACCTCTTCGCCGTCGACGAAGATCCCGCGAAGCCCAAGAAGTACGTACTGGAGATGTTCCCGTATCCCTCGGGCGACCTGCACATGGGCCACGCACGCAACTACACGATCGGTGACGCCATGGCGCGCCAGGCACGCATGCGCGGCTTTGATGTGCTGCACCCTATCGGGTTCGATGCGTTCGGCTTGCCCGCCGAGAACGCCGCCATCAAGCACAACACGCAGGCGGGCGAGTGGACCTATAAGAACATGGACCAGGCGCTCGCCACGATGAAGCGCATGGGCTTTTCCTACGATATGGACCGCTTGGTGAAGACCTGCGACCCCGACTATTACAAGTGGGGTCAGTGGATTTTCGAGAAGCTTTGGGAGCGCGGGCTTGTCTACCGCAAGAAGAGCCCGGTCAACTGGTGCCCCGGCTGCAACACCGTGCTCGCGAACGAGCAGGTGACGGAAGGCCATTGCTGGCGCTGCGGCTCGGTGCCCGAGAAGCGCGAGCTCGAGCAGTGGTACTTCAAGATCACCGATTACGCTCAGGAGCTCTTGGATGACCTCGAGAAGCTTCCCGGATGGCCTGAGCGCGTGAAGCAGATGCAGGCTAACTGGATCGGCCGCTCCGAGGGAGCCGAGGTCGATTTCACCCTTTGCGATGCGGACGGGCAGCCCATTCAGGGCGATGAGGGCAAGATCACCGTCTTCACCACCCGTGCCGACACGCTCTTCGGCTGCACGTTCTTCTTGCTCGCGCCTGAGTACAAGGGGCTCATGGAGCTCGTCGAGGGCACTGAATATGAGGCCGACGTGCGCGCGGTCGTTGCGGG
>CAJLVH010000189.1 GCA_905210055.1 uncultured Enorma sp. | reverse complement strand
CCGCCGTTCCCGCCGGTCGAGCCGCCACCGTTGCCGCCGTTCCCGCCGGTCGAACCACCATCCCCGCCTTGCGACCCGTCGCCCGACGGCTTCTCTTCCTCGGTGGGAATGGTCGCCGTCGCCGTCGCGACGAGATGGTGGTCGTCGGCGACGTTCGTATCGGTAGAGAGCGTCTCGAGCGCTCCCGCAGCGAGCTGCGGCACCGGCTGCCCGAAGAGCTCGATGCTGGGAACGAGGCCTGCCACCGTGGCGCCCAGGTCGAGGCCGAGCATGGAACCGGTGAGAAGCTCAACAAGATCGGCAAGCGTTTTGACCTTGCCAAGAAGGAGGGGGCCGACGACAAGGCCGCCAATAACGTTGCTGCCCTCCTGCTTAATAAGCTCCGAGGGAACGCAGGCGACCTGCTCGGCAAGCACCATGAACGCGGAGTCTGCTTCAAGCAAAGCATTGACCTGCGCGCCCACAAGTGTGCCGAGCAGGTTATCGTTCCGGATGCTCGCGATGGCAGACGAAACCGCCTCGCCGCCAGGCTGCTCATTGCCAAGCAGGTGATCTTGATAGGCGAAGTCGACAAGTCCGAGCACCGAGTACGTGTCGTTGACCTGGCTGTTGAGGAGGTCTTTGACAAGGTTGGAAACGATGTCGCGCAGCGCTTGCTGCCCACCGTTCGTTGTGTCGAGAAGAACCTTTTGGTCGAGCTCGTTCAGAAGGGCATCGAGGAAGGTCGAGAAGTCGTCCGCATTGATGTACAGGGCGCATTCATCACCCTCCGCCATGGTGGACGGAGTCGAACTGAGCACGTCGATGATCTGCTGTTCCTCTGCGGGCGTGAAGTTGATGTCGAGGGCGCTCGCAGTCGCCGGCGTTTCGGCGAGCTGCCACGCCTCGATACGACCAGATTCGGCGTTGAAGAAAAGGGCAACGTCGACTTGCATGATGAGGATCTTCTTCGAGATGTAGAAGCCCTGTGCAATAGCATCCTCGATCGAAGTGGGAAGGAAGCTTGTGAGGAGCGACCACAGCTGTCCGTTAAGCGCGGAGGCTTCGCAACCCAAAAGGCCGGCGATCGTCGCCTTTATGCCGTTCCCGGCTTCAACTTGGGCAAGCAGCGGATCCACCACGTAGCCGTTGAGCATCGTGGTGACCGACTCCACCGTGAGTGTGCGCTCCTTGCCGTAGGCGGTGATGTCCGCGGAGTCCACCTCGACGAGTCCGCCCTGGCTTGCCAGATCGAAGCTCACCGTGTCGAGCGGCTTCGAGTCAACGGTAAGCGTGCATTCGAGCTCGTCGCCCTTCTGCATAAATTCGAAGGAGCCCGTGCGCATGTAGGAGGGGTACGTCACGAGCGAGCCGGTTTCGATGTCGTAGACGGTGTTGCCGGCGGCGGAGGTGTGCGCGGCGATGTCGTTCGCGTGCATGTGCCCGGTGAACACGGCGGAGATGCCGGCGTCCGCGTAGGCTTCGGCTACGGCCGTGTAGCTCAGGTTCTTATTGACGAGATATTCGCCGAAGATCTCGTCCTCATAGCCGAAGTGCTCGACGATGCCGTGGTGCTGCATGGCCACGACCACATTGCCGGCGGCCTTCGCGGCTTTCGCCTGGGCGCACACCCAGTCGAGGAGTTCCTGCGTCATGCCGTCCTGCGTCTCCTGGGCGAGCGTACCGTCGCCGCCGTCGAGGTTGTAGCTGCAGGAGTCCACGACGATAAGCGTGAGACCGGGGCAGGGGCGCACCACGTAGGAGAGGCTGCCGTCGCGCGTACCTTCTTTGTCGAAAAACGCCGTGGCCTCGGGGTAGCCGAAGTCCGCCCAGATATCGGTTTTGTACTCCGTAGGGTTGGTGCGCTGGGCGTTCGGCGCGACAGTGTCTTCGGCGCCGGCGGAAGCGAAGTCTTTTGCGTGGTGGTTGTTGAGGTCGTGGTTGCCGTTGATGACGTAGAACTTGGTTTGCTTACCGGTTGCCTCGAAGATTGCCTCCTGGGCGCGGCGATACCGTTCGGCGACTTGTTCGTGGCAGAGGTATTCGCCGTCCTTCGTGAGGTCGCCCGGGACGATCACCATATCGGGCGCCTGCTCGACAACTACGTCGAGCGCGCGGTCGAGGATGTCGGCGCTTTCGCTGAACATCTTACGGTCGGAGTTTTCGGCAATCTCATACGAGGCGTTCTTCGCGATGAGGTCGGGCGAGAGGTAGTGGACGTCGCTCATGACGGCGAAGGTGAACTTCTCGGGGTAGGCGGTCGGCGTCTCAGCGGCCGCTGCGGTTGAGGGGAGGGCGCTCGCGGCGGCAGCAGTTCCGCCGGCGGCGATGACGAGCTTGAGGAAGTTGCGTCGGCTCACGTCGCATGGCGAAGGGGCGCTAAGCTCCGTGTTGGTAGGCTCCTGGGTAAACGACATAGTTCTCCAATCTTTAGCACATCTTCTACCTGGTCGATTCGCCCGAAATCGGATGCGCGGGTGCTGGAGAACGCCCGCCGGGAGCCGGAGGGCGGATGCGCTGCCGCTGCGCACCGTCGATACGGGCACACGGCGTTTAGTATCGCGTTCGCGTGTAAGGCGTCCGCAAGCGGCGCACGAGCATCGCATTAACACTTCGTCAAGAATGAAAGCGATTTGTTTTGGCGGGGTGCTAGCAAAATGCCCGGCACCACAAGGACGCCGGGCGTGCAAGTCGCATGGCGGAGAGAGAGGGAT
>CAJLVH010000188.1 GCA_905210055.1 uncultured Enorma sp. | reverse complement strand
GGGCGCGCATGCGAGCGCGAACGCGAGACTCGAGGCGAGTACAAATTGGCGGGGTCTCATGGGCCCTCCTTGTCTGCCGCTCATTCGAGCAGCTACGGGTACATTTCATTTGCGATTGCGCAAAGAAGGCAGTATCAGTATTGCAACTCGCGAATCCGCGGGCAAGCGTTTCACACCGAGTTCGTCAAATTCAATTAAGGTTAAAGTCGAGCTTGAATGCTCTGCGAGAACCTAAAAGACAGGCTTGATATCCGCATCGAGTTGAATCTCGGGCACGCGGGCGAGCTCGGAAAGTGTCACGCCGTCGACATATTCCTCGATCACAGCGTCCAAGCCGGTCCAGAACTTCACCGTTGAGCACAGCCCCGCGCGTTCGCAGACGCCGTCGAGGCCCTCACATGCCACGGGAGCGGTCGTGCCTTCCGCCGCACGTAGGATATCGCCCGCGCGGATCTCGTCTGCCGGGCGCGCGAGCGCATACCCGCCGCCCTTGCCGCGCACGCTGCGCAAGAGCCCGGCGTGCATGAGCGGACGCACGAGCTGCTCGAGGTATTTGAGGGAGATGTCCTCGCGCGCGGCGACCTCACGCAGGGCGATCTTGCCCTCGGCGTCGCCGAATGCCGCGATGTAGATCATGAGGCGCAACGCATAGCGCCCCTTGGAAGATATGAGCATGCGCGCCTCCTTCACCTGCGCTCCCACCGGCCATCGAACCAGCCAATGGGGACGGGGGTTATTGGCTGGTCGGGAGCGGGCTATAGGCCGACCCCCGATTGTTCGACCAGCCAATAACCCCCGTCCCCATTGGCTGGGCGAGTTGTCGGAGCTGACGAAACAGCGGACTCACCGCAACGCCTGTCCCTTTTGTCATGACATTGGGGACTGTCCCCAATGTCAGGGGTGCATGCCGAACTGAAATCCTAGTGGAGTACTCGGATTTAAGCTTGACTTCACGCCCAATCATCTTATCGTTATTCCGAGATAATTCCTAGGATTATGGCCGCGGCACGACAATCACACAGCCGTGACCACAACAGCAAGGAGCCGCAATGTCCGCATCTCCCCTCCTTACCGTCGAAGGGCTCACCGCCTCCGTCGACGAGAAGACCATCCTCCACGGCATCGACCTCGCCATCCCCGCAGGCGAGACGCACGTCCTCATGGGGCCGAACGGCGCTGGCAAGTCCACGCTCGGCCACCTCATCATGGGCGACCCTGAGTACACGCAAAACGCCGGCCGCATCGTCTTCGACGGCCAAGACGTGACCGAGCTCTCGCCGGACAAGCGCTCGCGCGCGGGCATCTTCCTCTCCTTCCAGGCTCCGGTCGAGATCCCCGGCGTGCCGCTCTCGAGCTTCCTGCGTGCGACCCTCGCCGGCCGGCCCGGACTCGAGATGCGCGGCAAGGAATTCCGTCGCCGCGTGAAGGAGCTCTGCGGCCAACTCGACATGGATCCGAGCTACCTCAACCGCGAGCTGGGCGTGGGCTTCTCCGGCGGCGAGAAGAAGAAGGTCGAGATGCTGCAGCTCCTGCTTCTCCAGCCCAAGCTCGCCATCCTCGATGAGACCGACTCCGGCCTCGACGTCGACGCGCTCGGCGTGGTGAGCCGCGGCATGGAGCTCTACCGCACGACCTGCGATGGCACGCTCCTCATCATCACGCACAACACGCGCATCTTGGAGCACCTCGAGGTCGACCGCGTGCACGTCATGGTGGGCGGCCGCATGGTGCACGAGGACGACGCCTCGCTCATCGACTGGATCGATGAGCACGGCTTCGAGCGCTTCGAATCTGACAATGGGGACAGTCCCCAATGTCATGACACTGGTGCCTGTCCCCAATGTCAGGCCGCGGGCGAGCGCTAGGAAACGGCCATGGCAAAGAAGCGCAGCGAGGTCGCGGACATCGACCGCACCATCTATGACATCACCGATAGCGAAGAAGGCTTCGAGAAGCTCGACGCCGGCCTCACGCCGGAGATCGTCGAAGAAATCAGCCGGCGCAAGGACGAGCCCCAGTGGATGCTCGACTTTCGCCTGAAGTCCCTCGAGACCTACCATCGCATGTCGAACCCCACCTGGGGCCCCTCCATCGCCGGGCTCGACATGGACAACATCGTCACCTATGTGAAGCCCAACACGGATCAGAGCGCCACCTGGGACGAAGTGCCCGACGACATCAAGAACACCTTTGAGCGCCTGGGCATCCCCGAGGCAGAGCGCAGCTACCTCGCTGGCGTGGGCGCGCAGTACGACTCGGAGCTCGTGTACCACAACATGCAGGACACGGCCTCGAAGCTGGGCATCGTCTACTCCGGTATCGAGGAGGCGCTCCACGAGCCCCGCTGGGAGGCGCTCATCCGCGAGAAGTTCATGACGCTCATCCCGCCCACGGATCACAAGTTCGCGGCGCTCCACGGCGCCGTGTGGTCCGGCGGCTCGTTCGTCTACGTGCCTGCCGGCACGAAGCTCGACTTCCCCCTCCAGAGCTACTTCCGCCTGAATGCCAAGGGCGCCGGCCAGTTCGAGCACACGCTCATCATCGTTGAGGACGACGCAGACCTCCACTTCATCGAGGGCTGCTCCGCGCCGAAGTACAACGTGGCGAACCTGCACGCGGGCGCCGTTGAGCTCTTCGTGGGCAAGCGGGCACACCTGCGTTATTCGACCATCGAGAACTGGTCGAAGAACATGTACAACCTGAACACCAAGCGCGCCCGCGTGGACGACGAGGGCGAGATCGAGTGGATCTCCGGCTCGTTCGGCAG
>CAJLVH010000187.1 GCA_905210055.1 uncultured Enorma sp. | reverse complement strand
CGACCCGCCGCCCGACCTGCGCAGCTCGCCCCGCAACTCGACCCGCCGCCCGACCTGCGTCGCTCGCTCCGCGCCGGCGGAAGTCCCAAAATATGCAAATCCGGGCAGTAAGGCGGGCAAATCGTCTCCTTATCTCCCGGAATATGCAAATCTGGGGCTTATGCCGCGAGCGGCATGTCACTGTGAGAAAATGGTGGCCGATACCTTTTTCTCACCTCTCAGGCAAGGAATCCCCATGTCGAAGCGCACCCGCACAGAAAAGGACCTCGCTGGCCCTTGTCCCCTCATGCGTACCTGCGGTGGTTGCGCGTGGCTCGGCGTGCCGTACAAGAAGCAACTCGTGCGCAAGCAACGCGCGATGGAAGAGCTGTTCGTGCCGCTTCTCGAGCGCTTCGGCTGGCAGCTCGAGATCGACCCCATCCGCGGTATGGGCGGAACATCCGAAAGCACCGGCAAGCTCGCATCCCCCCGCGCGTTCCGCTACAAAGCCACGACGCCATTTGCGCCGCGCCCCAACGGCAGGATTGCCTGCGGGTTCTATGCGCCCGGCACGCACCGCATCGTCGCTGCCGAAGATTGCGCCGTGGAGGCTCCGGGCGCGCGCCGCATCCTGAACGAGGTCGCGCGGGTGGCCGAGTCTTTCGGCATACGGGCGTACGATGAAGATGCCCAGCGCGGCCTGCTCCGCCACGCCATCGTGCGCCTGGGCTGGCGAACGGACGAGGGCATGCTCACAGTTGTGACGAGCAACCGCGACCTTCCGCATGCAGAGGAGTTCGCGCAGGCGCTGCTCGAAATCGACCCCCGCATCACGTGCGTGGCGCAAAACGTGAACCCGCGTCCAGGCAACGCGATCCTAGGTCTCGAGACGCGGGTGCTCGCCGGTGCACCCAGCATGCGAGACGAGCTTCTTGGCTGCACGTTTAGCATCTCGCCTACCGCCTTTTACCAGACGAATCCCCAGCAAACCGAGGTGCTGTACCAACTCGCAATCGACGGCATGGCGCTCGAAGCGGAAGATGCGCTCTTCGACGCATATTGCGGGAGCGGCACCATCGGCCTGTGCGCTGCCCGCGCCTCTGCAGATGCGGGGCGTACCGTGCGCCTGCAAGGTGTGGAGAAAAATGAGGCTGGCGTCGCCGATGCTCGGACAAACGCCGAGCTCAACGGTTTTATCCCACACGAAGCAACCTTCGTTGCAGACGATGCCACCGCGTTTCTGCGCCAAGCCGCCCGCGACGGCAAGCGCTACGACGTGATCGCCCTCGATCCGCCGCGCGCCGGCTCCACGCCCGCGTTCCTAGAAGCGGCGATGGCCATAAACCCGCGACGCATCGTATATATTAGTTGCAACCCCGCGACGCAAGCGCGCGACCTCGAAGTCCTGGGGGCGGGCGGGTATCGCTTGCTGCGGCTTTCGCCGGTGGACATGTTCCCGCATACAGAGCACGTAGAAACCGTCGCCGTGCTCGAGCGCGCATAGGGAAACGTTACGCTCCCCGACCATATAGAAAAGCCGCTGGGGCAACAGTCGACGAGGTAATTGCGCATGCCGTCCCATCGAAACCCTGGGCCATTCGCGTCACGTCAGCGCAAGCATCCAGGCGACGTAGACGCTTTGGTAGTGGCCGCAGAGGATCCCTAAGGGATCGACGTGCACTATGAGCACCTGGGCGACGGTCGCGATGCCGCCGGGCGTCGTGAGCTCCGAAACCGACCCCACACGCTCGCCCACCTCTTCTACAACCGCCTGAACGACGCACGCGTTTTCAGGGTCGTACGGACTCGCAGCGTCCTCCCCGTCTTCGCCCACAAGCTGAGCGTATGAGGAGCAGAAGCGCTCGTATGCCGTCGTGAAGCCCTCGTCGTCAACAGCAGGCAGCTCCATGTCAACGCCGTAGCGCGCGTACCCCCACGCGGCGAGCGGAAGCGCAGGCATGATATCTGCCGGGTTCACGATGTTGAAGATGTTGTCGTAGCGCTCCGCGCGGGCATTCTCGCTCGTCGTGCATCCGGGTGAGGCAAACGTGTACGCACACACCGCGTCAGTTGCCGAAAGACCGATCTGCCCACCGTCCTCGGCATCTGCCGCCTCGCCCGTATACTGTCCTGCAAGCTCGTCATCTGCCATCGCGGCGACGAGGTTCGCGACAGCGCCTCCACGGCTGTGGCCTGTGACCACGAGCGTCACGGCATCCCCGCGTGCATGGCTCTCGCGAACCATCGGCCTCACCGCTTCGCGGATCTCGTCCGCCGCATCCACGTACCCCTGGTGGTAGCCCTCCAAGCCCTCGGCGACCGACCGTTCATCATGAAGATACAGGTTGCTCAGCCATTCCGCTCCATAGCTTCCGCGCACAGCAACCACGATCACCGACCTCGTCGCGCCCTCGGAAGCGATGCGCTTGCGCGCCACAGCGTAGGCTACCGTGTCCTCCTTGCTGGTGAAAACGTTGAGCACCTGGTCGACGACCTCGCTCCGGTACCGATAGGAACCGGTACGCACCTCGTCGAAACCGAGGCTCCCGAGCGCTTGCTCCATGTACGCCGGCCCCGACGTCCCCGATTGGTAGTGAGCAGATTCCGCGTAGGCGAGCGAGGAGAGCACCGCGCACGTGCACGCAAGCTCGTGGTTGTATTCCCGCAGATCTTCTGCAAACCATGCGTCATCCCACGTGATGGGCACCGTGATCTCGCGCCCGCCCGTCTCGAAGAACGTCAACGCAACCTCGGTCTCGATCCGCTCGGGAGTTCCCTGCGGGCTGGCATACGCGAGCCTCGGCCTCCCAACCGGCTCCACCCCCCCCC
>CAJLVH010000186.1 GCA_905210055.1 uncultured Enorma sp. | reverse complement strand
GGGCTACCTCTATCCCATGAGCGTGCTCGACGGCCGCAAGAGCCGCTCGAGCTTCACGGGCATCACGTTTGCCGGCGCGGGGCAGAACCTCGACACCGGTTGCAAGGTGGTGCTGAACGCACCCGACACGAGCGCGACCGTCGAGACGAAGGGCATCTCCAAGGGCGGCGGCATCCAGACGTTCCGCAGCTCCGTGGTGGTGACGCCGAAAGCCGAGGGCGCGCGCGTGAGCGTGAGCTGCGCCTCGCTCATGCTCGACGACGAGTCCCGCTCCGACACCATCCCCGCCATGGACGTGCGCGCCAAGAACGTCGACATTGGCCACGAGGCGACGATCGGCCGCATCGGCGACGACAAGGTGTTCTACCTCATGAGCCGCGGCATCCCCGAGGAGGAGGCGCGCGCGATGATCGTGAACGGCTTCGCAAACCCCGTGGCCAAGGAGCTACCGCTCGAGTACGCCGTCGAGATGAACAACCTCATCAAGCTCGAGATGGAAGGCGCGATTGGATGACCCATTTGGGGACGGGGTCGTTTTGAGTCATTTGACCCGTTTGGGGACGGGGTCGTTTTGAGTCACGTTTGGAGTGAATGCTGATGGACGCACTCACGATGCAACATATGAGCGCCATGCCCGCGCCCACGTGGCGTTGGCTGCGCATGAACGACACCACGATCGAGATCCCCCAAGGACTCGAGCGTGTGGGCGGCACGGAGATCGAGGCAGAGGACGCGCTGCTCGATACCACGGCAACCTTCGAGGGCGCTGTCGCGGAGCTGCAGGAGCGGCTCGACGCGGCACGCGGTGGGCGCGGCGAGAAATCTGGCACGGCAGATAGCCGCGCGAGCGTACGCGCGGCCAAGCTCGCGGCAGAGGACATCGCCGACCTCGATACGCCAGCGCTCTCGCGCTACCAGCGCCGCGCCGCGCTCGAGGAGGATGCCGGCGACGTTGCTGCCGCCTTCGAGACGGGCATCGGCGCCGACGCCCGCGCCTACCTGGGCTTCATCGCCGGTGGCGCAATCACGCTCGCGACGGAGGCAGGTGCCGAAGGCCAGGCGACCGTCCGCATCACCGGCGAGCAGGGCGGTGCCGCAGCGGCAAGCGTCGACGTCGTGGCTGCGGCAGGCTCGACGTTCGACCTCGCGATCTCGCTCGACGGCGTTGGTGAGGATGAGCCGCGCGCGGACTCTTCGACAACTGCCACGCCCGCCAGCACCAACACCGCCCCCGCCGAAGGCGCCGACTCCCCCGCAAGCGAGCCTCTCGGCCTCATCGGCTCCGAGCTGCGCGTCTTCGCCGGAGCGAACGCACGTGTGAACGTCACCGTCTACATCACCGCGAGCGACGCCTTCACGGCGCTCGACGACTCCGGCTACGTGCTCGACGAGGGCGCCCGCGTGACCGTGCGCCATGTGGTGCTCGGCGGCGCCCATACCGCGACCGGCCTTGCCGCAGACCTGCGCGGGGACAGCGCGCGCATGGATATCGACACGCGCTATCTCGCAAGCGCCGCGGAGACGCGCGACTTCAACTACGTCATCCGCCAGCGCGGCCGCAAGACGGTCTCGAACATGGATGCGAACGGCGTGCTCACCGGGCGCGCGAAGAAGGTGCTGCGCGGCACGATCGACCTCGTGCACGGATGCAAGGGCTCCGAGGGCACCGAACGCGAGACCGTGCTGCTCGCGAGCAAGGGCGTGGACAACAAGACCGTGCCTGTGATCTTGTGCGACGAGGACGACGTGGCGGGCAACCACGGCGCCACGATCGGCCACGTGCGTCCTGAACAGCTCTTCTACCTGGGCTGCCGCGGACTTTCCGAAGAGGCCGCCGAGGCGCTCTTCATCACCGCGAAGCTCGAGGACGCCGCACTTTCCGCGTCGGACGATGCGATGAGGCGCAATGTGATGCGCTTGGGCAGCGCTCTGGCGGCAGATTTCGAGTATTTCGAAGACGAAGACCTCGAGGAGGACGTCGCATGACGAACATGGAGACCGGCGCTGGCAGCGCGGCCGCAACCGCCGCAGCCGCCGATATTCGGCAGAATCCCTACAAGGCGGATTTTCCCCTGCTGGCGACCAAGCCAGAAATCGCCTTCCTGGACAGCGGCGCCACCGCGCAGCGCCCGGCGTGCGTGCTCGACGCGCAGCGACGCTTCTACGAGACGATGAACGCGAACCCGCTGCGCGGGCTGTACTCGCTTTCCGTGGAAGCCACCGAGGCAATCGCCGACGTGCGCGCGCAGGTCGCACGGCTGCTGGGCGCGGTCGACGAGCGCGGACGCGCGCAGGCGTCCGACGTCATCTTCACCCGGAACGCGAGCGAGTCGCTCAACCTCGTGGCGAAATCGTTCGCGCCATGCGTGCTCAAACCGGGCGACGAGGTCGCCATCACCATCATGGAGCACCATTCGAACCTCATCCCCTGGCAGCAGGCGTGCCGGGCGGCGGGCGCGACACTCGTCTACCTCTATCCAGACGGCGAGGGTCGCATCTCAAGCGAGGAGATCGCCGCCAAGGTGGGCCCGCGCACGAAAATCGTCGCCTGCGCGCACGTGTCGAACGTGCTCGGCGTGGAGAATCCCGTCTGCGCGCTCGCCGACGCGGTGCATGCGCACGGCGGCTACCTCGTGGTGGACGGGGCGCAGTCTGTGCCGCACATGTCGGTCGACGTACGCCAGCTCGGAGCGGATTTCTTCGCCTTCTCTGCGCACAAGGCGCTGGGACCCATGGGCATCGGCGTGCTCTGGGGACGCCACGAGCTGCTCGACGAGATGCCGCCCATGCTCACCGGCGGCGAGATGATCGATTCCGTAACC
>CAJLVH010000185.1 GCA_905210055.1 uncultured Enorma sp. | reverse complement strand
GAACGCTGGCGAACCGATCGGCCTGCGACGGCGCCGCAACCTCGGGCTGATAAGCGAACGGGTCGCCAGCAGGCGTGGCCTCGGCGGGGGCATCATATGCCGTTTGGTTGAACAGGGACGCTTGCGAGTCCTCGGCGGGCGAGGAATACGCGAAGTGGGAAGCGGGATCCGGTACGTTCACCGGCGCCATGTCCCGCCCCTCTTCGGGTGTACGGAAGTGGTTGCCCACTGCAGCTCCTCCAAGTCGTGCGATTGAGGTACATACGGGGATTATTTTAGCAGGAAGAGCGCACGCACACAGAAAAGGCGCAGTGAACAGGCAACGACAACCCCTGGCGCTTGTCCACCGCACGCGGTTTTCGGCAGGCAGTTCTCACTGAATCGCCCTTATACGACAGAATCGCCCCGTAGAGAGGCGATTCTGTCGAAAAAGGCGCTTCAGTGGAGTGAAATCCTAGGCCGGACGGCGCTGCCCTACTTCCCGAGCAGCTCCTTCGCGCGCTCGACGATGCCAGCGGCATCGAGCTTATAGTACGCGAGCAGCTCGGCGGCACTGCCGGACTGACCGAACGTGCTGAGCCCCAGGCGAGACACCGGCACGGGATGCTTCTCGGAGAGCAGCTCGGCCACAGCGGAACCCATGCCGCCATAGATGCTGTGCTCCTCGACGGTGAGCACGCGACCCGTCTTCGCGGCGGAGGCGATGATCGTCTCCTCATCGAGCGGCTTCACGCTGAAAACGTCGACGACCTCGGCGGAGATGCCCTCCTCGGCAAGCAGCTCGGCAGCCTTGAGCGCGTGCGCGACCTCGACGCCGCACGCCATGATCGAGATGTCGGTGCCCTCGCGCGGAACGCCCGCAAACGGGAGGGCGCAGGTGAAGCTCTCATCGTAGACCTCGGGCAGCGGCTCGCGCCCAAGGCGCACGTAGACAGGGCCGGGGGTCTTCGCCGCGAAGCGAATCGCCGCCGCGGCGCTCGCATAGTCAGCGGGAACGAGCACGCGCATGCCGGGGAGCACGCGCATGAGCGCGATATCCTCGAGCATCTGGTGCGTCGCGCCGTCGGCACCCACGGTGATGCCGGAGTGCGTGGGACAAATCTTCACGTTGAGACCGGAATCGCATACGGTGTTGCGGATCTGCTCCCAGCAGCGACCAGTGCCGAACACGGAGAACGAACCCGTGAAGACCGTGCGCCCGGTAAGCGAGAGGCCGGCTGCGACGCCGATCATGTTCTGCTCCGCGATGCCCACGTCGACCAGGCGGTCGGGATAGGCGGCGCCGAGCTTCGCCGTCGTGGTGGAGCCGCACAGGTCCGCGTCCACCGCCATGATGTCCATGCCCTCTTCGACGAGCTTCACCAGGGTCTCGCCGAAGGCTGCGCGCGTTGCCTTTGCCATCGCTTACGCCTCCTTTGCCACGGCAGCGAGTGCCTCGGCTGCTGCATCGATTTCCTCCAGCGCACGCGCTGCTTCCTCGGCATTCGGCGCCACGCCGTGCCAGTTGGCCTGATCTTCCATGAAGGAGACGCCCTTGCCCTTGATGGTGGGGCAGATGATGGCGCACGGCGCGCCCTGCGTTGCGACCGCCTCTTCGAGCGCCGCGCGGATCGCCGGGATATCGTGGCCGTTCTCGAGCACGATGACATTCCAGCCGAACGCACGGAACTTCTCATCGAGCGGCTGCACGGCGCAGACATCGCTCACATGACCGTCGATCTGCAGGTTGTTGCTGTCGACGATAGCGATGAGGTTGTCGATCTTGCGGTGGCCGGCGAACATCGCGGCCTCCCAGTTCTGACCCTCCTGGAGCTCGCCATCACCCGTGAGCACGAACACGCGCTGAGGCTCGGAACCATCGCGCGCAGCGTCGAGCGCGAGGCCCATGGCCATGCCGCACGCGATCGAAAGCCCCTGGCCGAGCGAGCCGGAGCAGACCTCTACGCCGGGGCAGAGGTGGCAATCGGGATGACCCTGCAGACGGCTGCCGAGCTTGCGGAGCGTGACGAGCTCCTCATGCGGGAGGTAGCCGATCTGCGCGAGAGTGGCATAGAGCACGGGGGCGGCGTGACCCTTCGAGAGCACGAAGCGGTCGCGCGCGGGGTTCTCCGGATCTGCCGGATCGTAGCCGAGCGCGCCGGAAAAGAAGAGTGTCGCCATGATGTCCGTCGCGGAAAGCGACCCGCCCGGGTGCCCGCTGCCCGCCGACGCGAGCATCTCGATCTCGTCGCGGCGCATGCGATTCGCGATAAGGGCGATCTCCGCATCGCTTCGCACGCACGCGCTCCTGAGCTGATCTGTTGCCATGTCCATCCCTTCGTATGAGAGGTCCCCCTATGACGAGACCAATCATACCAGCTGCGACGCGTCACGCGGCCAAACGATGCTCCTGCACCATCTTTTCGCAACGCGCCGCGCTCGGCGCGGGCATGTATAAATACCCCAGGGATTATGGCAGATGCGCCTGGTTATGGCACATGCGCCTATACCGTGAACTCCTTGAAGCCATACCCGATGGCCTCGCTCACGTCGGTAAACATGATGATGGCGTTGGGGTCGTACTCGTAAACGATGGTCTTCACGAGCGTGACCTCGCTCCTGCTCGTAATGAGTAGAATGACCGGACGATCCTTGCCGGTGTAACCGCCGCGCGCCATGAGCTCGGTACAGCCGCGATCGAGCTCGTCGAAGATGCCCTGCTTGATGTCCTCCCATGCGTCGGACACGATGAACGCAGCGCGCTGGCGGTTGCCGCCATCGACCACGATATCCACCACGTAACCCATGAGCACCATGGCGAGCGCCGCGTACAGCGCCTGCTCGAGCGAGAAAACCGGAGCGGAG
>CAJLVH010000184.1 GCA_905210055.1 uncultured Enorma sp. | reverse complement strand
TGCCGCTGCGCCGTCGTACGGGTGCCAACTGCCGATGAGGAGTGCTCGGAGTTTTACATCTACCCCTACTCGCTCATCGGGCAGGATTACGCCCGCGTCACGTTCTATGACCCAGGAGACGTTACGTACGAGCAGGCTCGAACCTTTGTCGGCAATTTGGCGCGTACGGTAGAGGCTAGCGGATCCACGGTGCCAACCTGTCTCGATCAGCTGGAGGAGAGATTCCTTGCCCGCTCGAATGACTTTTCATTTGCGTATCGTGAAGTCTTCATGCCCGTAATGGATCAACTAGCTAACTTAAGGAATTCGGTCTTGGGCGCCGGAGCGCGTTTCTGCGAGGCTCTCAATCCCGCGGCGGGAAGTCGGGCGCGGAACATCTCTGGGATAATCGCTCTGTCGCAGTTTTTTGACGCCTGCGTTCCCATCGCCGTTCGCCTCATCGATGTTATAGAAGAATGGGCGCGCGTCGACCGTTCGAAAGAGATTTTCAACCGATTTACCTGCAAAAGCATGCTGGAAGAAATCGGCGACAAGTTTATTATCTCCAGCGATATGTTCTACGACTCCGCCCTCTCCGCCGAAGAGCTCGAAAAGCTGTGCGTTCCCTCACCGAGGCAGCGAGGACTACTTGAGAGGATTTCGCATGCCCTTGTTTTGCTTGGCTTCGACGAATACGGCACAGAAAAGAAAAACGAAACAGTGATTGAAGTTGATGTAAGCGGAATCATTCGGGACGCTATCAACCACTTCGCGAGCCAGAGTGATTCAGAGCTTCAAAGTCACGTTGTGACCGAGGACGACGACCAAGCAGAGGAGCTCGAAGGAAGGCTCGAGCCTGCTGAACAACAGTCTTCAATGAGCGCGCGCGCTCGAAAGATTCTTGCGGGTCAAATCACCCCCGATCAGTACGATTCGCCCACGGTAATATGTAACCTTTTGGCTCAAAGAACGTTCTTCTTCGATTCGGAAGACATTGCGTGGGACGGCAGGCACCATACGATTACCAACGTCAACGTTAACGCTTCCCAAGCTGAAAACCTCAGCGATGATGCACTCAACACCTTGATGAACGAAACGGGCAATACCTTCGGGGTTGTGCTAACAGAAATCGAGAAGGACGAACTGCTGTTTGTTCCACGCAGTAGAATTGCGAGCGGAATCGAGCAGGCGCTTCCCGAAGGCGACCTTACCGGCATCACACTCTGCTACCTCATCGGATGTCTTGGCGCATTCTCTTGGAGGGGCACAGAAAACTGCTATCAGGTTTATTTCGACCCACGACTTGAGAAAGGTATACCGCAGTTCTTCAGCCTCGTGGCACGACTGATCTGGGATATTCGTGACCAATTTCTCATGTCAGAAGATTCGTTCGACATCGTGTTCTTCAGGACGCGCAATTTTGATGCGGACGCCTTCTTGGGTGATGTTGATGAGCCCGTAATCGGCGCCCAAGACTGCCCGAACTTGCTCAATGTACGCGAACAGCCGAGTGTTGATCTTTCAGATCAAAGCGCAAAAACAAACTGCTAGGAGAACCCATGGCAACACTCATCAGAGACAAGTACGAAGCACACAAGGCGGAGGTCAACGCGCGCTTCGACCAGCTCAAGGCCAACGAGGAGGAGCTCAACCGCATTTTCGCGGAGATCTACAACATGGTGGGCGAGGTACCCATCGAGGTCGAAGACAAGTACGTCTCGGTCGCGCGGATCTTCGACACGGCGGAGGACGTGCCGGAGTCCTTTACCGGTAACCGCTACGTGCGCACGCGCCAAGACGAGATGCGCTCGCTCGTGAGCTACGCCGTGGGCTGCATGTTCGGCCGCTATTCGCTCGACGTGGACGGCTTGGTGCTCGCCAACCAGGGCGACACCGTGAACGAATACCTCGCTAAGATGCCCGACCCCGAGCATGTCACGTTCGTGCCCGACGCCGACGGGATCCTGCCCGTCATGGACGACGAGTATTTCCCAGACGACATCGTCTCCAAGCTGGTGGAGTTCATCCGCGCAGCATATGGCGAGGACACGCTCGAAGAGAACCTCGCCTACCTTGCGGACGGGCTCTATGCAGATGTGGCGGCACGCGCGGCGGCAGAGGGCAAGAAGCTGCCGAAGGGCATCACGGGCACCCCGCGTCAGGTGATCCGCACATACTTCCTAAAGGATTTCTTCGCAGACCACTGCAAGACCTACAAGAAGCGTCCCATCTACTGGCTCATCGACTCCGGCAAGAAGGACGCGTTCAAGGCGCTCATCTACACGCATCGCTACACGCCGGACCTCTTGGCGCGCGTGCGCACGGATTACGTGCACCTGCAGCAGGAGCGCTTGCGCTCGCAGGTGGCGCGTCTGCGCGAAGAGGAGGGGGCTGCTTCCGGCGGCCAGCGTGCGCGCATCGGGCGCGAGCTCAAGGTGCTCGACGAGCAGGCGCGTGAGCTCCAGGGGTTCGAGGAGCGCTTGCATCACCTGGCGGATCAGATGATCGCGCTCGATCTGGACGACGGTGTGAAGGTGAACTACGCCAAGTTGCAAGACGTTCTTGCAAAGATTCGATAGGCAAGGGCAACGCGGTTAAGAATAGGGTAGCGACGCATATGAAAACAGCGGGTATCCAGGAGAGGCTGAAAGGGCTGTTCGAGGCTCCCCAGCGGCATGGCGAGCCCATGGTGGTTGTGTGGGACGACCCTGATGGCGAGTTCGAGGCGCTCGTCGACGAGCTCGAGCTTCCGGGTGTGGAGGTGCTGCGCGATGCAGACGGCGCTCGGTTCGCGGCGAAGCGGCGACTGAACGAGTTGGGATCGGGCGACAAGGCGCTCATCTACCGCAAGCGCGCCGCGCGCGACACAAGGGGCGACTGGTTCGCGGACGCGGTG
>CAJLVH010000183.1 GCA_905210055.1 uncultured Enorma sp. | reverse complement strand
GACGGCGCCGAGCCCCGCGATAGCCGCGAACGAGCCCGTCGTCCACGCGGCGGCACCGGGTAAGAACGCCACGTGCGGCGTCCACGGCGCATCGAACACGAAGGCGGCGACAGCGCCGAACGCCGGCGAGAGCACGACGCCGAGCGCGATGCCCACCACGAGCGCCGCAGCCCCTACGAGGCCGCCCTCGAGCGCGAGCACGGCGGCAATGCTCCCGCGCCCCATGCCCACGAGCGCATAGAGCCCGAACTCGCGCTTGCGGCGCCGCACGATGAAGCGGTTCGCGTACGCCACAAGAAAGATGAACACGATCACGACGAAGATCGAGAACGCCTCGAGCACGCTCCCAATCCGCCCGTAGACGCTCCGCTGCTCGGCAGTGAGGTCGAGCGCGAGCAAGTAGTCGCCCGACGCGATGAACGAATAGAGCAGGCACGCCGCGAGCGCGAGCGTCGCGAAGTACACCGAGTAGTCGCGCACGCTCCGCCGCACGTTGCCCATCGCCAGCTTGAGATACATCCCAACCTCCCGCGTGAGAATCTGATCCCTGGATTCAGGTTCTCACGCACGGGCAGCGCGTGCCATCGATTTGCCTTACGCGCGGCTTACGGTTTTGAAAGGTTGACCGGCGGGTGCCATCCCCGCGCCCTCGAGCACGCCGCGCCGCGCGCCTGCTATCATAAGGGGTTGCATGTGCACAGAAGAAATCGAGGGAGCGTCGTATGAACCGCACCAAGATCGCCCAGCTCTACGCCCAGGCCGAGGAGCTCGGCGGGCAGAGCGTCACCGTAGCCGGCTGGATCAAGTCCGTCCGCGATATGAAGAACTTCGGCTTCGTCACCGTGAACGACGGCAGCTGCTTCCGCGACCTGCAGATCGTCATGAACCGCGAGACGCTCGCCAACTACGACGACGTCGCGCATCAAAACGTCTCCGCCGCCATCGTCGCCATGGGCGAGCTCAAGCTCACGCCCGACGCGCCGCAGCCCTTCGAACTCACCGCCGAGACAATCGAGGTCGTGGGCGCCTCCGCGCCGGACTACCCGCTGCAGAAAAAGCGCGCCACCGTCGAGTTCCTGCGCACGCAACAACATCTGCGCCCACGCACGAACCTCTTCCGCGCCGTCTTCCGCGTGCGCAGCGTCGCGGCCGCGGCCATCCACCGCTTCTTCCAGGAGCGCGGCTTCGTGTACGTGAACACGCCTATCATCACGACCTCGGACTGCGAGGGCGCGGGCGAGATGTTCCGCGTGACGACCTTCGACCCCGCAACCGCGCCGCGCGTGACCGAGGAGCAGGCTGCCGCGTCCAACGGCGCGCTCACCGCCGGCGAGGTGGACTGGAGCCAGGACTTCTTCGGCAAGCCGGCATCGCTCACCGTCTCCGGCCAGCTCAACGCCGAGAACTTCGCCATGGCCTTCGGCGACGTCTACACCTTCGGCCCAACGTTTCGCGCGGAGAACTCAAACACCACGCGTCACGCCGCCGAGTTCTGGATGATCGAGCCCGAGATCGCCTTCGCAGACCTCGAGGACGACATGAACCTTGCCGAGGACATGCTGAAGTATGTGATCCGCGACGTGCAGGCGCGCTGCGCGGACGAGCTCACCATGCTGAACAAGTTCGTCGACAAGGGCCTCATCGAGCGCCTCGAGCACGTGGCGAGCTCTGACTTCGCCCGCGTGACCTACACCGAGGCGATTGAAATCCTGGAGCAGGCGGTCGCCGCCGGCCAGAAGTTCGACTACCCCGTGAGTTGGGGCATCGACCTGCAGACGGAGCACGAGCGCTTCCTCACCGAGCAGCACTTCAAGCGCCCGACGTTTGTCACGGACTACCCCGCCGAAATCAAGGCGTTCTACATGCGCCTGAACGACGACGGCAAGACCGTCGCCGCGGCAGACTGCCTGGTACCGGGCATCGGCGAGATCATCGGCGGCAGCCAGCGCGAGGAGCGCCTCGATGTGCTCGAGCGCCGCATCGCCGAGCTCGGCATGGATGCGAGCCAGTACAAGTACTACCTCGACCTGCGCCGCTATGGCACCTGCCAGCACGCGGGCTTCGGCCTGGGCTTCGAGCGCCTCGTGATGTACCTCACCGGCGTGGGCAACATCCGCGACGTCATCCCGCATCCGCGGACCGTCGGAAATGCCGACTTTTAACTCTTCTCGACCTAAGCGCCCTTTCCAGGCACCGAACCTCGTCCTTCAAGCGCCCCCGCATGACCTTCGGGCTATGCGGGGGCGCTTTTTGGTCGATCGCTGGCATCTGGAAAGGGCGCCCCTCTTGTTGAGGCGGGGCGCTCGCAAGGGGCTTCCGTTGTTGAGCAGGGCGCTCGCATATACGCTCCAAGATGATTTGGCGCACCGCGGCGAGTCGCCTGCCTTGTTGTATGGGTGCCGAACAAGCATCCTTCGAGAGCCTGGATCCGTTGTTGCGACAATCCTCGTTTCACCTCGTTTTGCAAGGTTTTGGCAAGGTTCGCAACCATGTTGAACGTTTCGCCCGCCGTCCGCCGAGCGAGACGCGCCGTTCGGCGGGAGATTTCGCCGCTTGCTCCCCGCTCGCATAGGCTCACGTTCACCCATCTTATCGCGAAGGGATACGAGCGTGAACGAAGTTATCGCCGCACTGCCGCCAGTCTGCACGAAGCCGAATGAAGAAGGCGCCCCCGCCACGGGGGCTACACCAATCGAGCCTCCTGCCATCCGCGGCAACGCCATACCGAGCTGCGTGAGAACGCTCCTCATTCTCAAGCTGCTCATGGATCGCACCGACGCGCACACGCGCCTCACCTCGACACAAATCAAAAGTCTGCTCGCCGATCCCGACGATCCCGCGGTGCCTGCGATCAACGTGCGACGCACCGCCATTCGTGCGTCGATCGACACGCTGCGCTCCGCAGGCCTCGCCAGCGCC
>CAJLVH010000182.1 GCA_905210055.1 uncultured Enorma sp. | reverse complement strand
CCCCCGCCGCGCGCCGGCCTCGACCGCGCGACGCCGCGGACGAGCGCCCGGCGGCGCGATCACGCCCAGACGCGCCGTCCTCGCGTGTTCCCGAAGCACTCGACTTCGCGCGTGCCGCCTTCGCCTCGTTCATGCGGCCTTTCTTGGTATCTTCCCGCTTCGTGGGTGTCGCCATGAGCATCACCTGCTGCCACCGCTCTTGCGGCTCAGATCCGCCACGAGCTCCTTGAAGCGGTCGCCGCGTTCTTCAAAGCCCGAAAACTCGTCGAATGAAGAACACGCGGGCGAAAGCAGCACCACGTCGTCCGTGTGCGCGAGCGCACGGGCGACCTCGACGGCATCGGCGAGATGCTCCGCCTCCGCAAGTTCGACGCCCTCCCGGCGAGTAGGTTCGGCAAACGCCGCGAGGAAGCGATCGCGAGCCTCACCGAAGCATACGATAGCGCGGACGCACGATGCTGAAACGCGCTCCGCGAAGCCGGAAAGCTCGGTGCCTTTGTCCGTGCCGCCCAGTAGGAGCACCACGGAATCGTTCGGAAAGGCGGTGAGCGCCTTCTCCACAGCATCGGTGTTCGTGGCTTTCGAGTCATTCACATAGCGCACGCCGTCGACCGTCCGCACAGGCTCGATGCGATGCTCGAGGGGCTGAAACGTCGTGAGGGCGTGCGCCACGCCTGCCGACTCCGCGCCCACCCACAGGGCAGCCGCCGCAGCGGCGAGCGCGTTGAGCTCGTTGTGCGCGCCGGAGATGGCAAGTTCGGTGGCCGCGCACAAACGGTGTTCGGCTCCGCGCAAACGACAGGTGAGCACGCCATCTCGAACGAACGCCGCGCTCGCCGCCCCGCTATCCTCATGCGCGAGCTCGCAGACCTCCGCGCCCGTCGCGCGCGCCTCGGGCAGCGCCGCGGCGGAGCCCGCATCCTCGACGCAGACGACGGCAAGGTCGCCTGCGCCCTGGTTTGCAAAGATTCGACGCTTCGCAGCCGCATACGCCTCATGCGTGCGATGCCAGGCAAGGTGGTCGGGCGTGATGTTCAGCAACACGGAAACGTGTGGATGCAGCTCGCTTGTCGTCGCAAGCTGATAGCTCGAGAGCTCAGCGGCGAACCACGAGCCCTTTGCACGCGTATCGATAGCGGTGATGGGCGCCACGCCGATGTTTCCCACCGCGCGGCAGGCCAGTCCCGATTCATTCAGAAGATGGTTGATGAGCGACGTCGTCGTGGTCTTGCCGTTCGTTCCCGTGACGGCGATCCAGCGCTCGGGCGAAAGGCGAAAGGCAAACTCCGGCTCGCCCATGATCTCGCTTGCATGCGCGCGCCCGCTCGCGAAAAACACGCTGAACTCCGAGATGCCGGGGCTCGCAACACAGACGTCATAGCTGCCCTCGACCTTTTCCGTGCCGAGCACGCAGGTAGCGCCCATCGCCTCGAGCGAGCGCGTCTGCGCACAGGGTTTGATCTTGGAGCCAGGGTATATCGTCACGCTCTTCACGAGCCCGTCCAGGTGCAGGGTCGCCCAGCGGGCAAGGGCGAGTCCCGTAGCCCCGAGCCCCAGCACCAAAAGGTCGATCCCCTCGTCCAAACGCTTGCCGCCTATCTCAACACTCATCTGCGCACCTCGCTAGCCCAACTGGAAGAAGAGGGCGAGGCCGAGCGCGCCGAACGCCGCGGATACGATCCAGAACCGAATGACGACCTTCGTCTCCGCCCAACCCATCTTCTCGAAGTGATGATGGATGGGCGCCATGAGGAAGACGCGCTTGCCCGTAGCCTTGAAGCTCACGACCTGGATCATGACGGAAAGCGCCTCGATGATGAAAAGGCCGCCCACGATAAGCGAAACAACCTCGGTGTTCGTCATGACGGCCACTGCCGCGAGCGCGGCACCGAGGGCGAGCGAGCCGGTGTCGCCCATGAAGATGCTCGCCGGGTAGCAGTTGAACCACAGAAAGCCCAGGCACGCGCCCGCGCACGACGTGCAGAAGACCGTGAGGTTCGGGTCGTTGCACAAAAACGTGACGGCGGCCATGATGAGCAGGGCGATCATTGAGGTGCCGCCCGCAAGACCGTCGAGGCCGTCTGTGAGGTTCACAGCGTTCGAAAGTCCTGCAATGAGAAGCCATGTGAACGCCACGTAGAGCCACGGGATCGAGAACGCCTGGCCACCGAGGTCAAACGTGGTAGTGAGCACACCGAGGTCGATCACGAAGCCACCGGGGAAGCGCACGATGGGCTCCACGCCGCACCAGTTCACGGAAAACAGGCAGAACAGTACGCAGATGAGCGTGAGGCCGATCATCTTCGCGTGCGGCGTGAGGCCGAGCGAGCGCCCGTGCGTCACCGAGGTCGCGTCGTCGATGAGGCCGAGGAGCCCCGTGGCGACCGTCGCCAAGAGCACAAGGACGAGCTCGGTGGTGAGCTTGCCCATAAGCAGGCACGTGACGACGACAGAGATCAAAATGATCACGCCGCCCATGGTAGGCGTACCCTGCTTGACCAGGTGACGTTCCGGACCGTCGGCGCGCACCTGCTGGCCGATGCCCTCGAACTTGAGAATGCGAATCCACAGCGGCATGAGCGCGAGCGCGATGACCGCTGCAATACCGAGTGCGAGAAATGCCTGGTATGTGGGGTATGAAGGATTGCCAAGCATCTAGCAGACCTCCTCGACGAGACGATCGAGCCCAACGAAGCGCGAGCCCTTCACGAGCACCACGTTGTCCTGTGCGAAGATGCCGGCAAGACGCGCGATCGCCTCGTCGGTGTCTTCGAGCACGAGCACGGCATCGTCCGAGAGCCCCATGAGAAGGGCCGCCCGCGCCATGTGCTGGGCGTCCTCACCACCGACGCACACGAGGTAGTCGAGCTTCTTGGCGGCGGCATAGGCACCCACGAGCTCGTGGAGGCGCGGCGCTTCGTCA
>CAJLVH010000181.1 GCA_905210055.1 uncultured Enorma sp. | reverse complement strand
GGCAAACGCGCGCTTCCCCTCCTCCACCGTCGTGGGCAGCTCCACGTCGCGCGAAAGCACGCCGGTATCTTTGAGCTCGCGCGCGGCGGTGGCGATCTGCGGCGGGAAGATATCGCTCGCCGCAAGGTCGTCGAGCTGGCGGAGCGCCTCGCGGGCAGGGAGCATCCACGAGACCGCGCCGTTCGCCATAAGAACCGCGTGCTTGCAGTAATCTGCGATGAAATCCGTGTGGTGCTCGATCACGATGATCGTCTTCCCGTGGCGCTCGTTGAGCTCGCGCAGCACCTCGTACGTCTGCCGCGCGTGATACGGGTCGAGCTGGGCTATAGGCTCGTCCAAGATGATGACCTCGGGCTCGAGCGCGAGCGCGCCGGCAAGCGCCAAAAGGTGCTTTTGGCCGCCCGAGAGCGCCCACACGTAATCCTGCGCCTTGTCTGCAAGCCCACAAAGCTCGAGGGCGGCAAGGCCACGCTCGAGGTAATCGGGCTGCGCGTAGTTGAGGCTCGCGAACGATGCCTCGTCGAGAACCGTCGGGCGCACGAGCTGGTTCTCGAAATCCTGGTACACATACCCCACATGCTGCGCAAGCTCGCCGATGGGGGTCTCGGCGGCCTCGAGGCCGGAGACCTTGAGCGAACCCGTCATGTCACCTACGATGAACTGCGGGATGAGTCCGTTCATCGCCTTGCAGAGCGTGGACTTTCCGCAGCCGTTCGCACCCATGATCGCAAGAAAGTCACCCTCCGCGACCTCGAGGTTGAGGTTGCGGAGGGTGGCGGTTGCGGCTCCGGGGTAGGTGAACGTGAGGTCTTTGATCGAGATGATCGACATTACCCTTACCCCTCAGGCGCTTATGCGCGGCTCAGAACGGCGTTGCGATGCATGCAGTATCCGGCGATGGCGACGACGACCGCAGCGATGCTCAGGCCGGCATAGACGGCGGTCATGCTCTCCGCCCATTCAGCCTCCCACTCGATAAGCGAGAAGCCGGCCTCGGAAAGGCACGCCACCGCGACGGCCACGACGAAGCACACCACGGCACCGAGCACGAGCTTGGCAGAGGGAGCCTCGGGCGCATTCTCGGCGGAGCGGGGCTTCATGCCCAGCAGCGGCTCAATCTTGCCGTAAAGGCGCGGGACGAGGAACATCGTGGGCAGCAGGCAGAACAGGATGCCCGAGAACAGGAGGTCGTTCACGAAGGCAAAGCCCTCGGTGAAGAAGACGGACTCGGGGAGACCCTCGACGGCCTCGAACTCCTCGACGGCGAAGACGACCTTGCAGATGTCCACGCCGGCGCTCATGGCAAGCTGGAGCGCGGTGCAGCCAAAGGCGGCGAGCGCCACCATCTTCATGTTGCGCGGATCTTTAACGATGGTGCCAGCGATGTAGATGGCGATGGTGACGGTGAGGAACTTCTCGAGCTCACCGAGGCCGCCGAACTGGCCGAGCATGATTTCGGAGAACACGAGCTCGCCGGTAGCGGCGCCGAGGGCGACGGACAGCGGATCGAAGAGCATGGCAAGCGTAAGCGGGATGAACAGGAAGAACTCGACGGAGAATTCGACGATACCCACCTGGACGGAGGGGATGAGCTCGGAAACGAGCGTGGCGAGGCCGTACAGCGACATGCTGAGGACGAAGATCATCAGCTTGTGGGACTGCGCGGTCGTAGACGTTGACGACATGCGATTCCTCTCTCTTGGCGTGCAGGGCACGCGGTCGGGGTTCCGCGGCGGGCGACGGCCGTTGCGCGCGTCGCGGTGTTGGGTGCCGACCTTGCCGCTGGGCGTTGGTCGACAGGAAGAATCGTATGGCGCTGACCTGCAGGTTCCGGTCATCCGCCCGTAAGGTGAAAATAAAGTTTCACTGGTGCCAAGCGTGAAAATTGCGCAGCGTGCGCTCGCGGGCGGCGCGCCACCTTGCCGTTTTGGATGAAAATCGCGTCCGTGGCATGCCTTACCGTGCGCTTACGTAAAAGTACCCCAGGGGTTTTTCGACACGGCTCCCCGTGAACGTGGGACTTTGGCACCGGGTCTCTGAGTCCCACAATGGGACTCAGAGACCCGGTGCCAAAGTCCCACAAGGCTATCCCAGCAGCAGACGCTCGCAGGCGCGACACGTGAGCCAGGCGTAGGCCGTCATGAGCACGAGCGTGAAGCCGAGGACATCGGCCACGATGAGCACGAACGAGGCACTACCGAACACGAACGAGAGAAAGCCCACGAGCATGAGGCCGAATACGTCGTGGACGAGCGCGAACGCGAGCGGCGTGCCGAAGCAGAGCCCTACCTGATGGCGCAGCGACGAGGCCGCCATTGCGCGGTCGCAGCCGAGCTCGCGCAGCACCACGTAGGCTCGCCGCGCATCCGCCGCCCCGGAAAGCTGTTGCAGCGCCAAAATCGCCGCCGCGGTAACGAGGAACGCCGCGCCGTAGAAGATGCCCACGTAGCCGATGGGCGCAAGCGCGTTCGCGGAGTCCGCAAGCTCAACGGAGCCGCGCAGCCCCACACTGAAGACGAAGCCCGCGCACATCATGCACACGGCCGCCGCGATGAGCACGCACACGCAGGAGAGCGCGGCCGAGGTGCTTGAGATGCGTGCGCCCACCTGTCGCACGGTGAAGAGCCGAAGCCCGTTCCAGTAACGCCGCTCGTTTCGGCGCTCGCGCTCGCCCCAACGCCATGCGAACGCACGCATCACGAGAAGCGTCGCCCCGAACGCGGCGAACCCCATGGGAATGATGAACGCGATGAAGTAGATGGGCTGCAGCACGCAGCACCCCCACACCACGGCGAGAAGCGGCGCCGCAAGCACGAGCTGCCAGCGGGATGCGGCGCGCGTGGCGCCCACCAGGCGCTCCGGCGCGCGCTCGGCCTGCATGAGTTCCACAAGCGGCCGGCGCAGCACGTCGCGCACGCAGGCGACGG
>CAJLVH010000180.1 GCA_905210055.1 uncultured Enorma sp. | reverse complement strand
CCGTCTATGCCGAGCCCGCGGGGGAGACGACCGTGGAAGCTGAAGGCACGATGGTCGAATCCACGGACGAGGAGACCGTGACAGAAGCCGAGGGCACGCTGCCCGAGCCCGCCGATTATGACAAGGCGGACTTTTACGAGGAGGCACCCGCCGCCGCGGCGCGCACCGTCGCCTCGTCGCGCGCGTCGAGCCTCTCGCCGGTCGACGTTTCCGCCGAGATGAAGTACTTCACCAAATACGAGAGCCACGCTAACTACCGCCAGGGTTTCGGCTATGGCGACGGCTACAACGCGCTTGGCTATTACCAGTTCGACCGCCGGTATTCGCTCATCAGCTTCCTTACCGCGGTTTACAACTACAACCCGACCAAGTACAGCATGTTCAAGGATGTGCTCGCGCGCAGAAGCGAGGTTTCGAGTTCGTCGGTGTCGATGTACGACACGAAGACCGGCAAGCTCACCGAGCTCGGTCAGTTGGTGCAGGATGCTTGGTACGCTGCGTACGACGCGGATCCGGCTGAGTTCTCCGCGTTGCAGGATTCCTATGCGTACAACAGCTATTACGTGCCCACGGAGAACTGGCTCAAGTCCCAGGGAATCGATATCTCCGGTCGCGCGGACTGCGTGAAGGGCATGGTCTGGGGTCTGTCGAACATGTGGGGTACGGGCGGCGTGCGTAACGTCCTGCTCGGCGCGAACCTCTCCAACGACATGACAGACCGCGAGTTCGTGACGGCGCTCTCGCAGCAGATTACCGACCATATCGAGAAGTACAGCTCGCAGACGGAATACTATGCGGGTTGGAAGAACCGGTATCGCAGCGAGCTCGCGGACTGCTTGGCGTACATCGCCGAGGACGAGGCGGCCGCTGCCGAGGAGGAGAAGCCCGCGCCGGAGACCCCGGGCGATACAGGCGAGCAGGGTTCCGGTGCCAACCAGGGCGATTCGTCTGATGCTGGCGACCAGGGCTCCGATACCGGCGCTTCCGATGCGGATGATTCGACGGGTAATGAGAACGCCGGTTCTAACGGTGATGCTCCTAGTGAGGATACGTCCGAGAATACGGGGGACGATGCAACCGATACCGACTCCTCCGATACGTCGGACGATTCTTCGAGTGGTACGTCGCCCGTGCCGAGCGATCCGAACCCCGTGCCGCCTTCGAATGCGGTAAGCGGTGGCACCTCGACGAGCAAGCCGAACAACGCGCCGAGCGACGGCACGACGGCGACTGACGACGCGACGAGCTCGGACGACGGGGATCGCGACGCTGCCACCGATGACTCGACGAGCAGCTCGACCTCGACTTCGACGGACGAGGAAAAGGACGCGTCCACTTCTGGGACTAGCGCCAATAAGGAGGGCGAGGAGAAGCCCGGTGACAAGACCTCCGACTCACAGAAGCAGGCGGAACAGGCTAAGAAGGCCAATGGGGGTTCAAGCGAGAACGGTGCCGTAGACAACGATGAAGCGGGCGCGCATCCGAACGGCGTGATGCCGCAGACGTCCGACCTCATCATGTTCACGTGCTTCGCGAGTGCGAGCGCGGCGTGTTTCGGCGCGACCTTCGTCTACGCTGGCAAGCGCGGCCTCAAGAAGAACGAGGACGACGACGCCAACGAGGAGTAGCAGGCGCAGCACATCATTGCGTTACTGTTGCGGCGCGCATCGCTGGGTAGTTCCCGCGGTGCGCGCCTTTTTTGCAAATACGCCAAGCCTTGCTAAGCCTTGTAGCCTGGGTCAATGCCTGGCACAACTTGGAACCTAGGATTCCTTGCATATGCGATCTGGGTCGAGAGGGGAGGGTCGCCCCGGAACCAACGAGTCAACGCGGTGGCAGCCCGATTGAGGTCTTGCGCTTCTTTCACTAAAGAAAAATCCCAGACCCCAAAGGAATCTGGGAAGAAGTTTTGGTAGCCCGTACCAGATTCGAACTGGTGATCTCCGCCTTGAGAGGGCGGCGTCCTAAACCGCTAGACGAACGGGCCATTATGGCTGGGATGGAGGGAGTCGAACCCCCATTGACGGAACCAGAATCCGCTGTCCTGCCATTAGACGACATCCCAGTGGCAACGCCCACGGCCTAAGCCGTGCGCAGGTAGATATATTACGGTACAACCCCACCAAGCGCAAGGGGTGATTTTGAGAGAATTGAGGAAGAGATCGCAGCGACCGTGAATTGTCGCTTTATTGGTGAGGCGTGGCGGATACAAGTGTCTGCCATATAATCAAAAACCAAGTCTTTGCTGCTCAATCACGCGATAGATGAGCAACGACGCAGAGGTCTCAATATTCGATGGGTGAAACTGTATTCTGCGAGAGTGAGGCAACGCATCGCTCTGCATTTACGGATATGGTAAATGTACCCTACAAATTTACGAATTTCGTTACTTTGTAGGGTAATCCTAAAGAGGCGGGATGTCTGTTTTGGAAGAAGTCCTTGAGGAAGAACTCGAGCGTTCCATCCGAGTAGGTCATGCGATACGGCGGGAGCTCGACAATCTTCCAAAGGGGAGCGTTCGCGTCCGAAAAATCGGTGATCGTGACTATTATTACCTCAATTATCGAGAAGGTAATAAGGCCAGGTCTAGGTACATCCCGGCTAAAGATGTCGAGTTGATCAAACGGCAAGTGACACGGCGTAAAGAGCCCCTTGCTGCACTCAAGGAACAAGAGCAAGCATGCAGACAGATCGAGCGCGCACTAGGGAGGCGGCCGCATGTTGAATAGCCAGCAACAGGCGTTGCTGCGCGTCTTGGATCTCATTGAAGGGGCTGGCTGTATGCCTGCGATCAAGGCCGATCGCGTCTGATTGCTCAGTGGGGCAATTGCTGCGGCGCAGGGAGGGTATCGCCTTTCGAAAAAATCAGCTTAAATCACAGCTCCTATGAATTCAGACGCTGTCCATCATCTTGCGCTGCTCAACTGCTACGATATCGAACTGGCGGCGATGCAAGGTCGTGTCGCCTCAAAGTTGTGATTATCCGAAAGGAGCCCCATGAAGGCCATCATCCCCGCCGCGGGCCTGGGGACCCGCTTCCTGCCC
>CAJLVH010000179.1 GCA_905210055.1 uncultured Enorma sp. | reverse complement strand
GGGGTCGTAATCTGCTGCCGCAACGACCGCCTCCGCATCATGACACGCGCGGTATCCAGAGAACGCAAGCGAGAGCTGGCCGCGCCCGCCCGTGAAGCGCGCGACCTCGAGCGCGTACTCGCCAACCTCGGAAGCCGGCACCGCACCCTCGATATGCACCATCTCGCCCGTCGCCTCGGGAGGCGCGAACTCCGCTGACATCCGCGAAAGGTCGGCGAGGGCGCGCCCCACGCATTCTGCAGGAACAGTAAGGCGAAACCGGTACCACGGCTCCAAAAGCATGCAATCCCCGCGCTCACGGGCGCACATGAGCGCCTGCCGAATCGCTCGATACGTCGCCTGGCGGAAATCCCCACCCTCGGTGTGCTTCAGGTGCGCGCGACCAGCAAGAAGCGTTATCCGAACATCGGTAAGCGGAGCGCCGGTAAGCACGCCCGCATGGTCGCGCTCCATGGCATTCGTTAAGATGAGCCGCTGCCAATTGCGGTCGAGGTCATCCTCCGCGCAGCGCGTGCCGAACTCCACGCCCGCACCGCGCGGCAGGGGCTCGAGCATGAGCCGCACCTCGGCATAATGCCGAAGCGGCTCAAAATGCCCCACGCCCTCGACGGACGCCGCGACCGTCTCCTTGTATAAGATGCCGCCCGTACCGAAGGAAACCTCCATGCCGCAGCGTTCGCGCAGCTGCTCGCGCACCACATCCTGCTGAACCTCGCCCATAAGCTGCACATGCACCTCTTGCAGCTGCTCGTGCCAGGCAACGCCCAGCAAGGGGTCTTCGCTTGCAAGTTCGCGAAGCGCGCGGACGAGCGTGGTGACGTCCAAGCCTTCGGAAGGAATCACCTGATACGAAAGGACGGGTGCGAGCACCGGCTCCTCGCCAGCGGACTCCGCGCCGAGCGCGCACCCCGGCACCGCACGAGAAAGCCCGGTCACGGCGCATATCTGCCCCGCGGGAACCTCGACGACCGTCTCGAAGCTTGCCCCCTGGTAGAGGCGCACCTCGTCGACCTTCTCCGTCCACGCTTCCCCGCGCAGATCCCGGCCGTCCACCAGGGCCTTCGCCCGCAGCGTACCGCCCGTGACCTTGAGCCACGCGAGCCGCTCCCCGCGCGCGCCCCTGCTCACACGGTACACGCGGGCGGCAAATGCCTTCGGCCACGCATGCTCGGCGATGAGGCGCGCAACGCCATCGAGGAGCTCCTTCACACCCTCCTCGCGAAGCGCGGTGCCAAAGAAGCACGGAGCGACGGAGCGCTCGGACACAAGGCGCGCAAGCGTGGTCGAAGTAAGCGTGCCGGAATCGAGGTACTCGTCAAGCGCCGCCTCGTCCGCCGCAGCCGCCTCTTCGAGCGCGTCTTCAGAACCCGCGAGGAGCGCCGCCCCGTCCACGCAGCCTGTCGAAAGCCGTTCGCGCAGCTCGCGCATGAGCACGTCGTGGCCGGGATGCTCCAAATCCATCTTGTTCACGAAAACAAAGGTCGGCACTGCATAGCGCTCGAGCAAACCCCATAACGTTTCGGTGTGCCCCTGCACGCCGTCGTTCGCGCCCACCACGAGAATCGCGTAGTCGAGTGCCTGGAGCGTGCGTTCGGCTTCGGCGGAGAAATCGACATGTCCGGGCGCGTCGACGAGCATGAGGTGCGCGCCCGCCCAGTCGAGCGAGGCCTGCGAGGCGAAGATCGTGATGCCACGCGCCCGCTCCATTGAGTCTGTGTCCAGATGCGAGGCGCCCTTGTCCACACGCCCCGCAGCGCGGATGGCACCCGAAGCGTGCAGCATCGCCTCCGCGAGCGTCGTCTTGCCCGCATCGACGTGCGCCAAGAGCCCTATAACCGCCTGAGCCGCCACGCAGCCTCCTCTTATTCCTGCAGCACTCGACACTTTGGGGACGGGGTCAAAAGTGTTGAATTCAACACTTTTGACCCCGTCCCCAAAGTGTTGGGCCTGAATGCCCGTCTTCAATTCTACCAAAGCTCCGCCGACGCGGCAGATGCGCTATGGAGCAGCGTTTTCTGCCGAAGGGGACAGCCCTGCCAATAGGGACGGGGGATTTTGGCAGGGCTGTCCCCTTTGGCAAACGACCGGTTGGTTTCTGCTACCAGATGCCGAGCAGGTGCTGCATGCCAAGACTTACGAGCGCAATGGCGACCCAGCAGGCGAGCCCCATGAGGATGGGTTTGCCGCCCGTACGCACGAGCTTCATGATGTTCGTGTTGAAGCCGATCGCCGCCATCGCCATGATGATGAGGAACTTGCTGAGCTCCTTCACCGGCGCGGTCACGGCGGCGGGCAGCGCGAAGACCGTCGTCACGACGCTTGCGAGCACGAAGAAGATGACGAAGAACGGGAAGATGTGCTTAAGTTCGAACGTGCCGGCAGATGCGCTCTCCCCGGCAGGCGCGCCCTCGTTCGACGCCTCGGCCACACCCTCGCCCGCTGCGCCGCGCTTCGCCTGCCGCACCTGCCAGAACGCGAGCGCAAGCGTGATGGGAATAATCGCGAGCGTGCGCGTGAGCTTCACGATGGTGGCAGAGTCGAGCGTGTTCGCACCGGGGTGCATGCCATCCCATGCCGCCGCAGCAGCCGTGACGGATGAGGTGTCGTTCACCGCGGTGCCGGCAAAGAGCCCGAAGCCCTCGTTCGTCAAGCCAAGCGCGCCACCAAACGCGGGGAACACGAGCGCCGCGATAACGTTGAAGAGGAAGATCACGCTAATGGCCTGGGCAATCTCCTCATCGTCTGCGTCGATGACAGGCGCCGTCGCCGCGATGGCCGAACCACCGCAGATGGACGATCCCACGCCGATGAGCGTCGAGATCTTGCCGGGGATGTTGAGCGCGCGGCAAAGCACGAACGACACGACGAGCGACGTGACGATGGTCGAAACGATGATAGGCAGCGACGTGAGCCCCACCCGAGCGATCTGCGCGAGGTTGAGCCCGAAGCCCAGCAGGATGACCGCCCACTGGAGCACCTTCTTCGAGGTGAACTTCACGCCCGCCTGGAGCGATTCGCCCGCCGCAGCCGGCATCACGAGCGCGAGCACCATGCCGATGAGGATGGGG
>CAJLVH010000178.1 GCA_905210055.1 uncultured Enorma sp. | reverse complement strand
CTGCCCGCTTGCGCCGACGAGCGCCAACACCCACGGCATGCCAGCCCCGGCATCGTTCGACGTGGTAGAGCCGGTGGTGCTTGCGGGCGTCGATGTAGCGATCGACGCGGGGGAGACGCCCTGCCAGGACGCCTCGACCATCGTGTCGTGCGTCTCCGGCGAGGTTGTCGTCGCACGGTACGGGGCACTTTCGGAAGACGATATCCAGCGCGTCGCCAAGACGGCGCGCATGCGCATGCAAGATAGGCAGTAGGTGGAGACCATGGCGCTGAACCTCAAGGATCTGAAGCTCGTCGACTCGATGTACGCATATGCGAAGAGCCGCTACGTCATGGCGCTTGACTGTGGCACGACGTCCGTGCGCGCGATTATCGTCGATGAATACGGTTGCATCGTCGCCCAGGCGTCGCGTCCCATCAAGGCGATGTACCCCCGGCCCGGCTGGGTCGAGCAAGATCCCATGGAGATCTTCGCCTCGCAGATCGCAGTGATGATGGAGGTGCAGTTCAAGAGCGGGATCCATTCCGACAGCATCGCCGCCATCGGCATCACCAACCAGCGCGAGACGACGGTCGTATGGGATCGCGATAGCGGTCAGCCCATCTACAACGCCATCGGTTGGCAATGCCGCCGCACCGCCTCGCGCGCCGAGCGGCTCATCGAGGACGGCCATGCCGAGACGATCCGCGCCAAAACCGGCCTCATGCCCGACGCGTACTTCTCCGCGACGAAGATCGCCTGGATCCTCGATAACGTGAGCGGTGCGCGTGAGCTCGCCGAAGCCGGACAGCTCATGTTCGGCACCATCGATACCTGGCTCATCTACAACCTCACCGACGGCATGGTCTTCGCCACGGATTACACCAACGCGAGCCGCACGATGCTCTTCAATATCCATACGCTCGAATGGGACGACGAGCTCTTGGCCCTTATGGACATCCCGCGGTGCATGCTGCCGGAGGTGCGCTGGAGTTCGGGCGAGTTCGGGCGCGTCTCGGGCGAGATTATGACGCATATGCCGCTCATCATGGGCGTGGCGGGAGCCCAGCAGGCGTCGCTGTTCGGCCACTGCTGCTTCGAGCCGGGTGAGGCGAAGAACACCTACGGCACGGGCTGCTTCATGCTCATGAACACGGGCGACGAGGTGGTCGATTCTAGAAACGGTCTTGTCGCGACCGTGGGCATCGCCGAGGGTGGGACGGTGAGCTACGCGCTCGAGGGCTCGATCTTCCATGCGGGTTCGGTCATCCAGTGGCTGCGCGACAAGTTGCAGATCATCTCGAGCGCGGCAGAGACCGCAGAGATCTCGAAGTCGAGGGCAGACAACGGCGGCTGCTATCTTGTCCCCGCGTTCAGCGGGCTCGGTGCCCCGTGGTGGGATTCGGGTGCCGGCGGGCTCATTTATGGGCTCACGAGCGCCTCCGACCGTACGACGCTTGTGCGCGCTGCCTGCGAGTCCATGGCGTTTCAAAGCTACGACGTGCTGCGCGCCATGGAGGCGGATGCCGGATGCACACTCGACAGCCTCTCGGTTGATGGCGGCGCGTCGCGCAACGAGTTCATCATGCAGTTTCAGGCAGACTTGCTCGACATTCCCGTCGATCAGACAGAGGCGATTGAGACGACGGCGCTCGGCGCGGCGTATCTCGCCGGACTTGCCGTGGGCTATTGGGAGGATCGCGAGGAGATTCGCCAGAATCACGACCTTGCGCGCCGTTTCGAACCTGCCATGGACGAGGCGACGCGTGCTCGCGAGCTCGCTGGCTGGCACGATGCCGTTGCTCGCTCCCGCAGCAGGTAGCGGTATCGGCAGGCGGATGTGGGGCGGACCGGGGGCATGTAAAATTACCCCACCAAGCCCCGCCTGATCCCAGGGCGCTTCGCTCTCCCCTGCGCTAGAATGGCATCGAGGATGATTCACCCATTGGAGGGAGCAGCAATGCGCGTTGCCATCGCAGCAGATCACGGCGGATTCGATCAGAAAGGTATTCTCGCGAGCTATATCGAGCGCGAGCTCGGTTGCGAGGTCGCCGATTTGGGTCCGGACACCGGGGACTCCGTCGATTACCCTGACTACGCGGTGAAGGTCGCGCATGCCGTCGCCTCCGGTGAGGCAGATTTCGGCGTGCTCATCTGCGGTACGGGTATCGGAATGGCGCTCACGGCAGACAAGGTGCCGGGCGTCCGCGCCTCCTCGATCACCTCGGTGCCGTTCGCCGAGCTCTTCCGCCAGCACAACAACGGCAACGTCGTGTGCCTCTCGGGGCGTTTCGTGAGCGTCGAGGACAACGAGGCCATCGTCAAAGCGTTCCTCACCACCGACTTCGAGGGCGGGCGCCACGAACGCCGCGTCGCGAAGATCATGGCCGTTGACGAAGAATAAGGAGGGCACGTTGACAGTTGCCTATGACGTCGCGCGGGTGACGGTCGTCGACCATCCGCTCGTCCAGCACAAGCTCTCGATTCTGCGCGATGAGCGCACGGGCACGAAGCAGTTCCGCGATCTGGTGAGCGAGCTTGCCATGTTCGAGGGCTACGAGGCCATGCGCGATTTGCCGCTCGAAGACGTCCGTGTGACCACGCCCATCTGCGAGACCACGTGCAAGCAGGTCGCCGGCAAGAAGCTCGCGATCATCCCCATTCTGCGCGCCGGCCTCGGCATGGTCGATGGCTTGCTCTCGCTTGTTCCGGCGGCGCGCGTGGGGCATATCGGCATGAGCCGCGACGAGGTCACGCACGAGCCTCACGAGTACTACTGCAAGCTCCCCCAGGATATCGGGGAGCGCATCTGCCTCATCGTCGACCCCATGCTCGCCACGGGCGGCTCCGCGGCCGACGCGCTCAAGCAGCTGCGTCATCACGGGGCGCGGGATATCCGCCTGCTCTCGATCGTGGCTGCGCCCGAGGGTCTTGTCCGCGTGCTCGAGGCGGATTCAGACGTTCATATCTATGTGTGTGCTATCGACGAGGGACTGAATGAGCGCGCCTACATCGTCCCCGGTCTGGGCGACGCCGGCGACCGCATCTTCGGCACGCTGTAGGCTGTATCGCCTACGGGATGTCCCAATTGG
>CAJLVH010000177.1 GCA_905210055.1 uncultured Enorma sp. | reverse complement strand
AGATGTTCTCTGGTGGAGGTAAGGGGGTTCGAACCCCTGGCCTCAGGCTTGCAAAGCCCGCGCTCTCCCAGCTGAGCTATACCCCCTTTAGGAATAAACACCCCAGCGGCGACTCGGCTCTCGCTGGGGTGTTTATTGCGAAAGAGTTGGTGGACCTGACAAGATTCGAACTTGTGACCTCCCGGTTATCAGCCGGACGCTCTAACCAACTGAGCTACAGGTCCATCGCACCAGGAGATAATACCCCGCCCGCACGACTGCGTCAACCATTATTTTTTATCGCATGGGGTGCATCTGGAATCTGCACTTCGGTACACCGACCTAGAAGCACGATGAACAGGGAACCGAAGACGTCGATGGACTCTTTGTGGTGGTTTCCCTGTAAAAAGAACCGCTGGTCACTTCATATCCCCACGCTCTGGCGCTTCGCATCAGGCCGCCCGTCGCGGGTGCCAGCCCGATACAAGGTTTTGACAAGATTCCCGCAAGACCGCTGCGAGGGTCATGCCAGATGGACGCGGTATGCTCGGCTCCCGGCGATGCAAGGGAGGCAACCCATGGTTCGTAACAATAATGCAGGGCACCGCGCCGCGAAGCGACCGAAGACACTCATCAACCACACCAGCGCTCGCAGGGCGCGAAGCGCTCCCCAGCTCCCCCGCACATCTGCAGCCGCATCCTCTGCATGCGGGTCAGCGAGACGCCTTCTGCTCGCCTCCCTTGCACGCCGTGTGCACGCACCGATCCTCGCACGCCTTTTCCCGGGCGTCGTCGCGCTCATCTTGCTTTGCGCAAGCATCCCGCAACCGGCGAACGCGACGGTGAGCGTGCCTCCATCGTTTGCCAACAACGTCACCGTGAAGAAGCGTGATGCGGCAACCGGTGCCCTGAAATCTCCCATCACCTGGTGGGACCTCTCCGATGGCACCTGGTGCGTCTGTGGATCGGTTCACTCCAACGCGCCGTCCATCGGCGATACCTACGGTCCTGCAGTCGCGGTCGAGGGCTTCACCTATAGCGACACGCACGACACCGGCAACCCGCCGCTGAGCAGCGCCATGGTGACGTCTTCCTTCGATGCGCACGCCATGGCCTACGCGGCGGCCTATTCCCCCACCTCGGCCCTCGGCCGGGCAACCTACGGGTTCACCGGCAGAGAAGACCAGCTCCGTGCTGCATGGGAATTCACCAAGCATTTGGTGAACGGCGCGTACGTCCAAGGCGATGCCATCTGGTACCACGGCTATGAGTTCTACGACCTGTACGAGAATTGGGACGGCAGCGATACCGGGCGTCTCAAGGACGCCTCCGAGCTCGCGAAGTGTCAGAAGCTGGCGCAAGACGCGCTCGCACATTCCGGGCAGAGTGGGTGGTGGGACGAAGCCCTGTGGCTGCGAAGAAACCTCACCAACCCCGACGCACAGAGCATCTTCGTCATCATTCCCGTGACACCATCTGCCCGGGTGACGTTTACGAAAGTCTCCGCCGACGCCTCTCTCACCGCCGGTAACGAAGAATACACCTACGCGGGCGCGACGTACGAGATCTACGATGCCACCACAGATAAGCTGGCGGCAACGATCACCACCGACGAACACGGGCATGCGACCTGTGACCTCACCTTTGGTAGCTACTATGCAAAAGAGATTAAGGCGCCGAAGGGCTTCGCGCTCAACCCTGAAAACCAGCATTTCGAAATCCTGGAGTCGAGCGCCACCGCAGAGGTCGAGCTCAGCGATACTCCGGGTTCCGTGAGCATAACCATCCAGAAGCGCGATTCCGCGACCGGACAGAGCGCTCAGCCAGGAACTTCATTCGAAGGAGCCGAGTATACCGTCGTCGATGCCAACGGCGTGGCGCACACGGCTGCCACCGACGAGCAGGGGCGCGTGCGCATCGACGGGCTTCCGCTCGGCACGACCACCATCACGGAAACGAAGGCTCCCGAGGGATACAAGCTCGATACCTGCGTCCATACCTATACCGCGCACGCGGAAGATCTCGACGCATCTGGCGTCATCGAGCTTGAGCCCGTTGATGATTTCGCAGAAGACGTCATCGCCTTCGATCTCGAGATCGCAAAGACGCTTGGTTCCGATACCCCTTGGGAGGGGACGGACGGCCACAGCGAGCCCGCCGCAAACGTGCGCTTCGAGATCATCTCGAACACCACGGGTTCCGTGGTGGGAACAATCACGACCGGGAAAGACGGTTTCGCAAGTACGGCGGACGACCCAACCCTTTGGTTCGGGGAGGGCACGCGGCCGGCGGGGGTCTCGGGAGCCATCCCCTATGACGCTGCCGGATACACGGTACGTGAAGATCCCGCCACGGTACCCGACGGCCTCGATGTCGTAGAGCCATGGCAGATCGATGCGAAACAGATGGCGGATGGCGCGACGCTGCGCTATTCCCTGTGCGACGAGCAGCTCTCGACGCGTCTCGAGATCGTGAAGGTCGATGCGGTGAGCGGCGCACGCATCCCGCTCGCCGGGTTCTCGTTCCAAATCATCGATGCGACCGGAGCACCGGTGAGTATGACGAGTTGGTACCCGGATGCTTCCGAGCTGAATACGTTCACCACGTCGGACGATGGATCGGTGACGCTGCCCGAGCGCCTCGCGCCGGGAACGTATACCGTGCGCGAGGTCGCCGCGGAAGCTCCCTACCTTCTCGGCAGCGAGGTGTCCATCTCCCTATCCGACGACTTCGAGAACGCAGCCCCGCTCGCCGTGATCGAGGTTGAAGACGAGCAGGCGATGGGCATCGCGCGCATCCAAAAGACCTGCATGGGAACGCCGGCGGCGCATGATGGCGGCTGCTCGCTTGCGGGGGCGGAATTCGACGTGGTCGCGGTGGGCGATATCGTGAGCCCGGATGGCGTGGTGCGCGCCGTCGACGGCGAGGTCGTCGACCACATCACGACCGATTCAGAAGGAGTAGCGGAGACAGACGAGCTCTGGCTTGGCTGCGGCAGCGCGACCTACGCGCTCGTCGAGACGAAGGCACCCGCAGGCCATGTGCTCGATACCGAACCCCGTGAATTCACGCTCACCTACGAGGATGCGACGACAGAGCTCGTCTACTCCGATGTAATCGTGGAAAACAAGCCAACCGAAACGCTCGTCGATAAGGATGTCTTGGGCAC
>CAJLVH010000176.1 GCA_905210055.1 uncultured Enorma sp. | reverse complement strand
CCTGCAGCCGCGGCCCGCCGATGCAGAAGGCTTCATCCGCGAGGCGAATGTGGAGGGCATCGGCGTCGGCGGTGGAATGAACCGCGACGGTCTGCACGCCCATCTCCTTGCACGCGCGGATAATGCGCACCGCGATCTCGCCGCGGTTGGCAATGAGGATCTTTTCGAACATATGCCCTCCGAATTAGGCGTTTTGGGCACCGGTATCCGCTGGCATGAGCGCGAACGACATGTCGGCGACGCAGCAGAGCTCGCCTGCGACGCGCGCTTCACCGTGAGCGAAATGGAAAGGTCCGCGCGAGCGCGTGATACGGCACGTGAGCTCAACAGTGTCGCCGGGGCGAACGGGATGCTTGAATCGCACCTTGTCGAGGCTCGTGTAGAAGGGCGTCACGCCCGCGCACGAAAGACCGCTTTCCATGAGCACGCAGCAGTTCTGCGCGAGCATCTCGCAGAGGATCACGCCGGGAACCACGGGGTTGCCGGGGAAATGCCCTTGGACGAAGAACTCATCGCCCTTGATGGTGATGCGCCCGCGCGCTTCCCCGTCCACCACCTCGGCCTCGTCGAGCAGGAGCATGGGTGCTCGGTGCGGAAGGATGTTCTCGAGTTCGGTACGGTTCATTACGCTTCACCAGCTTCCTTCGCATCGGGCTCGATGGCCATGATGCGGGCTCCGAATTCAACAAGGTCGCCATCGGCGGCATCGATGGCCACGATGGTGCCGTCGGTTTCCGCCACGACCTCGTTCATGAGCTTCATAGCCTCGATGATGCAAAGCGTGTCCCCACGCCTCACATGGTCGCCGAGGGCGACGAACGGCTCGGCGTCGGGAGACGGAGCGGCGTAGAAGACGCCCACCATGGGCGCGGTGACGGGTACCGCGGAGGCGATGTCTTCAGAAGGGGACGTCCCTGCGCCGGGATCTTGCTGTGTGGGCGCGGCGACCTCCTGCGCGGGTGCAGCGGCCATGGCGGTCTCTGCAAGGGGGAGCGGGGGTACGATGGCCGCGGAAGGTGTGGGCGCGCTTGGGGTCATGCGCTCGAGTTCGATGACGCGCCCGTCCTCTTCCGAGAGCCGGACACGGGTGAGGCCGTGGTTTTCCATAAGGGCAGCGACCTCGTTGAGCTTGCTAGAATCGATGTTCATGGTTAATCCTCGTATGCCTTGAATGCCAGCGCTGCATTGTGCCCGCCGAACCCGAGGTTCGTGGAGAGCGCGACGCGAACGGGTGCTTGTACCGCATGGTTGGGCGTATAGTCCAGGTCGCAGTCTGGGTCGGGTTCGCAATAGCCGATGGTGGGCGGGATGACGCCCTCCTCGATCACGCGGGCGCACACGGCCGCTTCGAGTGCGCCGGTTGCGCCGAGCATATGCCCGGTCATGGATTTCGTCGAAGAGATATGGGCTGTGCGCGCAGCGTCTTCTCCCAGCGCTTGCTTGATGCCGAGTGTCTCGGAAGCATCGTTGAGCTTGGTAGAGGTTCCGTGCGCGTTGATGTAGATGCCTTCGGTCGCGTCAATGCGCGCCTCTTCTATTGCGATGCGGATCGCGCGCGTGATGCCCGCGGCATCGGGTGCGGGGCTCGTGATGTGGTACGCGTCGGCCGTGTTGCCGTAGCCTGCGACCTCGCAGTAGATGTGAGCGCCGCGCGCCAGCGCATGCTCGAGCTCCTCGAGTACCAGCACGCAGGCACCTTCGCCCATCACGAAGCCGTCGCGGTTCTTATCGAAGGGGCGACATGCGGTCGCAGGATCGGGGTTGCGCGTGAGCGCCTTGCAGTTCGTGAAGCCGGCGATGGCCTCGGGCACGATGCAGGCCTCTGCGCCACCTGCGAGCACGGCGTCTGCGTATCCATGCTTGATGGCATGGAACGCCTCGCCCACTGTGTGGGCGGACGTTGCGCATGCGGTGACGACGGGCAGCGTGGGACCGGTGAGATGGTGGCGGATGGACGCCTCTCCGGAGGCCATGTTCGCGATCATCATGGGGATCATGAACGGAGGGCAGCGGCGGAACCCACGTTCGCGCATGGTGTCGACGGCCGCGGTGTACGAGGCCATGCCGCCGATCCCCGATCCGATGTACACGCCGATGCGGCTTCGATCGAGATCTTCGGCATCATCGAAGCCGGCATCCTGCATTGCTTCATCGGACGCGGCGAGCGCGTACTGCACGTTGAGGTCTTTGTGGCGAACGTCCTCACCGAGGCGTTCGGCTCCATCGAAGCCTTTGACCTCGGCAGCGACGGTGACCTTGAGGCCATCGGTGCTGATGTTTGCGATGGGCGCGATGCCGCTCGTGCCGGCAACGAGTGCGTCCCAGCTTTCCCGGGCGGTGAGGCCAACGGGCGAGACGGCACCCATGCCCGTGATGACAACCCTGCGTTCCATGCTGTCTCTCCTTTTACCTGCGCTGCGTGTGTAGTTGCAATCGAATGTGATAAGCCGTGGGGCGATTGCTCGGCGCGGGCGCCTTACATCGCCATGCCGCCGTCGATGCGGATGACCTCGCCGGTGATGTAGGCGGCCGCATCGCTTGCGAGGAAGGCGACGAGCTTCGCGACTTCCTGTGCCCGTCCAAGCCGGCCAAGCGGGATTTGCTGCTCGTAGCGCTCGCGCACCGCATCGCCGAGCTGCCCAGTCATATCGGTCTCGATGAAGCCGGGCGCGATAGCGTTTACCGTCACTCCTCGGGAGGCGAGCTCGCGGGCACATGCTTTGGTGAGGCCGATGAGGCCGGCTTTCGAGGCGGCGTAGTTCGCTTGTCCAGCGTTGCCCATGAGGCCAACGATGGAGCTCATGTTGACGATGCGTCCGCCGCGCTGACGCATGAAGGAGCGGGTCAGCGCGCGCGTCATGTGGTAGGCGCCTTTGAGGTTCACATCGATCACGCGGTCGAAGTCCTCTTCCCGCATGCGGGCGAGCAGAGTGTCGCGTGTGATGCCGGCGTTGTTCACCAGGATCCAGACACCGCCGAAATCTGCGAGCACCTGTTCTGCGCACGCAGTTGCTGCCTCTGCGTCCGCCACGTCGCACCGGTAGATGCGAGCGGTCGCGCCGAGCTTCTCTACTTGGACGGCGGTTTCGCGGGCGGCCTCTTCGTTCCCGGCGTAGACGATCGCGATGTCGAAGCCCGCCTGTGCGAGCTCCTCGCAGACGGCGCGGCCGATGCCGC
>CAJLVH010000175.1 GCA_905210055.1 uncultured Enorma sp. | reverse complement strand
GGATGGGGTCGACCGCGTGCTTCGCGCGGCGGCGCTTCGGCTTCGGTGCCACGAAGGAGCTCGGGCCTTGGCGCTTCAGCACGAGACCGGCAAGGCCGGGCAGCGCGATGGTGATCTGGTTGTCGAGTCCGTTCCAGGGGTAGGGAACGCTCATGTAGCTTATGTTGTCCGTGAAGTTGCTGCCGCCGAATTCCGAATCGTCCGAATTGAAGATGACCTTCCATTCGCCTTCCGTGGGCACGCCCACGTGGAAGGACTCATAGGAGGCGGGATCGAAGTTGATGATGATCACGAGGTCGTCGGCCGGGTCGTTGCCGCGACGGATGAAGGAGATGATGGACTGCTCGGAGTTGTCCGCGTCGATCCACTGGAGCCCTTCCTCGGTGTAGGCGTGCTCCCAGAACGCGGGCTCGTCGCGGTAGAGGTGGTTGAGGGCGCGGATGAACTCGCGATGACGCGCGTTCGTGTCGAGGTCTTCGGCGAGGTTCCACTCGATGGACTCGTAGTAGCGCCATTCGATGCCCTGAGCGATCTCGTTGCCCATGAAGTTGAGCTGAGCACCGGGATGCGCCGCCTGGTAGAGCGCGAGGGTGCGCAGCCCCGCGAACTGGCGCCACCAGTCGCCGGGCATGCGGCCGATGAGCGAGCACTTGCCGTTCACGACCTCGTCGTGGGAAAGCGGCATGATGAAGTTCTCGCTGAAGGCATACATGAACGTGAACGTGAGCATGCCGTGGTTGCCCGGGCGCCAGGGGAAGTCGGTCTGCATGTAGCGCAGGGTGTCGTTCATCCAGCCCATGTCCCACTTGTAGTGGAAGCCGAGGCCGTTCTCGCTCGGTGGCAAGGTGACGCCCGGCCAAGCGGTGGATTCCTCGGCGATCATCATGACGTCTGGGAACTCGCTACTAACGGTGGTGTTCACCTGTTGGATGAAGCTGATGGCATCGAGGTCGCCCTCGTCGCCGTATTTGTTGAACTTCTTCTGGGAGGGATCGTCCACGCCGAAGTTGAGGTAGAGCATGCTCGAGACGCCGTCCATGCGGATGCCGTCGGCATGGAACATCTCGAGCCAGAAGAGCGCGTTCGAGATGAGGAAGCTCCGCACCTCGCCACGGCCGAAGTCGAACTTGTGCGTTCCCCAGTTGGGATGGATCTCGCGCTCGTAGAGCATCTTGCCGTTGAAGGTGGCGAGACCCTCGGCGTTCGCGCAGAAGCCGCCCGGTACCCAGTCGAGGATGACGCCGATGCCCGCCTGGTGGCAGGCGTCGACGAAGTGCATGAACCGCTTAGGTTCGCCGTAGCGCGAGGTTGCTGCGTAGTAGCCGGTGCCCTGGTAGCCCCAGGAACCGTCGAAGGGGTGTTCCATGACGGGCATGACCTCGATGTGGGTGTACCCCATGGATCGCACGTAGTCCACGAGCTCCACGGAGAGGTCGTCGTAGGTGTAGAACGTGCCGCGTTGCGCGGGGAACGGGTCGCCGGGGCCGGGATAGGTGCCATCCGGGCCGGGGTCGCCCTGCGGATCGTTGCCATGGCGCTTCCAGGAACCCAGATGCACCTCGTAGATGTTGAGGGGTTGGGTCATGTGCGGGTGCGCGCGACGATGCTCGAGCCACTCGTCGTCGCCCCAAGCGTAGCCGGTGATCTCGTAGAGACGCGACGCGGTGCCGGGAACCTCTTCCGCATAGAAGCCGTACGGGTCCGCCTTGTATAGCAGCGTGCCGTCGTTCGTCTCGATGACGTACTTGTACTGTTCGCCTTCGGAAAGCCCGGCGACGAAGCCCTGCCAGATGCCGCTCGAATCGAGCGGGGAGAGCGGGCACGCCCAGGGATCCCAGTTGTTGAAGGGGCCGGTGACGTGGACGCTTCTCACGCCGGGTGCCCACACGGCGAAGTGCCAGCCGTGCGTGCCGTTCTGCACATCCGGGTGGCTCCCGAGCTTCTCCCAGCTGCGGTTCCAGGTGCCGGACGCGAAGAGGTAGCGGTCGTTCTCCGTGATGATGAGGCAGGGCTCCTGTGCGGTGGTGTTCGAGTTGCCCGTCTGAGCTGCGGCGTTCGAGGTGTCACTCATGGTCACGTGCACTTCCAATCGTCCTGGCGGCCTGCGAGGGCCGCCGTCTCATAGGCAGATGTCGCGGGTTCCGGGCGCCTGAACGTGACGATTGGTTGCGTTCCACGTGCGAGACGCAGGTTGAACCTGGACATGGTTAGGATACCACCCCGGGCACGTTCGAGGACCATCGAGGCGAGGGACGGTAGGGATTAGTTCGTGGGCGCGCGAACTTGACAACGGGCATAGAACAAGGTATGCGGACGCGATCATCATTACATGATAGAATCCATCCGGTCTGATGTTCATCATGTTAGGAGAGGCTTTCATGGCAGCGCCCCAGATCTTCATCTTCGACTGCGACGGCACGCTCATCGACTCGATGGGCATGTGGCTCGATATCCAGCCCAAGCTCCTCGCGAGCTACGGCCTGGATCTCACCTCCGACGATTTCGCGAAGTTCGAATCGCTCTCCGTTGAGGACGAGTGCAAGGCGTACCACGAGGAATGGGGCGTGGACGAATCCGGTGCTGCGGTGTTTGCGCGTTTGGATGCCATGCTGCTCGAGGAGTATCGCACGAACATTCGCGCGCGCGTCGGCGTGCGGGCGTTTCTTGAGGAGGCAGAGCAGGCGGGCATCGTCTGCGCGATCGCGACGTCGACGCCCGAGCACCTCGTGCGCGCCGGGCTTGCGGCGAACGACTTCGAGCGTTTCTTCCCGGTCATCGTGACGACCGAGATGGCGGGGCGTTCGAAGGACTTCCCCGACGTGTACAACCTGGCGCTCGCGCGCGCATGTGAGCTTGCCGGCGTGGAAGAGCCGCCGCATGGCGAGGTGTGGGTCTTCGAGGACGCGCCGTTCGGCCTAAAGAGCGCTGGTGGCGCGGGGTACCGCACCGTCGGGATCTACGACCCGCACGGCCGAGGCACGCGCGAGGAGGTCTTCGCCCTCGCCGACGTGCCCATCGACGAGTTCACCGAGCTCTCGGTGACTCATTTGGGGACGGGGTCGTTTTGAGTCATCTTCCCGTATTGCTCGTGGGCGGGTCGCCCGAGCGCTCGAGCGCCGAGACCCTAAGGAAGGCGGCAGCTGGTTGCTGCGCTGTCGTCGCGGTCGACCGCGGGCTCGATGCGTTGCTCGACGCCGGGCTCTCCTGCGACCTCTTCTGCGGCGACGCCGACTCCGTGAGCGAGGCC
>CAJLVH010000174.1 GCA_905210055.1 uncultured Enorma sp. | reverse complement strand
AGCAGGCGTGACCCAATTGGGTCACGCCTGCTAGCTTGCGCGGTCGAGGAAGAAATCGGCCATATCGAGGAAGAGCGCGCGGCAGCCTTCGTCCAGCTCAATGCCGGCGAGCGTCTCTTTCGCCCGCGTGATGAGCTGTTCCGCCACGCCGTGCGCGTACGTGATCGAGCCCGATTGCTCGAAGAGCTCAACGCAGCGTGCGAGCACTGCGGGGTCGCTTGTGCCGGAGCGTAGAATCGCTTCGACCTCGTCATGGGCGGCGGGGTCGGCGAGTGCGTGCACGGCGACGAGCGTGCGCTTGCCCTCGGTGATGTCGGTGCGGAAGTCCTTGGCGGTATCGTTACCTACCAGGTTGATGAGGTCATCCTGGATCTGGAAGGCGAGGCCGGTATCCAGGCCGAAGGAGCGGAGCGCCTCGACCTGCTCCGTGCTGCCGCCGCCGATGATCGCGCCCGCGGCGAGTGGTACGGCACCGCTGTAGTGCGCGGTCTTGAGCGTGGCCATGCGCAGGTAATCGTCCACGGTGAGGTCGAAGCGCTCGTCGCGCACCCAACCTAAGTCGAGCGCCTGACCCTCGATGGTACGCATCGTCATGGTAGTGAGCTCGCGCATGACGCGCAGGCGTACGTCGTCTGGCAGCGCGGGATCGTTCAGCACCGCTTCGGTGACGAGCGTGAGATCGAGGTCGCCGCAGTTGATGGCGAGCCCCACGCCTTCGGTGAGATACAGGCAGGGTTTCCCGCGGCGCAGCTGGCCGTTGTCCGCGATATCGTCGTGGATGAGCGCGGCGCTTTGGAAGTGCTCGACGGCCGCCGCGCAGCTCCGAGCGAGCGTGGGATCTCCGCCTACGGCACGGCACGCAAGCAGGCAGATGAGCGGCCGGTGGCGCTTGCCCCCGTTCTCTGCGAAGGAGCGGAGCGGCGCATAGAGATAGCGCTCGAGGTCATCGGTCTCCGCCTTGCCCTCAAAAAATGAGAGCAGATATTCGTCTAGATCGCCGTGATGTGCGCGAAGAAATTCGGCGAACGAATTGTGCATGGCGGAGGTTCCTTTCTGGAGCGGGATGGGCGGGCACGGGTTCGTTTAACCCGTCGGGATGGGGATGGCAACGAGGTTGAATCGCCCTGCCGATAGGTTGAAACAAACCCGTTTCCACCCCATCCAGTTAGCCCAACGCCGGTCCCAAATGCTCAGACATCGGAGCCGACTCTAATGTCAGGCGGTGGCGAAGCCGTCGGGGTTCTTCGACTGCCAGTTCCAGGAGTCGCGGCACATGTCGTTGATGTCGAACTCGGCCTTCCAGCCCAGCTCCTGCTCGGCCTTGGTGGCGTCGCACCAGTTGGCGGCGATGTCGCCCTCGCGGCGCGGGCAGATCTTGTAGGGCAGCTCGTGGCCGCAGGCAGCCTCGAACGCGCGGATCACATCGAGCACGGAGGAGCCGGTGCCGGTGCCCAGGTTGAAGATGCCAACCTCAGAACGGCCGTTCATCCATTCGAGTGCGGCGACGTGGCCGCGCGCGAGGTCCACCACATGGATGTAATCGCGCACGCCGGTGCCGTCGGGCGTGGGGTAGTCGTCGCCAAACACCTGCACGAACGGGCGCTTGCCCACAGCGACCTGCGCAACATAGGGCACGAGGTTGTTGGGTATGCCCTTCGGATCCTCGCCGATGAGTCCCGAGGGGTGCGCGCCGATGGGGTTGAAGTAGCGCAGCAGCACGACGTTCCATTCAGGGTCGGCGGTGTGCAGATCCATGAGAATCTGCTCGATCATCCACTTTGTCCAGCCGTATGGGTTCGTGGCAGGTTTCTTGGGATCGAGCTCGGTCACGGGCGGATTGTCCGGATCGCCGTAAACAGTCGACGAGCTCGAGAAGATGATGTCCTTGCAATGGTGATCGCGCATGCATTCGCACAGCGTGAGTGTGTTGCCGATATTGTTGTGGTAGTACTCGATGGGCTTCGCCACACTCTCGCCCACGGCCTTGTAGCCGGCGAAGTGAATGACGCGGTCGGGCTCTTCGGCATCGAAGATGCGGTCGAGGGCGGCGCGGTCGTTGACGTCCGCCTCATAGAAGACGAGGTTCTTCGCGGCGTCCTCACCCACGATCTCGCGGACGCGGTCGAGCGCGACGGGGCTCGCGTTGTACAGGTTGTCGACCACCACGACGCGGTATGTGCGCTCGAGCAGCTCAACGCATGTATGAGACCCGATGAACCCGGCGCCTCCGGTAACGAGGACGCAGGTATCCTGCGGTGTCTTTGCCTGTGCCATGGAAAACTCCTCACATCGTGTATCGCGGCGCGCTTCCGGTGCTGGTTTGGACGCGTCCTCTGCAAACGGCAGCGCCTGCCGTGTCCGGCAACGCAAACGTCACACAAAGTATAACGTTGCCATGTGTGGGGATGCCGTTCGCACGATATTTCTTTGATGATGTCGAACATCGGGAACCGATAAGGTATTCTTGTAGATGGTCGACATATACACACAGATTAAACGGAGCAACGTATGTCTCACCACAGCGAATCCCGTTGGGATATCTCTAGATATATCGACATCCCCTTTTCTGGCGCGCAGCTCGTAGCGCATTGCGGTCGCGGAGACGCGGATTGCACGCGCCGCGATGCAATCAAGGCAGTTCTCGCAGCGACCGGGTTCGTCACGGTGTTTGCGAACCCCCTCACCGCGCTCGCCACGCCGCAAGCGTCGCAGGAGACGCTCGATGCGCTCGACGACGCCCAGGCCGAATTCGATGCGGTGCAGGCGCAGCTCGACGAGATTTCCGCGCAGTACCAGGAGCTCAGCCAAAAACAGGACGAGACGATCGCCCAGATCGAAGACGTCGAGGCGAAGATTGCGGAGACCGAGGAGAAGATCGCCGAGCAGGAAGCCGAGCTCGAGGAGAAGCAGCGTGTGCTCTCCGAGCGCGTCGCGTCGAGCTACAAGAACGGCGGCAACGAGGCGCTCGCCATTCTCCTTTCGGCGCAGACTTTCGACGAGCTCGTTTCGAATGCCTACTACATTGAGAAGATCAACGAGGCGGATCGCGCCGTCATCGCCGAGATCGAAGAGATTCGCGCTCAGCTCGAGCAGCAGAAGCAGAACCTCGAAGACCAGAAGGCCGAGCTTGAGGCGCTGGAAGAGGAACAAGCCGAACAGCTCGAGCAGATGCAGGCGAAGCAGCAGGAAACGCAGGAGCTCCTGAATAGCCTCGACGACGAAGTCAAGGAGCTCATCGCAAAACGCGACGAGGAGATCCTCGCGGCTG
>CAJLVH010000173.1 GCA_905210055.1 uncultured Enorma sp. | reverse complement strand
GGGCGTCGTCGCGCTCGAGGCGATGCGTCCGCTCCACGACCCCGCGTTCGTCGCCTGCCGCGACGCCATGGCGAAGCTCGGCCGCGTGCGGCGCGCGAGCCTGCATCTCGGCAGCTACTCCTCGCGATACGACGAGCTCCTCGCGGGGCGCCACACGAACATCTTCGACTGCGAGATGGCGTCCGGCGCGCTCATGGACATGGGCGTCTACACGGTGGAACCCATGATCGAGCTCTTTGGCGCGCCGGATGAGATCCTCGCCGCGCCTGTGCTTCTAGACGAGAGCACGCGCGACCTCACGCATGGTGCGCTCGACGGCGCGGGCGAGATCATCGCGCGCTATCCCGACAAGCTCGTGACGCTCCATTGGTCGAAGATCTCGAACGACGTGCTTCCCTCGCAAATCGAAGGCGAGGAGGCGACGCTCACGTTCGCCGGTACCTCCGAGCCCGAATGGCTGCGCATCAAGTACCGCGGGACGGTGACGCGTTCCTCGGCGAAGCAGGCGCGGACGACGGGCGAGCCCCAGATCGAGGAGCGCCAGCTCGACGCCGTCGAGAACTCCATGGTGTTCGAGCTTGCCGATTTCGTGGGAGCCGTCGAGGCCGTACGCGGCGGCACAAGCGCCCTCGAGGCACCTGCCGGTACGTTCGGCACCGTCGCACACTTCCGCGATGTCACGCTCGCGTCGCTCGCCGTGATGGACGAGGCGCGGCGCCAAATGGGCGTTCGCTTCCCCGTCGACGCGCGCTAGCGGCCACATGCGACGAGCCGGCTCGAAGGCACGCTGGGAAGCAGATGGCAAGAGGAGGCGCGATGAACATCTTCGAACTCATGCACGGCGCGGACGAACGCGAGCCCGGCGAGCGTCGCAGCCCGCTTGAGCGCGAGCTCATACAGAAGCTGCAGCAGCGGCTTTCGGCCGAAGATGCCGAGCAGGAGCTCCACTACCACCTGCTTTTCACCGGGCGCGTCCAGGGCGTGGGATTTCGTTGGACGTGTTTGAGCTCCGCCGAGAAACTCGGGCTCGCCGGCTGGGTGAAGAACCTGCGCGACGGCTCGGTATCGATGGATGTACAGGGCACGCCCGCGCAGCTCATCAAGCATCTCAATAGCATGCACGCCACTTACGACCGCATGGGCTGCCGCATGTGGCTCGACGAGGCGCGCGACCTCCCTCCGTGCGAGGGCGCCGCGGGGTTCCAAGTGCGCTACTGAGCCGAGATGGGCACCTTGTGGCTTCCATGACGGCCTTTGACGTGCAGGAGAAATTGTTAGTAAAATGATGCTATAAAGCACGCCGGATTATGTGGGGAGGTGTCGGCCGTGCAACGACGTAACACCAGGCAGCGCAGACTCGTGCTCGAGGCGGTTCAATCGCTCGCCGGCGCTCACCCCACAGCAGACGAGGTCTTCGTCGAAGCCCGGCAGCACGACGAACACCTTAGCCGAGGGACGGTTTATCGCAACCTCGCCCTGCTCTCGGACGAAGGGTGCATCAGCACGCTCAAGACGCCGGGCGGGAATCGCTACGACGATCGCCGCGATGAGCATGCGCACCTCATCTGTACCTCATGCGGCGCGGTGCGCGACGTCGAGATCCGCTACGACGCCCATGCGGACGCCGCCGCCATGGAGGAGACGGGCTTCTCGCAGGTCACGCACTACGCCTTCTTCGAGGGCATCTGCCCCGCCTGCCAGGCACGCCAGAGCGCCTAACCCGCCAAAGGGGACAGTCCCTTTTGGCAGAAGTTACTCCACGACCTCGACGAGCTCGATATCGAAGTTGAGATCCTTGCCAGCAAGCTCATGGTTCGCATCGAGCTTGACGCCCTCGGGCGCGACCTCGACGACCGTCACGGGCACCGGCTGACCGGCGGGCGTGGTGAGGAAGAGCTTGTCACCCACGTGGATCTGCTCGATGTTGGGCACCTGCGCGGCGGGGAACTCGAGCACGAGGTCTTCGCGGCGCTCGCCGTATGCTTCGGTCGCCGGAATGTGGACGGTCTTCTTCTCGCCCACCTCCATGTCGACGACCGCGGCATCGAAGCCGGCAATCATCTGGTGCGCGCCGCACACGAACTCGAGCGTCTCGCCGCGATCGTAGGAGCTATCGAACTGCGTGCCGTCGTCGAGCGTGCCGCGATAGTGCACGCGCAGGGTCTTTCCGGTGTTGGACATGGTTCCTCGATTCTCTTCCAAGGCATGCGCTTGCGCGCCGCCGCAAACTTGCCGGAGACGATACGGATAGAATTGAATCAGATGAGCGAAAGGAGCCCCGTGGCAAACCGTGCCGCACAGCCGAAAACCACAAGTCGATTCACCGTCCGCATAGGTGGCGAGGAGCACGTCGTCCTCGTCACCCGCAAACGCGTGAAGAACCTCAACCTGCGGGTTCGCGGCGACGGAACGGTTGTGGCAAGTGCGCCGGCACGGACGACGGACGCGCGCATCCAAGCGTTCCTCGACAGCCATGCCGCCTGGATCGAGCGACACGTCGCAAGAAAGCAGGCGCTGAGCGAAGCGCGTGGGCAAGCAGCCGACCGCGTTCCTGAACTCATTCCGCTCTGGGGCGAACTTGTATCAGTGCGTGAGCTTTTCGCCGATGGGACGAGCGGCAAGGACCTCCCGAGCAGCGACATACGCGGGCTCGACGCTGCGTCGTTCGAGCGGCTACTCCTTGAACGCTATCGCGACGAGGTCGCCCGCGCACTGCCCGCCGTGACAGAGCGCTTCGAGGCTCAGATGGGCGTGCGCGCCTCACGCTGGCAGGTGAGGATCATGAAGACGCGCTGGGGTTCCTGTACGCCGCGCACGGCGGCGATTCGCGTGAACGCGCGCCTCGCCGCGTACCCTCCTGCGTGCTTGGAGTTCGTCGTGGCGCACGAGCTCTGCCACCTCATGGAGCCAAGCCACAACGCCCGCTTCCACGCGCTCCTCGACCGCTTTTGCCCGGCGAACCGCGAGCTCTCGCGTCTGCTGCGCCACCCCGCCTGAGTGGGACTCTGGCACCAGGTCTCAGAGTCCCACTGCCAACAGGGACAACTCCTTTTGGCAGACTATCCCCCCTCACCATCCCCTCTGGCGACGTCGACATTTTTCGCCACTTTTCGGTCTCAAATCCGAAAAACTGTCCAAAAATGTCGACGTCGAGAGCACGTGGGACTCAGAGACCTGGTGTCAAAATCCCACCCGCTCTAGCGCGTGCGAATGATCTCCACGCCGGCGCTCGCAAGCGGCAGGCCGATGGGCGCCCAGGGCTTTTTCAGCTCCACGGCCACGGAGCAAATGTCATAGCGCTCCAGCAGCGCGGCGGCCAGCAGCACCACCACGATCATCACAAAGGCGGAGGAGT
>CAJLVH010000172.1 GCA_905210055.1 uncultured Enorma sp. | reverse complement strand
AATGGCTGGCGGAACACGCGCCGCCGGAAGCCCTGTCCCAAAAAGGGACAGGTGCATTTTGGGACATCGCTACCGAGCGATCACGTCGTAGCGAATGGCTTTGCCTGAAAGCGCATAGCTCGGCTTCACGCCGGCGAGCGCGGGGCCTTTGAGCGGGCGCTTCACCACGACCTTGCGCGGGTTTGCCGCAAGCGCCGCCTGCAAGAGCGCTTTTTCGTCCTCACACGGCCGCTCCAGATGATGGATGAGCTGGAACTTCTTCTTCACCGCCGCGCTCTTGCGCCGCTCGGGAAACATCGGGTCGAGATAGACGACATCCGGCGGTGCGGGCAGCGTGTTCGCAAGCGCGGGCAGGCCGGCCACGCTGTCTTCGCCGGCAATACGCATGCGCGCGACGGCTTCGCGGAGCGTGAGCCCGTCGGATGCCGAAGCACGGCGCAGGCTATCGGCCAGAAGTGCCGCAATGACCGGGTCGCTCTCGAAGAGGAATACCTCAAACCCCGCCGCCGCGAGCAGCAGCGCGTCTTCACCCAAACCCGCCGTGGCATCAACCGCCACCGGGGCCTCGACGCCCTTCACGCGCGCAGCTCGCACCAAGAGCTCGCTGCCAAGCCGAACCTTCCGTATGCGGGGCAGCATGGCCGAAAGATCTGGTCGCAACACCATGCCGTCGCGCACCAGCGCTGTTCCTTCGGCATCGAAGCGTACCGCAAGCGCGTCGGAAGGAGCGACTCTACCCCCGGTGATGAGGGGCGCGCCCACATGCTCGGCAAGGGCAGACGCGGCAGCTTCATCGCCGCCACCTGCCAGCTCAATCACAACGCGCGCGTCCATCCCATCCCCTTCATGTTAAAAACCCCTGGGGTTATTTTACCTGCACGCCCAGATAGCCCGCGAGTGCAATCGCCTGAAGCGGGCTCACCGTGCAGCCGCGCAGTTCGTGCAGGGTGCTCGACACCACGAGCCCGGAAATCTCACAGGTCGAAAGATCAATACCCGCGAGCGACGCGCCCATAAACTCCGCGCGTGCAAGGTCACATGCGTCGAAATGCGCCGCCTTGAGCCGGACGTCGCGCCAGGCGCTTTCCACCAACGAAGTCGATTCCGCCACAAGGCCTTGAATCTTCGTTTCGGAGAAATCGGCATAGCCAAGCTGGCAGTCGCCGAAGAACACGCTCGTCAAACGCCCTTTTGCGAAGCTCATGCCCGGCGCCGAGCAGCCTGCGAAGTCGCAGCGGTTGAGCCAGCAGCGCTCCATCGTGCACGAGATGAACCGGCACGCCTCGAAGCGCACGTCGGTGAACGACGCATCGGAAAAGTCGACGTCCTCGAAGAGACAGGAGCGGAAGATTACCTGTTCGAAGGAGGTGCCATTTGTCGACACGCCTTCAAGCTCGAGCCCGTCGAAGGATGTCATCGCGAAGCGCACGTCGCCGTCGGCGAAGCCGTCGAGCAGCTCCTCGCGGCTTATGTGCTGCCCGATATGCTCCTTGACCTGCGCGAATCCGCGCTTCCCCTGCCTCATAACCACTCCCCCTGTGAGACTTTGACACCGGGTCTGATAGTCCCAGTGAGACGCCCAAACCCGGTGTCAACGTCTCACTCATAGGAAATCATACGGCATGCGGCAGGCAACCAGGTAGAAAAGACCGAGCACCGGCCACGCGAAGGGGAAATACACGAACGCCGCCGCGAGCACCGCAAGCCGCATGGCATAGAACACCACGCGGCGCGCACCCGCGCGCTCACGCGTCTCGCAGCTCATACGCACGAAGCCGCCGCCCGGCGTCGACCCCTCGTGGAACCACGGGAGCACGCCTTCCACCAGTACAAACGCTATGGCAGAAATCCACAGCGCGAGGCGTCCCTCCTCAAACAGCGTCGAGAGCCACGCGAGCCCCGGCACGTTGTTCGCAAGAAGCGTCAACGCCCCCGCCACCGTCGAGGCGACGATTCCCACCAGCGTCGTATCGAGCCAAAATGCCACGCACCGACGGATAAATCCGGGCTCATGCGTCACCTCGTCCTCGTCCGCGAGCGCACCCGGCGGCAGAATGCGCCCCAGAAGCGCCGCCGCCCACCAGCCCAGCGCGGCGCCGGCGGTGTTGTACATGAGGTCGTTCACGTCGGCCGTACGGTACGCGTACGGATAGATGCCGAAGAGGCCCGTGCCCTGCGCCGCCTCGATAACGAACGAGGTGATGAGGCCGGCCGCGAGCGTCTTCCAGAACCCCCAACGGAACAGCCTCGCCGCGATGAACCCGAGCGGGACGAAAAAGACCACGTTGAAGGCGATCTGCGGGATGACCGAGATCCCCTCGCGCATGAAGTCACCAATGGGCGCGAGCGGGTTCAGCTGCCACGGAACGCCATAGGTGATGCCGAGCCCTTCGTCGCCCGAAGGCAGCGGGTACAGCGTGAAGCAGCCGAGTCCCAGCACGTAGAGCACCGTGAGATACGTCGATGCCACGGACACGAAGCGCAGGCGCCCGTCGCGGTGGTAGAGGTACGCGAGGATCGGCAGGGTGAACGCTGCCGACGCGAACGGCCACAGCACAAGCGCGAACAAGAAGTTGTCGCTATAGCTTCCTAGGAAGCGCTCGATAAGCCCCATGCGCTACCATCCCCTCGTCATCGCATATGCGCCTCGACGCCGTACCTCGGCATCGTTTCTCGACATCGATTCTCGCCCGCCGCGCCGTGCGCTGCCATCGATTTCGCTTACATCTGCGTGACAGTTCGGTAAGGTTGCCGCACGTGTACAATACCCGGTAAAGCAACCCCGGGGGTTTCGGCATGCGGCATGCGAAAGCACCCCAAGGGGGCTACCATCGCCCAGGGGCCCCGGCGCCTTGGGGCGTCTTCCGGCACCTTTCGGCATCGACGGGGAGCGGCATATGGCAATCGAGCGCGTGAAGGCATTTTTCGCAGAACACGGCATGGAAGACCGTGTGCGGGAATTCGACACGTCCAGCGCGACGGTGGAGCTTGCCGCTGCCGCTGTGGGCTGCGAGCCGGAGCGCATTGCCAAGACGCTCTCGTTCCATGTGGATGACCGCGTGGCGCTCATCGTAGCCGCCGGCGACGCGCGCATCGATAACCCCAAGTTCAAGGCTCAATTCCACTGCAAAGCGAAGATGTTGAAGGCCGAAGAGGCCGAGCCGCTTATCGGCCACGCCGTCGGCGGGGGGTGCCCCTTCGCCGTGAACGACGGTTGCGACATCTACCTCGACGCAACGCTCCGCCGCTTCGAAACCGTCTTCCCCGCATGCGGCAGCTCGAACAGCGCCGCTGAGCTTACCTTGGCCGAGCTCGAAGGGCTGTGCGCGCCCTGCACGTGGATCGACGTGTGCAAACTGCCGGCGTAGCGCCGCATGCAGATACCCCCTAGGGGTTTTAACGGCACCTCCCCGCGCGCG
>CAJLVH010000171.1 GCA_905210055.1 uncultured Enorma sp. | reverse complement strand
TTTTCATCCAAGCGGGCAAGGCCCTCATACAGCGCGCCGATCACGATGGCGGCAAGCCCGATCACGATGGCACCGGTGCCCATGCCGATATCCGCGTAGCTCTGGCTTTCGCACACAAGTCCGCCCGAAAGGCCGACAAGGCCGTTGGAGAGCGTAAGTGCGATCATCTTCGTCACCTTGGTGTTCACGCCCAAAGCGCGTACCATGGCTTCGTTGTTGCCCGTCGCACGGCACGCCGAGCCAATCTCGGTACCGAAGAACCAGTAGAGCGCGACGATGATGAGAACGGCGAATGTGAGGCCGACGAGGATCGATGCGACGTTCTGTGGGAGGCCGGTCGCGTCCGTCACGGTGGAGAAGAGCGTGTCCACGCGCAAAAGCGGTGTATTCGACTTGCCCATGATGCGCAGGTTCACGGACCAGAGCGCGATCTGCGTGAGGATACCGGCAAGGATGGCGGGAATCTCGAACACCGTGTGGAGGAATCCCGTTACGGCGCCCGCGAGCATGCCTGCGAGCATGGCGGCGATGATGGCGAGCACCGGATCCATGCCGCCCACGACGAGCACCGCGCACACGCTGCCGCCGAGCGCGAAGCTGCCGTCGACGGTGAGGTCTGCGATATCGAGCAGCTTATAGGTGATGTAGACGCCGAGCACCATGATGCCCCAGAGAATGCCCTGCGAGACGGCGCCAAGCATGGCGAGTCCCATAAGCTTCCTCCTTCTCTATTGCCAAACGAACCCCGGCGAAATCGCTCGCCGGGGTCGCTGCAAGAACTTCCTGCATAAATTACGCGGAAAGTGTATCACGTTATGCATGCACCGTTGTACGCGGCATGGCCTGTAATGGTTCTGAAACGGTGGGCGGGAATGAAGATTCACCCCATGGGCTATTACATTTGGCATTGGATGTAATAAACCCCTGGGGTGAAGTAACGTATCCGCGTCGAACCGGAGGCGTTTACGCCGAGACGTCCTCGCCGCCCTCGTCTGCGAGCATGGAGACGTCGACGCCGATTTCGTCGGCAGTGGCCTGGTTGTACACCAAGTCGCAATCGTCGGCGCTCATGGTCTCAATGGGCATCTCCGCGGGGTTCGCACCCTCGGTGAGAATCTCGACGGCCATCTCGCCTGCGCGATAGCCGAGCTCGTAGTAGTTGATGGAAACGGATGCGAGACCGCCTGCCTCAACCATGCCAACCTCGCCGCAGATCGTGGGGACGCCTGCTTCGTTGGCGATGTCCGCCACCTGCGTCATCGCGGCGGCGATGGTGTTGTCCGTGGGCGTGTAGATGGCGTCCACCTGGCCGACCATCGTCTCCACAACGCTCTGGATCTCGTTCGAGCTCGACACGGTGAAGCGCTCGTGCTCGATGCCTGCGGCGTCGAGCTCTTCCTCTGCCATGGCAATCTGGATTTCGGAGTTGCTCTCGGCGGTGCAGAAGAGCAGGCCAACGTGCGCTGCCTCCGGCACCAGCTCCTCGAGCAGGGCGATCTGGTCGACCACCGGGTTCATATCGGAGGTGCCGGTAAGGTTGCCGCCCGGGGCGTCGTTCGAATCGACGAGCCCGGATGCGGCGAAATCGGTGATCGCGGTGCCGATGATGGGGATGTCGTCCGTTGCCGCCACGGCAGCCTGCGCCGCGGGCGTCGCGATGGCGAGGATGAGGTCGCAACCATCGTTCGCGAACGTCTGCGCGATGGTCTGGCAGGCGTTCTGGTCGTTGCTGGCGTTCTGCTGGTCCGGCTCATAGGCGATGCCGGAATCGTCGAGGGCGGCGATGAAGCCCTCGTTCGCGGCGTCGAGCGCGGAATGCTGCGTGAGCTGCAGAATGCCGATCTTGTACGTCTTGTCGGCGGAGCCGGCGGAACCTGTGCCCCCTTCGTTCGAGCATCCGGCGATGCCGAGCGTTCCGAGCGCGAGTGCGCCCGCTCCGGCGAGTCCGGCGGTGAAGCTACGACGGCTGATGTTTGCGTGTCCCATGGTGCTCTCCTGTTCCGTGCGTGTGGATAGGGGCGGGTTCGCCCTGCCAAAAGGGACTGTCCCCTTTGGCGGGACATCGGGGGTTGTCTCCAATGTCAGGGGTTAGACGAGCTCGGGGTCGTCGAGGATGCTCAGGTCGACGCCGCAGGCATCGGCCGAAGCCTGGTTCGCGATGAGCGTGCACTCGCTCGCATCGAGGTACTCGATGGGCATGTCCGCGGGGCTTGCGCCCTCGGTGAGGATCTGGAGCGCCATCTCGCCCGCCTTATGACCGAGGTCGAAATAGTTGATGCTGTACGAGGCGGTGCCGCCATCTTCGACCATGGTGTCGCAACCCACGATGGTGGGGATGCCCGCCTCGTCGGCGATGGAAGAAACCTGTGCCATGGCGGCGGCGATGGTGTTGTCGGTGGGTGCATAGATGACGTCGACCTGGCCGACCATCGTCTCCACGACGCTCTGGATCTCGTTCGAGCTCGATACGGTCTGCTCGTTCGGCGTGAGACCGGCTTCATTGCAGGTCTCGACGGCGAGCTCCGCCTGGATGCGCGAGTTCTCCTCGGCCGTGCAATACAGGATGCCGACGTTCTGGGCGTCGGGCACGAGCTCCTGCAGGAGCGCGATCTGATCTGCGACGGGGGTCATGTCGGAGCTACCGGTGACGTTGCCGCCGGGAGTATCGTTCGATTCGACGAGGCCGACGGATTCGAAATCCGTGATGGCGGAACCCACGATGGGGATGTCCTGGGTGGCTGCGGCGACGGCCTGTGCGGCGGGCGTGCCGATGGCGAAGATGAGGTCGCAGCCGCCGTTCACGAACGTCTGCGCGATGGTCTGGCAGGCCGTCTGGTCGTTCGATGCGTTCTGCTGGTCCGGCTCGTAGTCGATGCCCGCCTCATCGAGCGCGGCGATGAAGCCCTCGTTCGTCTGGTCGAGCGCGGCATGCTGCGTGAGCTGCAGGATACCGATTTTGAAGGCGCCCTCTGCTGTTGATGGTGCGCTGCCCGCTGTGCTGCCCTCGCCCTCGACGGTTTCAGTGCCGCCGCACGCGGCGAGCGGGAGCGTGCCGGCGGCGGCGAGGGAGGCGATAAGGCCGCGGCGGCTGATGGCTGGTTGGTTCATAGGTCCCTCCGACATGCAGGGGGCGTGGCGCAGCCGCTGGGCGGCGTTTTGCCCCATGGATATATGAGAACCTCCCGAGTGCGGGAGATTTTCCCATCATACGACCGTAGTTTGCGGAGGCTTCTTCGGGCTTTGCGCGTCACGAATTGTTAACGTTGCGGCTCCGAAGGCGAAGTGCAGAGCGCCGTCTTCATCTAAGAGCGCGAGGTTGGCCATGCGGTCGAGGCGGATCGTGCGGGCGATGTTGATGCCGTCGGTGTCGGTATCGAGGGAGATGCCCTGCACGTAGGCGATGCCGCCCGACTCGAAGAGGCTC
>CAJLVH010000170.1 GCA_905210055.1 uncultured Enorma sp. | reverse complement strand
TCGCCCGTCGGTGCGTAATCGAACGCTCGCATACGTTGACCGGCGGCGGACACGACCTCGGGTGTGACCATGCCCGCGCTCGATGGGACAACGGCACCGGCGCTCGTGGGGGAAACGCCGCTCACTGCGAAACGCACGCGATCAGATACGCCCTGCTGCGCACGCACCTCGGCGGCAGACGGCGCATTCATAAGCATGGAGATAGGGTCGAACGCCGCCCGTGCACTCCCCACTTGTGCATGACTGCCGCGCGCCTCACCGCGCAACGAACCGGAGGCCCTGAGGGAGCCCGAAGCACCCGCGCTCGCGCCCGCAGCGCCAAGCGAGCCCGACGCGCCAAGCGAGCCCGAACGCCCACCGCTCTCGCCGAGTCCCGTCGTTCCATACTGCTCGCGCAAGAACGCATCGAGCGAAGAGAGAGCGAGCACCGCGTTGCGACGCACGAAATCCAGCACAGCCTCCGCATGCTTCAGATCGTCCTTCACCACAAAGGTGCAGCGCTCAGCGAGGTAGCGCAGCAGGGCGTTCGGCGTATTCGTTGCTACAGCGGCTACACCGTTCATCGGGATGAGCGCGAAGCGCAGCGCACCGTCCTCGGTCACGCGTACCAGCTCAGCATCGAAGCGCACAAACGACGTCGCGATCCCCCGCTGCGTGCATAGGGAGAGCATGTTGCGAACCGCGCAGATCATGTTCTGGAACTGTACCGAGGTGAGTTTCGCGTTCTTGAGGTAACGCGGCAGCACTTCTGTTCCCGTGAGGTCGAAGAACAGCTCGGCATCGCGCCCCTCGAGCGTATATGTGAACTCGAGTAAGTTGGCATCATCCGCACCGCGCAGCCACTCCGCCTGTGCATAGTCGAGCGCCTCGCCCTTTTGAGGGCGCACGGAAAGCGAGGCAGCCCCCGCTTTGCGGTCTCGCACGATACGCGTTTTCATAGAACTCCTCGCATGTAACGATCAATGCCGCCCGCACCCCACGGCCAGGCGGCCCCACGGCCAGGCCGCCAGCGCCGCGCCTGCGCTACGCCAGCGCTACGGGCGTCCCATCTACCAGCACGCCTTGGTTCACCAGAGCTCGAATCGTCTCGTTGGGATTGAGTTCCTCGCCCTCGTGCGCTCCGGCGCCAGCGCGCAACATGAGGTCGACCTCGTCGCTCGCCTCATAGCGAGCCGGCTCGCGCGACGCAAGCACCCGCGCCATGAGGCGCGCCGCCATCTCGACGGTCAGGTCGAAGGGCACGCGGAACTCATACACGTCCCCCGTCGCGGGAAGCAACACCTCCAGCAGCACCTTATCCTTCATGGGTGCCGCCCCTGCTGGCGCGCAATTCCTCTCGCTGCGCCACGATGGCCAGACGTGCGTCGACTTCACCGGTGGGAAGCCCGAGCGCCTCATATGCCTCGTGCTTTGCCTCATAGTACGCCGGCTCGGTCGCCACGAGCATGTCGATCATGCGCGTACTATCGGTATCCTGCAGGCCAAGGTAGTACACCGCATCGATAGACTCGCGGTCGAACATCACGTCCCTTCCTGGCCCCGTCCAGCCCAGAGGATACGGCACGCCCACGTAATCCCAGAACCTGCCCGTGTCGGAATCCTGCTGCATGTATCCGGTCACCACGGTGAGCCCGTCGTCGCCCTCGATATGAACCACGGAGCCAACCGGCAGCCATGTGTCAACGTTTACCATACCCTAGCCTTTCGGATTGCCGTGTTGTCATTAGTCCTCGTGATAGTTCGCGATGAGATTCGAGTAGTAGCTCGCGCGCGAGTTGTAATACGAGACGCGCCCGTTCGAATACGAGAGCCCGTCCTGCGCATAGGCAAGCTGGCTCTCCAGCTGGGCAATCTCTTCGTTCAGCTTGGCGATGAGGCCGTTGCACGCGCTCACCGCATCCGAGATGTGCCCGGCGTTCTCTTGGCTGATCTGCGTGGCCGTGGTGCTCGCTCCCGGCTCGTTGAGCGCAGCCGAGACCGCGTTCGAAAGGTTCGTGAGCGCCTCGGTGAGCGCCTCGTCCTTGCCCGTGAGCGCAGAAACCTCCGTGAGCGCGTTTTGCGCTTTTTCCAGCTGATCGCGCTTATGCTCGAGCTTCGCCGTGAGGTCAGTAATCTGCCGGCTGTATTCGTTGGCGCTACCCTGCCAGTAGCGCGCCTGCTCATAACAGCTGTTTCTACTCGCGATAAGACTTCCAAGGCTCATGGTGCCTCCTCAGTATCGGAATGCTTATTCGGTACGGCAGGGCTGCCCGCTCGGCACGCCACCGAGCTCTTTCGGGCAGTCGCGCACGTCGGTTACAACGTCGAATAGATCGGTCGCGGCAAGTGCGTCGCCCGAGAAGAACCGCGAGAGGTACTGGTACGCCTCGGGGTTATCGCGCCAATCGGCGGGGAGCCCCTCGCGCGGCGCAATGGTCTCGGTGCAGATCCAGCCGCACTCCGGATACACGGTCAGCGTCTTCATGCGCACGCGGACCGCGTCCTCGTTCTCGGGTACGGGCACGACGAACGAGCCGCTCGGCATCGTGACGATCGTGGGCTCGGCGCCGCGCATGTCAAAAACCTCCATCTTCACGGCGTCAACCACGCGCGACGTTTCTACCTGTTCGATAACCCGCATGAGCGGCGCCACATCGAAGCCCTTACGCGCCGCCATGTTGCGGGCCGCGTCGCGGTCCCCGCTCAGGATCAGCGCGTTCATGCCCTTATCGCCAGGCTCCATGAGGTAATCGCCGTGCCACGACCGCTCCGCCGGCACAAAGCGCTGGCACACGTCGAACGCCTCGGCGAACGCGGACGCCCAGGCCTCCTCGGGACCGGCGCTCGCAATGGTGAAGCCCGCGCCGCCGGGCGCCGTCTTCAAAATCGACGCCTTGCCGTTATAGATGGACATCTCGACGCACGGATCCTTCGAGCCGGGGTTCGCGAACGCAGTGATGCACATGCCCATCTTGGCAAAGGGATAGACCGCATCGGCGAGCGCGCCCTGGGGCCTCCCCTCTTCATCTACCAAGCCGGTGGAGGCATAGCGGTTCACCACCTGCCGGCGCCACGCCTCGCCCCAGTCGCCGTGCTCGAGCTCTTCCCAGGGAAGCGCGTCGGTGGGCAGGGCGACGCCGCCCGTATCGAGGCCGCCCATAAGGATGAAGAGATCCTCGCCCGAGAACTTAATCTCTTCGAGCGGCACATCCGCGTAATCGATCTTCCGCTTTAAAAAACTGAACATGACAATACCCTTGCAATCGTTATCGAGTCCCATACATCACATGGTACCCGTCGTGTATCAAGCCGGTGCAAAGGCGGTATCGCTCTTCCCGCCACGGAGGAACTCCGCGATGCCGTTCGTGATGGACTGGGTGGCACCGGACTTGTTCATCTGTTCGCCGATCCAGTTGAGCCCCGCGTCGACGAGACCGCCCAGCGCGATACCCGCCACGGCGCCCAAAG
>CAJLVH010000169.1 GCA_905210055.1 uncultured Enorma sp. | reverse complement strand
CCCCCATCCATAAGGATCACCCCGACATGGAGGTCAAGGTTGCGGCCGCGCAGGGCTTGGAGAACTGCCGCAAGATGATGAAGGATGCCGTGAAGGGCAAGTACGACGGCTACCTGCTCGAGGGCATGGCGTGTCCGGGCGGCTGCGTGGCGGGCGCCGGCACCATCCAGGCCGTGTCGAAGACGGCGGCGCAGGTCAAGGCCTATTCCAAGAGGTCGCCGCACAAGCTTGCGACGGAGAACATGTACAACAAGTACCTCGACGTGCTCGAGCGTGCCGAAGACGGCATTCGTTCCGAGGACGCCGTGGCGGAAAGCCTCGAGGCCCAGAAGGGCGAGGCGTAAGATCATTCGCTTCTAGCAGAGCCGTTCATCAACCCAAGCACGAAGGTGACCGTCCATGCGATTTATGAGCTGGGCGGTCGCCTTATTTTCGAAGGGGTGCGTAATGCCGAACGGTCGCTCGAGGGCGCGATAGATGTACTCCTGCTCGTCTGCGATTTCGAGGCTTGCGGGGTAGACGAGTTCGAAGGCGAAACAGGCGAGGTTGACAAGGTAGTCCACCGGCGTGACACGTTCGGAGTAGTGCGCGGTGCGGTGCTCGAAAAATGCGTCCTCGATGGCGGGGGAGACGGCGCTCGCGAGGAGCTCGTCTTCGTTTGCGTTGAGCACGGTCTCGACGGCGTCTGTGCTGGCAACTCGCAGGATGTCGAGCTTGTCTGCATCGCGGACGACATCGCAGATCGCGTGTGTGCGAACGTCGAGGTCTTCGGGCAGCCGGTAGTCGCTATGGAAGCCCACCGCGGCGCGGATGACCTCTTCGAGCTCGTCGTTCGGGTCGATGAAGCGGTGGATGATGCCGATGGTGCCCGCGGCGCTCCCGTCATCATCGGCGACGCCCGTATCGCCCTTGCTGCCGAAAAGCACCTCGACTCCGAGCGCCGCATGACTCGTCGATGCGGCGTCGCTGAACGTGTTCCAACGCCGCAGCTGCTCGAAGCGGCCGATATCATGTAGAAGGCCGCAAAGCCAGGCAAGATCGACGCCCGCCGGTGTGAATCCCGCTTCGCGCGCGATACGCTCGCAGAGTTCCGCGACACGCAGCGTGTGCTCGACCTTGAGTGCGATGCGCGGGTTCGTTGCGTCGTATGCCGCCACATAGCTATCGAACGCCTCCCGCGCGCGGCGTCGGTCGATGGTGTGCGTAAGGTCTGCCATTGTATCCCTCACTGACGAAACTGGTAATGTGACGTTACCAGGTAACAGGAAAACTGGTAAGAAGATGTTACCAGTTGCTAGAAGCGAAGCCGGTTCGCATGAAACGACAAGCTCGGCCACTCTCCAGGGTCATCACAATGAAAACGGCGAGTCCGAATTCCCAGATCGCGCCAAGTGAACACTTTTATAGGGTTTCGCTAAGTAGCAAGGGAAGAAGCGGCAAAAAGTTCGCAGATCGCAACCTCACGGGTTTCAGAGATACTTCGTTACCCCCGCCAAAACCGTTCATTTGGCGCAATCTGTTCGAGCAGAGCTTCGAGCCTTTGTTGCCTGCCCCCCCTCATTGCCGCAGCGAGGCCGAAAACGCAAGGAGGGGCACCGCCGAGCTGGTGTTCCCTAAGCGAACATTCCGCAGCCGCGAAGTGGCGAGGACGGTCGCGTGGGAACTCCTGCTCGGCGGTGCCCCTCCCGGTTAGCGTCAAGGACTATGCGAAGTACTTCACGCCGCTCTCGAAGATGGGCATGAACTTCTCGCCCGGCACGTTCTGGTACAGGCCGTCGCCGCGGCGCTCCACGTGGCCCATCTTGCCGAAGACGCGGCCGTCCGGTGAGGTAATGCCCTCGATGGCGAAGACGGAGCCATTCGGGTTGACGGACAGGTCCATGCTGGGCGCGCCGGCCTCGTTCACGTACTGCGTCGCGATCTGACCGCCCTCGCGAAGCTGCGCGAGCACCTCGTCGTTCGCCACGAAGCGACCCTCGCCGTGGGAGATGGCCACGGTGTAGGTATCGCCCACTTCGCAGGCAGAGAGCCAGGGCGAAAGGTCGCTCGCCACGCGCGTACGCACCAAGCGGCTCTGGTGGCGGCCGATGGTGTTGAACGTGAGCGTGGGCGCGTCGGCCGTCGCGGGCACGATATCGCCATACGGCACGAGGCCGAGCTTCACGAGCGCCTGGAAGCCGTTGCAGATGCCCAGCATGAGGCCGTCACGGTTCTGCAAGAGGTCGCGCACGGCCTCCGTCACCTCGGGCGCGCGGAAGAACGCGGTGATGAACTTCGCGGAGCCGTCGGGCTCGTCGCCGCCGGAGAAGCCGCCGGGGATCATGACGATCTGGCTCTCGCGGATGCGGCGGGCGAGCTCGGCTGTGCTTTCGGCGACCGCCTCGGGCGTGAGGTTGTTGATGACGAAGGTATCGGCCACGGCGCCGGCGGCGGTGAAGGCGCGGGCGCTATCGTACTCGCAGTTGTTGCCGGGGAACACGGGGATGATCACGCGCGGGCGCGCGAACTTCTCGCCGGCATACACGGTCTGGATGCGACCGGTCTCCGCGCAGCTAAAGTTCACCGTTTCGATGGCCGGCAGCTTGGCGGCTTCCTCGGCAGGTGTGCGATAGGGGAAGACGCCCTCGATGGCAGCCTCCCATGCCTCCTGCAGCTCGGCGAGATCGAGCGCTTCGTCATAGGCAGAAAGCTCGTACGCTTCGATGGTATGGCCGAGCTCTACGACGCGAGCACCCTCGATCTCGGGCAGCTCGGTGCCGTCTGCAAGCTCCACCATGAAGCAGCCGTAGGCGTGGTCGAACAGGTCGCGTGCCTCGGCCTCGTAGTACTCATCGGAGACGGTGAAGCCCAGACGATTGCCCACGCATGCCTTGAAGAGCACCTCGGCGATGCCGCCGAAGCCCGGCGTGGAGATGGAAAGCGCCTTGCCCTCGCGCACAAGCTCTTCAACGGCGCCGAAGACGGCAAGCAGCGACTCGGCATCCGGCACGAGGTCGTCGTCGCAGTAGGCGGGCTCGATGAGCGCGACGCGGTGTCCTGCGCCCTTGAACTCAGGCGAGACCACGCGGTCGAGCGAACCGGTCGCGACGGCGAAGGAGACGAGCGTGGGCGGCACGTCGAGGTCCTCGAACGAGCCGCTCATGGAGTCCTTGCCGCCGATGGCGCCGGCGCCCAGGTCGACCTGCGCCATGAGGGCACCGAGCACCGCCGCGACGGGCTTGCCCCAGCGCTCGGGGACGTCGCGCAGACGCTCGAAATACTCCTGGAAACTCAGGTAGGCGCGCTCATGTTCGAAGCCGGTCGCCACGAGGCGCGCGATGCTCTCCACCACGGAAAGGTACGCGCCGCGGTACTGGTCGGCCGCCATGATGTAGGGATTGAAGCCCCACGCCATGCCGGAGACCGTGGTGGTCTCGCCGTCGACCGGGAACTTCGCCACCATGGCCTGCGCGGGCGTGAGCTGCTCGCTGCCGCCGAACGGCATGA
>CAJLVH010000168.1 GCA_905210055.1 uncultured Enorma sp. | reverse complement strand
GTTCGTGCCGGCTAGACGGTTCACGAGCGTCGATTTGCCGACGTTCGGCCGCCCAACGATCGCGACGACAGGTTTCATGCGTACTCCTATTCTTCGGTGAGAATCTACGTCCAGGACTCAGACTCTCACGGTGCGAGCAAAATGATCGTTTCAGTACCTGGTCCTGAAATGATCGAGTAGGTCGCGCGGCATGGTGGAGGTGACGATGACCTCGGATCCACGTGCCTTTAGATCTTCGATAAGACAGCTTCGATGATACCCGTCCAGCGTCATGCCGTCCGCATTGAAGATGACGTCCGGCACAATCAGCATAACCTGCGAAAGATCGTTGGGAAGCTGTTCTAAGATATCGCAGGCGCACATAAGGCCTGTGACATCGACGTTACCGCCGAAGTATTCGTTTGAGATGGTGGCGACCCGACCGCCGAGCTGCGGCGATGCCACAAAGCCGCCAACGGTTTGCGCGGCGGCGGCACCGCTCAGTACAACGAGCTGCCTGCCCTCCCGCTCAAGATGCTTGTGGATGCGCGCAAGCTCATCGGAAGAAGAGGCGAGCACATCGGCTGTTTCATCGAGATAGCTTCGGATCATGCCGATACCGTCGTAGTACTGCGGGTAGCCATCGTAGGAGTCTGCGGGTGGCACGTCGATGCGAGCATCGAGGTAGAACTCGTCGGCAAGCTGGAAGATGGTTCTCCCGCAGCGTTCGCGCGCCGCCTCTTGGAAGGGACGAACCTGTTCGATAACCGCGCGGGCAGAAGCGGGATCGTCTGAAAAAGAAGCTTGGAACCTTGTTTGGAACCTGGTATAGCCGAGCGGGACGATGCCGAGGCTTGTAACCTGCGGGCGGTCAGCGCACCATGAGAGCGTCCGGTTGAGTTCCTCGCCATCGTTCTCGCCAGGGACGAGCACGACCTGCGCATGAATCTCGATATCTTCGTCGATGAGGCGCTCGAGCGCCTCCATGCCGCGCGCGGCGTTCTTGCCCATGAGACGCCGACGCACCTCGGGCGAGACGGCGTGAAGCGACACGTTCATGGGGCTCAGACGATGAGAGATGATGCGTTCGATATCCTGTTCATCGAGGTTCGTGAGGGTGACGAAATTTCCCTGCAGGAAGCTCAGACGGTAATCGTCGTCGCGGATGTAGAGCGTGCCGCGCATGTGCGGCGGAAGCATCCGCATGAAGCAGAACGTACAGGCGTTCACGCAGGTGCGCATGCCATCGAAAACGGCGCCGTCGAACTCGATGCCCCAATCCTCCCCGGGAAGCCGCTCGAGCACGGCGGTCTCAGCGGCGCCATCGCGTGGGTCGAGCACCGTGAGCTCGCACAGGGCGTCTGAAGCCTCCCAAAGCCAGTCGATCATATCTAGAAGTGCGACGCCGTTCACCTCGAGCACGCGCATGCCGCGTTCGATACCGGCATCATATGCGGGAGAATCCGGCGCGACTGCTACGACCAGCGCGCCCTGGGCGTCGGCATCGCGCTCGCGGCCGTAATCCGCACGGGCGAGGGCGTAGGACGGAATCTGCGGTGCATCGGTCATGAGGCGTCGACCAGCTCCTCGATGCACGTTCGCACGCGGTCGATATGCGCCTGCGGTGTCGAGGCACCAGCGGTGATGCCGATCGTGCGCGCGTCGGTAAACCATGCGGCTTCGAGTTCCTGTTCGGACTCGATATGGTGCGTTCGGTCGCAGATGCTGGAGCAGATCTCGGCCAAACGGCGCGTGTTGCCGGAGTTCTTGCCGCCCACGACGACCATGCAGTCGGACGCAGCTGCAAGCTCCGCTGCGGCGCGCTGGCGCTCCCCGGTCGCCTTGCAGATGGTATTCACGATGCGCAGCTCGCGCACGCGGCCGACAAGCGCCGCCGTGACCTCAGCGAGGCGCGCCGCGGTCTGCGTGGTCTGCACGACGACACCTACCTTGCCCGCGAGCTCGATACTATCGAGTTCCTCGGGTTCACTCACGACTTGAGCGCTTTGGCCGGCATGCCCAAGGATGCCCTCAACTTCGGGATGACCCGCCTCGCCGATGACAAGGAGCTGATAGCCTTCAGCCACGAGCTTTGCCGCCGACTCGTGAACCTTCTTCACATACGGGCACGTGGCGTCCAAGACCTCGAGACCGCGGCTGCGTGCCTCCTCGATGACCTCGGGCACCACGCCATGTGTGCGTATGATGAGCGTGCCGTCGCGGGCATCGTCGAGGCTCTCGGCGAGTTCGACACCGGCGGTTTCCAGGTCGCGCACCACGAGTGGGTTATGGATGAGCGGCCCTAAGGTATGCACCGGTGTATCCGTTGCCTCGCAAGCGTGTCGCGCGAGCTTTAGCGCGCGCTCGACCCCGTAGCAAGCACCGGCATGCTCGGCGACCACGATCTTGGCAGCCACGCTACCGCCTCCCCGGATGCTCTTCGCGAAGCGCGTCGCGTACCTCGTACATGCGTCGCACGGATTCGTCTTCAAGCCACTGCAGGCGCTCGCGGCGCTTGAGCTCAGCGGGTGCATCGGAAAGCGAGAGGCGTTCGCCGCAGCGGATCCAGGTCTTCACCGGTCGCATGATGTGCGCACCTGGAGGTGTCACGTCGCGAAAGCCGCAGACGGCGAGCGGTACCACGGGTGCTTTCGCCATCTGCGCGATGAGCGCGAAGCCGCCATGGATCTCGACCGGCTGGTCGTCGGAGCGGATGCGCGTGCCCTCGGGGTAGACGAGCACGTCCTCACCACGCTGGAGCGCATGCTGGGCGCGGCGAAGCGCCTTCATGTCGGACGTGCCCCTATCGACGGGGATGCCGCCCACGCGAGCGAAGAACCACTTGACGATGGGGTTCTTATTGAATTCAGACTTCATGATGGGCCGTACCCGGCGCCCCGTGCGAACGATGTGGCAGACCGTCGCTACAACCTCACCCATGGAAGTATGGTTCGAGATGATGACGGAGCCGGTGTCGCCCGTGGGCAGGAGCTCCTCGGCACGTTCGACGCGCCAGCGCCAATATACCTTGGAGAAGGCGAAGAGGATTCCAATGATCACAAGGTAAAGGGCCCGGATTGCAGGTGGATTCTCGCGCATGCCGCGGTCGTAGTAGTAATCCTCGTCGTGGAAGAAGCGTGCCATATGCTAGCGCCTCTCTTCGATGAGCTCGGCAATTCGGTCGCAAACCTCATCGATGGTATGAGCCGTGGAATCGATCTCGACGGCGTCTTCCGCCTCGACGAGCGGTGCGACGGCGCGACCGGAATCAGCAGCATCGCGGCGTTCGAGGGCGGCAAGCGTCTCGTCGACCTCGCGCTCGAGGGAGTGAGCGTCGATAGCCTCGCCCGCATGGCGCTGGAGCACGCGACGGCGTGCCCGCTCGCGCGGGTCGGCGGTGAGGAAGACCTTAACGTCGGCTTTCGGGAAGACGACGGTGCCGATATCGCGGCCTTCGGCAACGATATCGTGCTCTTGAGCCGCAGCGCGCTGAGGTTCGAGCATAGCCTTGCGCACACCTGCATAAGCGGCGACCTTCGAGA
>CAJLVH010000167.1 GCA_905210055.1 uncultured Enorma sp. | reverse complement strand
CCGTCGAAGTAGCCCTCAATGCCAGTGCCCGCCGCGGGCGAGCACCGCATGCGCCTCGTCGCGCTCCTGCCAGCTGGGGAACACCACGGTAAACGAGCTCTTGTTGCCTTCGGGCTCTTCAACCGTGTGCGCGGGAAGCTCGGCCTCGATGGCGTCGAAGGCTTCGCGGAACTTGTTCTGGATGTAGAGGACGGGCGGCAGTAGCCACTCCTCCATGGTCTTCGTGACCACAGAGCGCGTGACGCCGTCGCACTCGAGCTCTTCGACATGCTGTTTGAGGTAGTCGAGATACGCCGGCAGGTCGAAGTAGAGGTTCTCGACCGGACGGAGCTCCGGCGTGGTGCCGGTGAGCTGCGAGATGGGCGCGATGAGCTCCTCGGGTTCGAACTGGTGCCCCAGGTCGCATTCGTCCGCATACGCCTTCTCGGACTTGCAGCCCTGGATGGGGCAGTGGCCGACCACCTGGCGGCCGTTGAGGAACTGCCCGGCCTGCGTGTCATAGAACTGCAGCGTGGAGCGCTTGTTGAGCACCCCGGCTTCCATCAGGCGGTGAAGGATCTCGTCGGTCACCTGCTCGTGCACGTGCGCGGCGGGCTCGAGGGCGCTGCCGGCGTACAGGTCGCACGAGATGTCGTAGGCGTCGAGCGTCGCCTCCTGGCGGTCGTGGTTTTCCTGCACGTATGCGCCGATCGACTTGTCGTAGCCCTCCTCGCGAAGCTTGCGGTAGCTCTCCATGATGGGCGAGCCGTAGCAGTCCGTGCCGGAGACGAAGAGCACGTTTTCGGCACCGAGGCGGTCGCGGAGGAACCGCGCGAAGAAGTCGGCGGGGATGAACACGCCGCCCACGTGGCCGAAGTGCAGGTTCTTGTTGCCGTACGGCATGCCCGCCGTGACGATGGCGCGACGAGGCCAGCTGGGGCGCGTATCGCGAGAAAGCTTGGATGCCATGGGGACTCCTTGCCCGTCGTTTCGATGAAGGACGTTCGATCAGCCCCTCATTATGGCACAGAGCCCGGGGCACGTGTATGCTAGGTACATGATTAAGCGAAGCGACATACACACGTTTGAAGATGAGGCGTTCCTCAAGCGTACGGCGCGACTTTCCGCCGCGGCGTTTATCGTGGCGCTGGTGGCGGGCGCCGTGGTGGTGTTCGCGCTCATCGCCTCTGGCGTCGTGTCGATCGACCCCGAGCTCGCGGCCATATTCACCGCGGGGGATGCCGGAACTTCGTTCCGGAGCTATATTGCGTGGTTTGCCATGGCGGCTATCGCGACGGTAGCCTCGTTCATCGTCCATGAACTCGTGCACGGGGTGTTCTTCAAGCTCTTCGCGTCGTCCGGCGCGCGCGTCACGTTCGGCGCGAATTGGAAACGCGGCATGCTCTACGCCTGCGCGGACGGCATCGTCTACACGCGGTGCCAGTACCTCGTGATCTCGCTCGCGCCCACGTTCGCGGTCACGGCTTTGCTCGTGCTCGCCGGCGTCGCGTTCGGACGACCGGTCGTCGGAGTCTTCGCTGCCGTGCTGCACCTCACGGGTTGTGCGGGCGATTGGGCGTATGCCGAAGAGATTCATCGCGACCCCGCCATTGCCTTTTGCATGGACACGGATTGGGGCGTGTGCTTCTACGCCGAGGGTGAGTCGGATGGGGAGATGTCCCGATTGGGGACAGGTGCATTTTGGGACATCCGCCGCGAGCGCCGGATGTCCCAAAATGCACCTGTCCCCAATCGGGACATCCCGGGCACGTCCCCAACCGGCCCATCGGTGGAGAGCGATGCCGAATGACTCGCCTGCTCCTGCATGCCTGCTGTGCGCCGTGCTCGCTCGAGCCGGTGCGTCTGCTGGTAGACGAAGGTTTCGAGCCCACGATCTGCTGGACGAATCCGAATATCCAGCCCGTTGAGGAGCATGACCGGCGCTTGGCCGAGCTTCGCCGCTGGTGTGCGGGGGCGGGCATCCCACTCATCGAGGCGCGTGAGGATGCCGAGCGCTGGGAGCGCGGGGTGGCACCCATTGGTACCCGCGACCGTGAGCGGCGGTGTCGCGCCTGCTACGCGCTCCGCCTGGCCGAGGCGTGCCGCGTCGCCGAAGCGGAGGGCTTTACCCACATCGCCACGACGCTTGCCGTGTCACCCTACCAGCTCTTCGACACCTGCAACGACGTGCTCGAGCGCCTTGCCGCCGCACACGGCCTCACGCCGGTGATCCGCGACTTCCGCCCCTGGTACCCCGAGGCCACGCGCCGTTCGCGCGAGCTTGGCATGTATCGTCAGCAGTACTGCCGCTTCTCGGCTGCGGAGGCCGCGCTCGATCGCGCTCGGCTGCGTGATGCGCGCAAGCAGGCGCGGGCATAGCGCGCGAGACTACCGGAGAAGTACCGTTCCGCGCGCAGCTCGCACAGCGCTGTTTGAGCACGGGACGATATGCCCCGCGCCCCAATCACCCAGCCCGTACCGCTACCGCGGCTCGTTCGGCAGCGAAGAGCTGCGCCGGGCGCGCTTCACCCGCCAACCGACGCTTGCAAACACGAAGGCGCAGTAGGCGAAGAGTGCGATGCAGCCGGCGCCGATAAGCACCTCGACGAGGACATCTGGGGTAATTGCGTGCATGGCGTGGTCTCCTTTCCACGACGGGCGCGTTTCTCGCGACGTCCGCAGAACCATGTTCAGAAGCTCGGATTCTTCCCCGCGTGAATTGTCTGAAACACACGAAATACAAGCGAATCCAAGATTCCTCGACAGCGACATACACGTGTCACATGGGTTCCATGGGCATGCCCCGCTGTCGAATCCAGTACAGCACGTGAGCGGTAAAGGTGGTGTTAAGCTCGAGCGCCTGGACATTAAAATGTCATAAAGATGCAGGTATTTGGTGTATTGCCCCTTAAGAACGAACGCGTTGTGTTCGCTTTGCCACGCTATACTGAGGAGCAATGCGAAGGGAGGCGGCACATGGATGGGGCGAACGCGCGGGCACCGCGGCGCGAGGGACGCGCGGCGGCACATCTTGGCATCATGTGCGCGCTCTTGGCGGCATCGACCGCAATCGGCCTCGGCTTTCATGAGCTGGGATTTACCGATTCGAGCATCATCTCGCTGTACATCCTATCGACGCTGCTCACCGCTACGGTTACATCGGGACGCATGTACACACTGCTCTCGTCTGCCCTCTCGGTGGTGCTCTACAATTTCTACTTTGTCGTGCCGCGCTTCTCGCTCGAGTCGCTCGATACGAGCTATCTCGTCACGTTCGCCATCATGCTCGTTGCCGCCATCGTTGCCTCGGAGCTTACGAACCATATCGCTCGAAACGCTCGCGAGGCGCGGCGGACGGCGTTTCGCACGAGCGTGCTCCTCGAGACGAACCAGCTGCTTCAGCAGGCGGATGATCCCGAAAGCATTGCACGGATAGCTTTGAGTCAGCTCTTGAAGCTCCTTGATTGCCCGGTAGCGTTTTACCCCGCTGAGGGGGACGGCCTCGGATCTCCGCTGGTGGGCAATGGGGACGATGAGGCGATGCGAGCGGCAACCGCCGAAAA
>CAJLVH010000166.1 GCA_905210055.1 uncultured Enorma sp. | reverse complement strand
GCGCAAACGCCTGTCCCAAATGTCATGACATTGGGGACTGTCCCCAATGTCAGGTGGTGCCGATACAAGATTTGACCTGCGGTTCCGGTGATGTGGTGATCGCTCCCGGTTTCCTCCCAGCGGGTTTCGGCCATAGATTGCAGCGTCTCGGTAAGAATCTTGGCAACCGAAGCCAAGGCGCGGCAAAGGCGCGAACGCTTCGGGCGGATGGCCACCGCAATCGGTAGGATCCAGCGAGAAAGGACGCATCATGAGCTGGGGTTGGTATTCATACGACATGGACGATCCGGACAACGACTATTGCGCCAAGACCGATGTCCACGACGACGGAACCGTCCATCGCTACGAGGCGACCGACGGCAGCTTCGACACCGGCCACGGACACGCGGTCTACGGCAGCATGGATGACTACCTGGACGGCAGCGAGCCCGATTGGGTTCGCAGCTCGTACCATCCGGCCAGCTACGGTCGCGCGTGGGAAGAGCGCTAGCCGTCGTCGCGACGTCGCTCGTGCTGCGAGATCGCCTCTCGCATCGCGACGGGCAACCACTGTCATGTCCGTCGCCATGCATTCCTTTCGACGAACAGGGGGCCGGGCTTGCCCGGAGAAGAGGCCCCGGCCCTCCGTTCAACGGTAAGACACGCAAATGCGTGGCTAGAAACCAAGACATTCCACATCGCCCCTGCGGCATAAAGGAAGGAAACCACCATGGTCAACGACAACATCAAAAACGCCGGTCTTCATATGCCGGCCGAGATGTTCCAGCCCATCGACAAGCCCATCTTGCTCGCCAGCCTGTTACTCGACCGTTCGGGCTCCGAAGACCAGCCCGTCGCGGGACCGGGAAGCCCCCTGCGCATCGACCTGCTCAACCAGTTCACCAAGCTCTTCGTCGAGACGCTTGCGAAGGACGATGACGTGAACGAGCAGGTGCTTCTCAACATCATCGCGTTCAACCATGACGTCGAGATCGTGGGCGGTGCCGAGTTCGCGCACCCGCGTGACATCGCGGTTCCGGTGCTCACCGCCTCGGGCGGTACGGACTACGATCTTGCTTTGAACACGGTCATCGACCTCTCGAGGAAGCGCTACGAAATGGGCAAGAAGCTCGGCCAGGAGCACTATGTGCCCATCGTGGTCGAAGTGGGCGACTTCGAGGACACGCTTTCCAGCGCCACCGCTCGTCGCGTGAAGGAACTTGTGGATCACAACGATATGCAGTTCGACGGTTTCGCGACCATCCCGTTGAACCCCGAGGATCCGAACTTCCGTATCCCGACTCCTTGGTGCATGAAGGAAGCGGTGCCCAACCCGCGCCGTCGCCTTGCTGTCAAGGATTACAACGACCTTGCAGATGGCTACCAGCAGTACGCCAACCTCAAAGCCATGTCGATCAAGATTCGCACGCGCACCGGTCTGGGCGAGAAACCCCAGATCGCGCCGGAGGAGAACCCCATCCAGGATCCCGACAACAAGCTCATCGTGCCTCAGTTGGGCGACCTCATCTAGCGCGGACTGCCACGAGCGCACGCTCTCGCACGGCTCCTGCGCGCACTCGCTCCAGCACAGCGCGTGCGCGCAGCATGCCCTGAAAGGATTCAGCCATGATGCAACGTTTTGTCTACCACGCGCGTGGTCTCGACCACATCGAGACGGGTGATCCGTGCCAGGATGCGTACCTTACCGCGCGCTGCGGTGATGCGATGGTGTTCGGCGTGTCGGATGGTGTAGGCAGCCGCAAGCATTCCGAGCGCGGCTCGCGTGTGGCGGTGGCCTCGGCGGTGCTCTATGTGTCGAATCACCTTGAGTCGGGGATGGCCGACGAGGACGTCCAGGACGTCATCCGTGCTGGATTCGCCGTGGCCTACCATACGGTGTGCGACACGGCGCGGCGCGCGGGCGAGCCGGCGCGCGAGCTCGATGCGACGCTTTGTGTGGGCGTGTGGGATGGTAAGCGCCTGAGCTGGGGGCAGGCGGGGGATTCGGGTATGGTGGCCGCGCTCGCCACGGGCGAGTACGTGATGGTGACGCACCAGCAGCACGATGATGCCGGCGGGATGATTCCCCTGCGCTTTGGGCCAGATACGTGGGAATTCGGAACCGTAGAGGGAAACGTCGCGTCGGTGCTCGCGGCGACGGACGGGCTCTTCGAGCGCCTGTGCCCTAAGCTGCTGCGCGAAACCGAGCAGCAGGTCTATGTGCCGCTCGCGCGCAAGTTGCTGCATCGTACGGAAGCAACGGCAGAGGAACGGCACGGGCTCGATCGGCGACTGCGCAATATCATCCGTCGCGAACCGCACCTGCACACGGTCGACGATGCGACGCTCCTTCTGCTCTACGACCCCGAGCGCCCGCCGGCAACCCTCGATGACGCCTATTACCAAGAACCCGCTTGGGAGGAGTTGCGCAACGCGGTGGCGGAGCGCATCAAAAAGGAGTGGGCTGCGGAGACTGCCCATATGAAGCGCCTGCAGGTGAAGGGGGTGGAGCAATGATTGTCACCACGCTGGCAGGTCAGCGCCTGGAGCTCGCGGTCACACCGTTCAACGAAGAGGGATCCGAAGGCAAGCTCTACGACATCGAGGGCAAGCCGGATTACGTGGCAAAGATCTTCCGCACCGCCGAGCTCGCCCGCAAGCGCGAGCCCAAGCTCAGGGCAATGTGCCAGCTGCCAAGCATGTGCTCGCTGCCGCCCAATCTCACGTGGCCGGTCAACCTGCTGCACGATGATAGCGGCGCGTTCGTGGGCTTCATCATGAAGCGCTTGCAGCCGAATGTCACGCTCGACAAGCTGTTCGCCTACCCCAAGGGGACGGCGCTCGTGAGTCAGCGGCTCGCGGCGCTCGTCTCGCTGGCGAACACGCTCGGCCGCATGCACATGTGCGGCGTGGCGATGGGCGACCCTGGTCCGCAGAACATTCCCGTGCTCGCCGATTGCACCGTGCAGCTCATCGATGCCGATTCGTTCGATATCCGTTTGCCCGACGGCTCGCATTACCCCTGCTTAGGGTGCACGCCGGAATACGTCGCACCCGAGATGCTGCGGGCGGCGCAAGGGGGGAGCTACGCTGCGTGCGGCGTGCCGTTCAGCGAGTGGACGGACTGCTATGCGCTCGCGGTGCTCATCCACAAGGCGCTGTTCTTCGGGAAGCACCCCTGCTCGTATGCCGTGGATCTGAACGCACCGGAAGGCACGCCCATGCCCTCGCTCGTCGAGCGCGAACGTAGCGGCTGGGTGGCGGCATTCGTGGCGCGTCCGAACCTCGTTTATCCGTCCGGCATGCCCGCGATGGGCGATTTCCCGCCGTATCTCGTCGAGGCGTTTCGCCGCACGTTCGTGGACGGATTTACCGACCCGCGCCGCCGCACAACGGCGTTCGAATGGCAGGAGCTGCTTATGCGCTACTTCGGTGAGCTGGTGGAATGTGATGCGGATGAACGGCATGCGCATTGGAAAGGTGCCTCCGACTGCCCGTATTGCGCGGCAGAAGATCGCAACCACGACCTCATGAACGCGATGCGTGCACAGGCGGGGCTGGCACCGCTGCCC
>CAJLVH010000165.1 GCA_905210055.1 uncultured Enorma sp. | reverse complement strand
CCCCCCCCGTCCCCAATGGCTGGTGGCAATAATTGCTCGAACATACGTTTGCTTTTATAGTAGAATGGGAAGTTGAAGAACGCTCGCAGGACGATGGGAGGGAGGTGCGCATGGAACCCGCAGGAAGGTCAACGGAAGAGAAGCTTCGCGCCATCCAGGAGCTCATCAGCACCATCACCTCGAGCGACCGCATGCGCACGAGCTCCCATTTCTCGAGTACCGCCTATCGCGACGAGCCCATCCTCACCACCGGTCGCAAGATGGCGAGCTACCTGCCCGAACGGTACCGCGAAATGAGAGCAATCTCGCGCTGGGAAGAGGGCGAGCCACACGGCCGCTGGCTCAGCGAGGCGGAGCTCTTCTACCGCCAGGGTATGTTCATGGCCGATTTCGAAGACGATTGCCCCTACACCGGTGAGTTCAAGAGTTACTATCCCACGTACAACGCATTGAGCGACCGCCAGCTGCGCGGGTATTTCACCTGGCGCACGCAGGTTAGGCACGGCGATATCCAAAAGACGTCGCTTTCGTTCGTGTACCTGTACATCTACGAGCTCATCTGCGGCATCGGCGTCGCGAACGCGCGCGAGGGATTCGCGCAGCTCAAAGAGGTCTGGCAGGCGTATCGTGAGTTCTCGCCGGAGCTCGACCGCTTCATGGCTCCCTGGCTTCGCGACTATGTGGTCTACCATGGGCTTGATCCCGCGCTTCTGGATAACGATCCTGCCGTCGTCTTCGATCGTGCGCTCTTGCGGCTTGTCCAGGCGAGCGCGCCGTTCGACCCCGCTGTCTTAAACAGCATCGATGTCATCGTTGCACGGGAAGAAGATGCCGATAGCTCCGGTTCGCAGCAGAAACCCGAGGGCGCACTCGCGCTGCCGCCCGACGAAGCGCGCGAACAGGAGCTGCTTGAAGCCATCGATGCGCTCTCCGCCTATCGCGTGCGGCTCGCGAGATCGTACAAAGATTACCCCGACGACCTCCGGCATGTTGTATGCGCGGTCTACGTGCGACTTTTGGGATATTACCGAAAGCACCGGGTAGAGGGGCTCATCGAGAGCATGTTCGGCGAGCAGGCGCGGATGCCCTATACGATGTTCGGGAACGGCGTGTTTTTCGAAGCAGTGCCGCATGAGGACGCGGACTACGCGCTCGACCCCATCCACTGGTATCGGTGTCGAAACGGCCGATGGGAATGCATCCGCACCTACGGCGCACGCGAGAAGAGCGCCCGGCTCGGTTCCGTGCTGCGCGCCTGCGACCGCAAACTGCGCGACGCGCTCTCCTACCCGCATCCCATCAAGGAGAAGAAGCTGCCGAAGTACCTGGATGCGATGATCGACAAGGAAATCGCGACGTGGCTTGCATGGAAGGAGAAGCACGCGCCTCGGCACATCGATATCGACCTCTCGCAGCTCGCGGGAATTCGGAGCACGGCGGCGGAGATTCGGGAGGCGCTGCTGACAGACGAGGAGCGAGAAGGTGCCCCGGTCAAATGCAGCCGAGAAGAATCGGCCGAGGGGTTCGGCACCATCGTCCCGTGCTCAAACAGTCCTCGTCAATTCGCCTTCGGCGAATTTCCTGCTGAACTGCGCCGGGACGATGGTGCCGAACCCCCGGAAAACGATATTCTGCTCGCCTCCACATGCCCGTCCGCACGGGAGGATATAGTTGTCCCGGAGGGTGACGCTGCTGAAGCCACTTGCGACCTGGGAGGGTCGAGAGACGGTCACGTACAAGCGGGCGTGGATGCCCTTCATACGGGTGGTGTCGATGGGTCGTCACTGCTCTCTGAGGGTGAACGGGAGTACCTGCTGGGGCTGCTTGCAGGAGATGCTGAGGTGCCGTCGGGGGTCTCGGAGGATATGCTCGTCGACGGAATCAACGAAAAGCTGTTCGACGTGGTGGGCGATACGGTCATTGAGTTTGGCGCCGACGGGGCGCAGGTTATCGAGGATTACGAGGACGAGGTTCGAGGGGTGCTGGGAATATGAGTGAACGTACCGGTAGTGCGGCGGCGGGCGCTGGCACCGCACCACGCGTACCCAAGCGCGTGGCTGCCGTAATCTTGAACTCGCTCAAGGGCGGCGTGGTGCCGCGCATCGGCCTGCCCTACATTACCGTGGGGCGCGAGACCGAGATTCGCGCGCTTCTCACGGACCTCTCGCTCATCGCGGACGGCGGTGCAAGCTTCCGTTTCCTGGTGGGACGCTACGGCAGCGGCAAGAGCTTCCTGCTGCAAACGATCCGCACGCACGCCATGGGCGAAGGCTTCGTCGTGGCCGATGCCGACCTCTCCCCCGAACGGCGCCTGCAGGGCGGGCAAGGTCAGGGGCTCGCAACGTACCGCGAGCTCATCCGCAACCTTTCTACCAAAACGCGGCCAGAAGGCGGAGCGCTCGGCCTCATCCTCGACCGCTGGGTCGCCAGCACGAACCAACCAATGGGGACGGGGGTTATTGGCTGGCGCGACTCATTTGAGACAGGTTTCGATGAGTCATCCGCTGAAGCGACGAGCGCAAAACCGACCGGCTCGAATCCCGCCGGCTCGTCCGCAGAGCAAGTTCTCCGCAGCCAGCTCGCACCCCTCGAGGAACTGGTGCACGGATTCGACTTCACCCGCATGCTGCGCATCTACCGCGACGCCAGCATTGAGGGCGACGACGAGCGCAAATCCTGCGCGCTCAAGTGGTTCCGCGGCGAATACCGCACTAAGACGGAAGCGAAAGCGGAGCTCGGCACTTCGACCATCATCGGCGACGACGACTGGTACGACTACGTGAAGCTCTTCGCGGCGTTCCTCACGGGCGCGGGCTACAGGGGGCTGCTCGTGCTCATCGACGAGCTCGTGAACCTGTTCAAGATTCCCAACGCCATCACGCGCCAGTACAACTACGAGAAGATTCTCACCATGTACAACGACACGCTGCAGGGCAAGGCACGGCACTTAGGGATCATCATGGGCGGCACGCCGCAATCTATCGAAGACCGGCGGCGCGGCGTGTTCAGCTACGAGGCGCTCCGCAGCCGCCTCACGCAGGGGCGCTTCGCCACGGAGGGCATGCGCGACATGCTCGCGCCCATCATCCACCTGCATCCCCTCACCTACGAGGAGCTCTTGGTGCTCATCGAGAAGCTGCAGCAGATCCACGCCGGGTACTTCGGCTATGAGCCGCGGCTTTCCACCGAGCACCTGGTGGAGTTCCTCAAAATCGAGTTCGGGCGCGTGGGGGCGGACACACATCTCACACCGCGCGAGGTCATCCGCGACTTTATCGAGCTGTTGGATATCGCGTACCAGAATCCGAATGCGCCGGTGGAAGGGCTGCTGGGCAGCGTAGGTAGCACGGCGATTACCTTGCCATCGTAACCCTCGCCTTTGGCGAGATCATCAAGGGCATCTTTAATAACCTGTATGTCGGCATCGACAGCAACGGCCTGCACATGAGCCTGCTCAGCGACAAGACCGACCTGGCCGAGGGCGGCAAGCTGATCATCGGCGGACCTATGGGACTGACCTCCATTCCCCGGTACTCGACCTTTACCATCGGCATCATCCTGGTCATTATCACGCTCATCGTGGTGTTCCATCTGGTGAGC
>CAJLVH010000164.1 GCA_905210055.1 uncultured Enorma sp. | reverse complement strand
TTCCGTGCAGTTCCGCCTGCGCGACTGGCTCATCAGCCGCCAGCGCTACTGGGGTAACCCCATTCCCGCGGTGCACTGCGAGCATTGCGGCATCGTGCCCGTTCCCGAGGACCAGCTGCCGGTGACGCTCCCGGCGAACCTCGATCTGGGTGCCGGCGAGACCCTTGCCGAGTGCCGCGAGTTCTATGAGACGACCTGCCCTGTGTGCGGCCGTCCTGCTCGTCGCGAGACCGATACCATGGACACCTTTACCTGTTCCAGCTGGTACTACCTGCGCTACTGCGATCCGCATAACGAAAAGCTTCCCTTCTCCAGGGAGGCCGCAGACCGCTGGATGCCGGTCGATAACTACATCGGTGGCATCGAGCACGCCATCCTGCATCTGCTCTATAGCCGCTTCTTCACCAAGGCCCTGCGCGACCTTGGCATGCTCGATGTCGACGAGCCGTTCACGAATCTGCTCTGCCAGGGTATGGTGAAGGATGCGAACGGCGAGACCATGTCCAAGTCCAAGGGCAACGTGGTGCCGCCGTCGAGCGTCATCGAGCCGTATGGTGCGGACACCATGCGCTTGGCGATCCTCTTCATCGCCCCGCCGGAGAAGGATTTCGATTGGGACGAGGATGCCGTCGCCGGCGCGAACCGCTTCATCAAGCGCGCATGGCGCATCGTGTGGCAGCTTGCCAACGCCGGTGATGCCTCGGCAAGGCTCATCCCGGGTTCGCTCGATGCCGCCGCGAAGCAGCTCTACCGCGAACGCCACCGCACGCTCGCCAAGTGCACCGAGGACTTCGACCGCCAGCAGTTCAACACCGCGATCAGCGCCATCATGGAGCTCGTGAACGCTGCGAGCGCCTACCTCAACGCGACCGACGCCGCGCCCGAGGCGCGCGACGCCGCTCTTTGCCAGCTCGTCGCGACGGATATCGTGAGCTCGCTCGCGCCGATCTGTCCGTTTTGGGCGGACGAGCTCTGGCACGAGGCGCTCGGCCACACCGAGAGCGTCTACACTGCGCCGTGGCCGGAGTTCGACATCGCCGAGGCAGCGAGCGACACGGTCGAGATCGCTGTTCAGGTGCTCGGAAAGCTGCGCGCCCGCGTCGAAGTCTCGACTACGGCGACGCAGGACGAGATGCGCTCTGCCGCCGAGGCTGCAGCTGCCAAGTGGATCGAGGGCAAGACGGTCGTCAAGGCCATCTGTATCCCCGGCAAGCTCGTGAACCTCGTGGTGAAGTAACAAGCCGTCCTGCCCCTGTTCGCGCGGGGGCATATGAGCTTGTCCGGGCACACCCTCAGTCGCGGCATACGACTGATATCGAAAAGCCCCTCTGGCAATATAGCGTCCAGACTTGTGGAGCTATTGCGGAGACGACAGCGGGTGAAGCCTGCAACGCGACGCGGGATTTTCCCCATCTGAGCTGCTTGTGCTATGCTAAGGCACGGTAATTGACGTGTTGTGTGAGGAGTGCGGGTTCTGCCCGCGCTCCTTTTTCTTGCAAGGAGGTGTCGCATGGTCAAGAGCAAGACCGAGCAACTCATCATCGACGAGCTCGAGAAGCTCGCGCCTGAGCATGGCGTCGATATCGTTGACGTCGAGGTTACCGGTGCCACGAAGGCACCCTGCGTCCGCGTGCGCCTGGAGGGCGCCGAGGGCGAGGCCCTGTCGCTCGACGAGGTGTGCGCGCATACGTCGTGGGTCGGCGACCGCATCGAGGAGCTCGACCCCATCCCGAGTGCGTACACCTTGGAAGTGTCTTCGCCCGGGATCGACCGTCCCCTGCGTCGGCCGTGCGACTTCGCTCGCTTCACCGGCGAGCCTTGCGAGCTCACGACCACTGCGACCGAGGGGCGCCGCCGCTTCAAGGGCGTGATCGCGGAGGCGACGGGCGCCTCTGTCACACTCGAGCTCGAGGATGGCGAGCGCGTCGAAATCGCGTTTGACGACGTAAAGAAATGCACCCTGAAGCCGGTCATCGACTTCAAGGCGAAGGAAGGGAAGAACTAACATGGCATCTGAGATGATGGAAGCTCTCATGGAGCTCTGCCAGGAGAAGCACCTGAACCAGCTCGCGCTCATCGATGAGCTTGAACGCTCACTCGCGGAAAGCTATCGCAGCATCCTGCATCTTCCCTTCGGCGCCGAGGTCATCATCGACCGCGCCACGGGTAAGATCTACGTCTACGAGCTTGTTCCCGTCGAGGAGTCCTACGACGAGGAGAAGGACGAGTACACCGAGTTCACGAAGCGCGATGTGACGCCGAAGGACACGAGCCGCATTGCCGCCAAGCATGCGAAGGACGCCATCAACGCCATCGTGCGCAAGTCTGCTCGCGAGCAGATCTTTGAGGAGTTCTCCGAGCGCATCGGCGACATCATCACTGGTACCGTGCTGCAGTCTACGCCCGACTTCACCATTGTGAAGATCCGCGAGGGCGTCGAGGCGGAGCTACCGCACTTCGACCAGCGTCGCTATCCGGATGAGCCCAACGAGCGCCCGGCCGGCGAGCGCTACCTGCACAACCAGCGCCTGAAGGCCATCATCGTCGACGTTCGCGACCCCAATTCCACCGAGCCCGCCACGAAGGGCGAGCATTCGCGTCCGCCCATCGTCATCTCGCGCACGCATCCGGCGCTCATCAAGTGCCTCTTCGAGAACGAAGTCCCCGAGATCTACGAGGGCACCGTCGAGATCAAGTCCATCGCCCGCGAGCCTGGCCGTCGCTCGAAGGTCGCCGTGCGCTCGCTCGACGATCGTCTCGACCCGGTGGGCGCCTGCGTGGGCCCCAAGGGCAGCCGCGTGCGCGCCGTCGTGTCGGAACTCCGTGGCGAGCGCGTCGATGTGATCCTGTGGGATGCAGATCCGGCGCGCTATGTGGCCAACGCCCTTTCGCCCGCGAAGGTCTCGCGCGTGCTCATTGATTCCGAGAAGGGCTATGCCGGCGTGATCGTGCCCGACGACCAGCTCTCGCTCGCGATCGGCAAGGATGGCCAGAACGCCCGCCTCGCTGCCCGCCTCACCGGCTGGCATATCGACATCAAGAATGAGAAGCTCGCGGCCGAGATTCTCGGCAACCTCCATGTTCGCGAGGAGGCGGACGACGACCTCGTGGGCGAGGATGAGGATGGCCGCTGCGCATTCGTGAGCGAGGACGGCGTGCGCTGCCGCAACCAGGCACGCCCGGGCTCCCGCTTCTGCGGCGTCCATGACCCGGAGGCCGAAGACGGCGAGGACGCGACCGGGGAGGACTGGTTCTAGCGGGTCGGGCGCGCAGGCGCCCTGCAGGCATGACCCGTTAGACGACACGGCGCGCGCCGCGCGCGAGAGGTAGGTGATTGGCATATGGCAAATATCCGCATTTCCAGCCTTGCCAAAGAATTTGGAATGTCTTCCACTGAGCTCCTTGAGCATCTCGACCGTTTGATGATTCCTGCGAAGTCCCCATCTTCGTCGCTCAGCGAGCAATATGTGAGGCTTGTTCGCAGCGAGCTCGCCCCCGTGCTCAAGGCACGCGAGGCCGAGATCGAGGCTAAGCGTCGCGAGGAGGAGGAGCGTGTCGCGGCCGAAGAGGCCGAGCGCGCCGCTGCAGCCGAACGCGAGCGTCTC
>CAJLVH010000163.1 GCA_905210055.1 uncultured Enorma sp. | reverse complement strand
CGGCACCGCTTCTGGCGACAACCGCGCTGTGGACGCCGCGCAGCAGGCCATCTCGAGCCGTCTGCTCGAGAGCTCCATCGACGGCGCTACCCGCGTGCTGCTCTCCATCGCCGGCTCCAAGGACCTGGGCATCCAGGAGATCAACGACGCCGCCGACCTCGTGGCGAACGCCGTCGACCCCGAGGCGAACATCATCTTCGGTACCGTGGTGGACGAGTCCCTGGGCGACCAGGTGCGCATCACCGTTATCGCGACCGGCTTCTCCGATGCCAATGTGAACCGCCAGGACAAGCTCTTCAACGCTCCCGTGCAGAAGAGCGAGCCCGAGCCCGCTTCGACGCGCAGCACCGCCTCGACCCGCAACATCGGTGGCACCGAGATGCCGAATTTCGGTAACGACCAGTTCGAGCTGCCCGATTTCCTGAAGCGCGGCAGCTTCTAAGTCGTCTGCACCTTCATACAAGCCATTTTGCCCCTCAAGCGCCCCGGTCACGCCGGGGCGTTTTTTGTAGGTCGATACGGCGGAGAGGACGCGACGGCAGGTGATGGGGTGGAGATGCTGTCGCGTGCGAGCGCGATGCTACAATCGGTACGGGTATCTGTGTCGAAGAGTTCGCAGCGCCACGCTGCCTGCAAGGAGGAACGATGAAGCGGCTTGTCCGTATCGAACGCTCTGGGGTGCATATCGTGGGCTGTGTCGAAGGCACAATCGCTTTCGGTTTCACCGAGCGCACGGGTGGCGTGTCGACTCCGCCGTTTGCCTCGCTCAACCTTGGCGCCCACGTCGGCGATGATCCACAGGCGGTTGCCGAGAACCGTCGCCGGGTGCTTCGGGCTGTTGGCGCGAGCTCCCGTGCCGAAAACCTCCTCGTGCCCAACCAGGTGCATAGTGACCACGTCGCCGTGGTGCGCTCCTCCGATCCATCCGTGCTCGAGGCGGCGCGTGCAGAGATCGCTGATGGTTCCGACGCCATCGTGTGCACCGCGCCAGACGTGCCCGTGATGCTTTGCTTCGCCGATTGCGTGCCGGTCATCCTCACCGCGCCGGGTGGCTTCGCGGTGGTCCATTCGGGCTGGAAGGGCACGTATGCGGGCATCGCGGGAACAGCGGCGCGCGTGCTTGCACGGGAGGCGTCGTGCGCGCCAGGCGAACTCTGCGCTTATATTGGCCCGCATATCCTGGGCGACGAGTACGAGGTTTCTCCCGAGCTCATCGATCGCTTCGATGCACGCTTCGAGGATGCGCATCCGAGCGGTTCCAGGCTCCTCGATCTGTCCCGCTGCATCGTGCAGTCGCTTGTCGAGGCGGGCGTGCCCGAAGCCTCGGTCGCCGATACCGGACTTTCGACCATACGTCAAAACGATCGGTTCTTTTCATATCGTGCGGAAGCCGGCACGTGCGGCCGTCATGCCGCCGTGGCGATTATGCGCTCTTTCATGAACGGCGGCGCCTGAGGTGGCGGTGCGCTAGTATGGATTCAAATGAAGAGGCCGAAGTGGGGCGGAGATGGACGAATATCTAGATGCGATACGGCGTCGCCGCGATGAGATCATGGCACGTGTCGACGAGGCGCTCGAGCGCAGCGGGCGTGCGCCCGGAAGCGTGCGCGTCATGGCGGTCTCCAAGACGGTCGGTACGCCGCAGGTGCTCGCTGCTATCGAAGCGGGGTATGGGCTCTTCGGCGAGAACCGTCCCCAGGAGCTCGTCCGCAAGCTCGGGGAGCTCGCCGAGGTCTCGGATCTTCCGCCCGTGCGCTTCGATATGATCGGCAACCTGCAAACGAATAAGATCAACGCGGTGCTCGGTCGTGCCGCGTGCATACATTCCGTGAGCTCGCTGCATCTGGCAGAAGCGATCTCATCGCGCGTGCAACGGCGAATCGAATCCGGTGAGCTCGCTGCCGCGCAGCCCGTGCTGCTCGAGGCGAACGTCTCGGGCGAGCTATCGAAATCCGGCTTCACGCCCGACGAGCTCCGTGCGGCGTTCCCGCGCTTGAGCGAACTTCGTGGAATTCTCATCCAGGGGCTTATGACGATGGCTCCGCGCGGGGATAAGAGCGTAGCGCGTTCCACGTTCGCGAGCCTGCGCGAACTTCGCGACGAGCTTGCCGGCGATTGGCCCGGCGTCGACCTTGCGGAGCTCTCGTGCGGCATGAGTGAGGACTTCAGCGAGGCGATCCTCGAAGGTTCGACGCTCGTGCGTCTGGGCAGGGTGGTTTTCGACCCGGCCTTTGAGCTAGAATAAACGCGAACGGAGCAGCTCATCCTGCAAACGTGCACGGATCGTATCATGCGGAGAGGTTGGAACACGTGGGCTTCCTAGACGACATCAAGAGCAAGCTTCCCTTCAACCAGAACCAGGGTTCCTATGCTTCCGAGCCCTACGAGGAAGAAGAGGGTTACGACGGCTATTACGAGGACGGCTACCAGGATGATTTCCAGGCGGTAGACGGCGGGTACCAGGGTTACGACGCCCAGCGCGGCTCGTACGGTGAGGAGCCTTCGAACGGATTGCTCGGCCAAACGCACCGCGGCGAGGCCGAGTCCGTCGCGGTCTACACGCGCTCCGGCCAGCTCGTGGGCGATGCCGACCGCCATGCGACGACGTACAACCCGCCCGCGCGCAGCCAGGACGCCTATCGCCCCGGTGCCTACGACACCCCGTCGAGCTATGCCGCGATGCGCCGCGAGCGCGCTTCCGTAGCGCCCGCGTGTGAGACCTCTGCCCTCGATGAGCGCGCCAGTTCGATCATGAACGCGACCGCGCAGCTCCCGGCGTACGTGCTGCGTCCGGAGAGCTACGACGACGTTGAGACCGTCGTGAGGCGCGTGCGGACGAAGCAGCCGGTTGCCCTCGTGTTCGTGGGTGTGCGCACCGAGATCGCCAAGCGTGTCCTCGACTTCAGCTACGGGTTCGCCTGCGGTCTGGGCGCCTCGGTCAAAGAGATCGGCGACCGCGTGTTCATGGTGCTGCCCGCTGGCTGCGAGGTCAAGGAATCCGACTTGGCAAAGCTCCGCACGTCGGGATATCTCAAGTAGCCCTAGTCTGCCAGATCATCGAATAACCAAGGGGTGTTTCCCATTCCTACGCTCACGCTCAACGCGTATTCCATCGCGCAGCTCATATCGACGCTCGTCAATTTCTACGAGATGCTCATCCTCGTCTACATCCTCTTCTCATGGTTTCCCATCCGCGAGGGGAGCATCTTCCATGACATCGGCTTGGTGCTGCAGTCGCTCTGCGAGCCGTACCTCGGCATTTTCCGGCGCATCATCCCTCCCATGGGTGGCATCGATTTCTCACCCGTAATTGCGGTGATTGCGTTGAATCTCGTTGCTCAGCTGGTAATAGGTATAATCGTGTAGGATATGCCGTTAGGGTGCGGCGCGCGTGCGCCCGAAGTCGGGCAGCGCCCACAAGGTTAAGGAGTCCATATGCCCATCACACCCGATGAAATCCAGAAGCAGATGTTTTCCGAGGCTCGTCGCGGCTATGATCCCGGCGAGGTCGACGCGTTCCTCGAGCGCCTCGCGACCGAGGTCGATGCGATGCTTCAGAAGATCTACGATCTGAAGAACCGCCTCACCGCCACCGAGGCCGAGCTCGCGGACGC
>CAJLVH010000162.1 GCA_905210055.1 uncultured Enorma sp. | reverse complement strand
ATATCTTTGTATCGAAAACGTCACAAACGTACCCGTCCCCAAAGTGTCGCCACGCCGCCCCAGGAACGAGCGCAAAGCGACGCAGCAAAAGTGTTGCCCGTTCGCTACTTTGTTGGAGGCTCCATACCGAGGTGCTCGAAGGCGGTGAGTGTCGCCATGCGACCCTGCGGGGTACGCACCATGAGACCGCGCTGCAGCAGATACGGCTCGTACACGTCTTCAAGCGTCGCGGGATCCTCGCCCACCGCGCTCGCGAGCGTGGTGAGCCCCACCGCCCGGCCGCGGAACGTCCCAGCAAGCGTCTCTAGAATGCGGATATCCATCCAATCGAGGCCGAGTTCATCGATCTCGAAGAACTCGAGCGCCTCCCGCGCGATATCGACGTCGATCGACCCCCCGCCGCGCACTTGCGCATAATCGCGCACGCGCTTGAGCAGACGGTTTGCCAAGCGCGGCGTACCGCGCGAGCGCGATGCGATCTCGGCGGCGGAATCGTAGTCGATCGCCACGCCGAGAATCGCGGCGGAACGCTGCACGATCTGCGCCAGATCTTCCACCGAATAATAATCGAGCCTGAACGAGATGCCGAAGCGGTCGCGCAAGGGGCCGGTGAGCATACCGGAACGCGTCGTCGCGCCCACGAGCGTGAAATGCGGGATCTCGAGGCGGATGGAGCGGGCGGCGGGTCCCTTGCCAATCACGATATCGAGAGCGAAATCTTCCATGGCAGGATAGAGGATCTCTTCCACCGAGCGATTCAGGCGATGGATCTCGTCGATGAAGAGCACATCTCCCGGCTGGAGATTCGTGAGGATCGCGGCGAGGTCACCCGTACGCTCGATCGCAGGGCCAGAGGTCGTCTTGATCTGCGCGCCAAGCTCGTTGGCGACCACCGTAGCCAGCGTGGTCTTGCCCAAGCCCGGAGGGCCGGAGAAGATCACGTGGTCGAGCGTCTCTCCTCTGCTTTGCGCGGCCTCGATGAGAATGCGCAGGCTCTGCTTGATATGTTCCTGGCCGCAATAGTCGTCCAAGCGTTGCGGGCGCAGGCTCCGTTCAACGTCGAGGTCATCGGAGGTGAGGTTGCCCGTCACGAACCGATCGCCCCGGGTGTGGCCAGCAGCCCCCGCGGCCTGTGCACGCGGCGTGTCCTCCCATAGGTCCTGTCCGGCGTCTGCTTCCCACATCATGCATCCATCCCGAGTCGCTTGAGCGCGGCAGCGAGCAGATCTTCAACCCGCATGGCCTCACCATCATACCCGTCAAGCGCGAGCTCCGTCTCCTGGGGACTGAAGCCCATGGAGAGCAACGCTGCCTTCGCGTCTTCGAGCGGTGTGGAAGCGGGGCGCGCGACCGGTATGCGGCCAGAAGCGGGAACATCAGCCACAGCGAGCTCGCGGTCTTTTGCAAGCGACCCCTTAAGTTCAAGGATGAGGCGCTGCGCGGTCTTCTTCCCCACGCCGGAAACGGCTGACATGCCGGCAAGGTCTTCGGCCATGACGATGGAGAAGATCTGCGAGACGGAGTACTTCGAAAGCACCGCGAGCGCCAGGCGCGGCCCCACGCTCGACACGCCGACGAGCCGGTCGAACATGGTGCGCTCCTCCGCGGTCGCGAAGCCGAAGAGCGCCACCGTATCGTTTCCCACGCGCATCCGCGTGAAGAGCCGAACTTCCTCGCCGAGTTGCGGCAAGGCAGCGGCGGTCATACCCGAGATGCCCAGCTCGAACCCAATGCCCGATACATCGAGCACCGCGACCGAAGGCGTCGCCTCGACGAGCGTTCCGCGAAGTTGAGCGATCATGCGTAGGGGTTTCCCTTCTCCTTGACATAGGCACCGCTCGTTGCGGCCGCGGTGCGCCACAGGTTGGCATGGCAGATGGCGCATGCGAGCGCGTCCGCCGCATGGTCCGGTTTGGGATCGTGGTCGAGATGGAGGAGGTTGCGCACCATGAACGTGACCTGACGCTTGTCTGCGGCACCGGTGCCAACCACGGCCTGCTTGATCTGCATGGGTGTGTACTCCCCCACATCCACGCCGGCGAGCGAGCAGGCGACAAGCGCCGCGCCGCGGGCATGGGCGGTCGGGATGGCGGAGCGTACGTTCGCGCCGAAGTAGATGCCCTCTACCGCCGCAGCATGTGGCTGATAGCGGTCGACAACCGAAACGAGCTCGTCCACGATATGCCTCAGGCGCGCTGCGAGATCGGTCTCGCAGTCCGTTCGGATACAGCCGTACGCCCGACAACGGCACTCGCCGCGACGCTCTTCGATCACACCCCAGCCGGTATTGGCCAGCCCGGGGTCGATCCCCAATACGACCATGCGCACCTCCCCTCGCCAACAACTACCTGTCATGACACCTTTCGAACATCTGTTCTAGTATAGCATAGCAGGCAGCTGCGGTCGCGCAGATGCGAAACTTCAAATTGTGAAAACTCGGCCGGGCTGGATGGCGTCAATTCTGGGAGAAGAACGAGAAGCCGTGCGGGCCTCGGGGATTGCCGCCCGTACCAGGCGCACCGCCCTGCTCGAAAAGCTGCTGCAACGAGCGTTGGATCTGCTCTTCGACCTGCGGGAGATTCGATCCCAGGCGCGCACGCCCCTCTTCAGACCCCAACTCTTCGAGTTCTTCCGAAGAGATGCCCAGAAGATTGCTGATGAAGCTCAGGACCTCGTTTCTCATGCGCTCGCCCATCTCAACGCCGCGCGATTCGGAACGCTCGACCTCCGCCTTGAGGAGCGCTTCGAGCGTGAGCGGCTCCGCCCCCTGGCGTCCGAAATCCGACCAAGCGAGCGCCGCCGGCCACGCCCGTTCGACGAACGAGCAGCCCGAGACCACCGGATACGCCGGAAGGGAGCGGCGCACCGCCTCGCCCTGGCGAACGAGCAAAAGCGCGAGCGCTACGGCATCGGGACGCGTCTTCGTAAGCGGGATGTCCTCGAACGAGAGCGCGCGATCGACATGCGCCTCGAGCACGCCGTCGAGCTCCGAGGGCTCGAGCGCGCCCAGCAGTGCGTCGATGCGCTCGGAGAACGCCGCGTCGATATTGGCGAAGGCCGCGGCTCGTGCAACGATCTCTGCTTGACACGCCTTCACGGCATGCAGCGACACCAGCTGGGCGGGAAGCGCCGCACCCGAGCGATTCCGCCAGCGCGCGAGAAACTCAAGGGCGGTGAGGTACACATCGCCGAACGGCGCGACGGCACCGGCGCAACCCGCCGTGACGCCATCTGCCGCTATGGCGTACGCTGTCTTGCAGAGCGACCGCACCGGTAGCGCTCGCGTATCCGCCGCGAGGTCTGAAAGAAGTAAGCCCTCGAATGCTGCGCGGGCACGTTGCACCGCATTCGTCCCGGGCATGCCCGCACTGTCGGCACCCAGAGCGGCGACGGGCACATCGCGATCGAGCAGTTCGGCAAGGTCTGGCTCGGTGCGCTCTACGAGGCGGATGTGCAGGTTCGTCGCGAGCGAGCGCACGAGCTCGAGACGTTCGCACTCACGAGCCTCCGCCTCCGGTGTGAACGTACGGGAGCGGGCGACCACGATCCCCAGCACGTTCCTCGGCCCGAATGCATCCACGCATAGCGCCGCGGCAAGGGAGCTCGGCAGGTCGCCGGAAAGCACGATCGCTGCCCGCGAACGCCCG
>CAJLVH010000161.1 GCA_905210055.1 uncultured Enorma sp. | reverse complement strand
CCAGCCACTCCCCCTCGTCGTCGTAGCACAGATCTTCTACCGCGCGCCCAATAATTGACTGCAAGCCCTCGAAAACCGGATGCCCGCCAAGTAGGCAACGCTCGCGCTCGAGAGTCCGCGTCACCGAGTCCGCAAGCTGCGCGTGAAAATCGCCGGCAAGCACGCCGCGCGCACCGTACAGGAGGCTGGAGACGGGCGCGGCCGATGGCGGATACACCGTCGAGGGCACAACGCCAGACACAAGCTCAGGAGGGTAGCCACGTACGTCGTATTCTTTCCAGACGAACTGATCCGTCCGCTCGAACATCTCAAAGAAATCGACGACCTTCCGGTAGACCCGTGCAAAGGCGGCCTTCTGCAGATCGGTCATGGGCGATACCTGCCCTTCCGTCTCGTCTCCCTCCGACTTGAGCAGCGTGCCCACGTCGACTCCAAGCGCGACGGCAAGGTCGCACACCTTGCCGGCATCGCTTGGCGCATGGTCTCCCCGCCGCCACTCCTTCAGCGAACTCATCGAGACGTGCAGCGCCCCCGACAAGCGCTTAAGCGTTTCGAGCACACCGGGTCGGTTCCTTCCGACAAGCGCGGCGAACGCCCGGTGGTCGAACGTGTACATGCGCCCGTCGATCATGTACCGCATGCGGCTCCTTTCCACGCATTCAGGATAGCTAGCCGCATGTCCTGCAGGAGGGCCGAACGAGGGGCGAAGATCACCGGCAAGCGACAAGCGGCATATTTCCAGATCGAATGCAATGCTCTCCGGGTACCCGTCTCGCAGCAGTCTCGTGAATACATAGCCTTGCCAGAGGAAAGCGCTTGTCATACGCTAAGCGAGCTTCCTCTCATGCGAAACGAAAGGTGCTCATGGACACGTTCATGCGCGTTGCGCTCAATGTGCGCGAGATCGTGAGGAAAGACCCTGTGCTCGTCGTGGCGGTCGTACTGGCGCTCTGCTCGTGCGCCGCCGTTCCGCCCGACGCCGCCTATGCCGAATACGTCGACCCCCGCACCATCGGGATGCTCTTCAGCCTCATGACCATCATGTGCGGGCTCTCGCGGCTCGGTGTGTTTCGCATCGCGTGCCGGCATCTGCTGAGCGTCGTACGCGGCCCCCGACGCCTCGCGCTCGCGCTCACCCTGCTCGCGTTCTTCTCGAGCATGCTCATCACGAACGACGTCGCCCTCGTGACGTTCGTCCCCTTCGCCCTACTGGCACTGCGCACGCTCGATTCCCCACGCCATGCATGCTTCACCGTCGTCATGATGACCATCGCCGCGAACCTCGGCAGCATGCTCACGCCCGTGGGCAACCCGCAGAACCTCTACCTCTACAGCGTATCGCACATGCGCATTGGCGAGTTCGTGCTCCTCATGCTGCCCTACGCCGCGGCTTCGCTCGCGCTGCTCGTGGGTGCGATCGCGTTATTCGGCAAGATTCCCGAGCGCACGCAGACGTCGGCAACGCGCGGCGCGAAACCTGATGACAACGAGCACGCCGACGAGATCCCGCAGCTCGCAACCGACGCCGATGACCCCGCGCCCTCCCCGCTCCGCGTGCTTCCCTGGGCGACGCTCTTCGTGCTCGCCTTGCTTTCCGTCGCACACATCCTCCCCTATCAGGCAATCGTTGTCACGACGATCGCCGTGGCGCTTATCGCGGATCGCCGAGCGCTCGCGCACGTGGACTACGCCTTGCTCGTCACGTTCGTCGCGTTCTTCGTCTTCGTGGGCAATGTCGGGCGAATCGAGATGGTGAGTGCCGCGCTCGCGCAGCTCATCGACGGACACGAACTTGCCGTCTCCGTCATCGCAAGCCAAGTGCTCTCGAATGTGCCTGCCGCCATCTTGCTCTCGGGCTTCACCTCGAACTTCGCCGCGCTCATCGTGGGCACGAACCTCGGCGGCCTGGGCACGCTCATCGCCTCCATGGCGAGTCTCATCTCTTATAAACAGGTGGCGCTCGTGCTCCCGCGCGAAAAGGGGCGCTACTTCATGCTCTTCACCATGTGGAACGTCGCGTTTCTCGCCATCCTGGCTGCCTTCGCGCTCATCCTCGGATGATAGAATCCAGCCAGGCTGGTTTTTATCACTGTGGGGAGCCTCATGACGTCATTCGAAGCATTCGCAGCGTGGGAGCTGCGTCCTAACCGTACGGACGCCATCGAACTCATCGAGGAGCAGTCCGCCGCGCGCGTACCCGAACTCGTGCCGCTTCGCTACGAGCGCATGGGCGTCTCGCCGTTCGCATTCTTCCGCGGGTCTGCCATCATCATGGCGCACGACCTCGCCGGCCAACCCACGACCGGCATCGAGGTGCAGTGCATCGGCGACGCGCATATCGCGAATTTCGGCATCTTCGCGAGCCCCACGCGGCGCCTCGTGTTCGACGTCAACGACTTCGACGAAACCGCGCCCGGACCTTGGGAATGGGACGTCAAGCGCCTCGCTGCGAGCATCGAGATCTGCGGTCGAGACCGCGATTTTTCCAAGCACGACCGCCGCGATGCCGTGCGCGCCTGCGCGAAGCAATATCGCACGTCAATGAAGCGCTTTGCCCAGATGGGCGAGCTCGACGTGTGGTACGCGCACCTCGACGTGGAGCAGGCGATCGATACCGCCGAAAAGGAACTTGGCGGAAAGACGGCGCGCACCATACGCCGCGCGGTCGAGAAGGCGCGCGAGAAGGACAACCTGCGCGCAGCGGATAAACTCACGCACCGCATCGGCGATACCCTGCGCTTCGATGCGTGCCCGCCCGAGCTCGTACCGTTCGGCGACCTACTCGAAACGCAAGGCTATACCGACGGCGAGGCGCTGTTCACCGCGCTGCAAGGGATGCTCGAAGACTACCGCCTGAGTCTCGCTCCCGATCGCCGTGCCCTGCTCGACCGCTACCGCGTACTCGACGGCGCCCGCAAGGTTGTGGGCGTGGGCAGCGTGGGCACGCGTGCCTGGGTCGTGCTGCTCGCCGGCAAAGATGCCGACGACCCGCTTGTGCTTCAGGTGAAGGAGGCGGGCGAATCGGTGGTCGAGCGCTTCTGGCACGCCGCGCCCTACGCGCACCATGGTCAGCGCGTGGTGGAGGGGCAGCGGCTTGTGCAGTCGACTTCCGATATCCTCCTGGGCTGGACGGGCATCGAATCGCCCGACGGCACGCGCCGCGATTACTATGTGCGCCAGCTGTGGAACGGAAAAGGCTCCATCGACCTCGAGGAGATCGGCGTCGGAAGCCTCGAGGCAGTGGGACGGCTGTGCGCGCATGCGCTCGCCCACGCCCACGCCCGCACGGGCGACGAGGGCGCTATCGCCGCCTACTTGGAAGACGATGATGCGTTCGCGGATGCTCTCTGTGCATTCTCTTCGGCATATGCCGACCAAAATGAGGCAGACTACCAGGTATTCCTTGCTCGCCACCCGGAATAGGCCTGTACCCGCCGCAAGGCCGACGCAACCCACAACGTCGACATTTTCCGCCAGTTTTTCCTTTCTAAGCAGGAAAAGTGGCGGAAAATGTCGACGTCGTCAACCGCGGTGAGAATCTCAGTCCCGGACGGAATCTATCACTAGTGAGAATCTAAGTCCTGGACGAAACCTATCACTAGGCGCGGGCGTTTGCGCTAGAAGCGTCTGCCGGAGCCTCGGCGTGCTGGC
>CAJLVH010000160.1 GCA_905210055.1 uncultured Enorma sp. | reverse complement strand
GTTGGCCGCAATGCCTTCCTGCATGAATCCGGCATCCACCAGGACGGCGTGCTCAAGGCGCGCGACACCTACGAGATCATCGACCCGGCCGACGTGGGCGCCGGCGGCTCGCAGATCATCCTCACGGCGCGCTCTGGCCACGCGGCGCTGCGCCATCGCATGAGCGAGCTGGGCTTCACGTTCTCGGACGAGGAATTCGAGGGCATCTACCAGAGCTTTCTCGAGGTCGCGGACAAGAAGAAGGAAGTGTACGACGAAGATCTGGAAAGCATCGTCCACGAGCGCGAGCGCGTGAGTACGGCGGTGTGGAACCTCGATGCGGTGCAGGTTTCCTGCGGTTTCCCGCTCACCCCGACGGCGACCATCACGCTCACGAACATGGGTGGCGAGACGTTTACCGAATGCGCCTACGGCACCGGTCCCATCGATGCGGCGTACAAGGCAGTCGATAAGATCGTGGCTGTGGCGAACGACCTGAACGAGTTCAGCGTGAAGGCCGTGACGCGCGGTATCGATGCGCTCGGCGAGGTGACGGTGCGCGTGACGGCCGAGAACGGCGAGGTGTACATCGGCCGCGGCTCCGATAACGACATCATCGTGAGCTCCACGAAGGCCTACATCAACGCGCTCAACCGCCTCATTTCCGACCGTCAGTGACCCGCGTGACAACTTCCCCGGAGGAAACTGTCACACACACATGTCCGATACCTCTTCATTTACAGGAAGGATTGAACCAATGCCACGACCGATGACCGTTGCAGAGAAGATTCTGGCAGCCCATGCCGGACTGGACGAGGTGCGTCCGGGACAGCTCGTCGAATGCGACCTCGACCTCGTGCTCGCGAATGACATCACGGCGCCCATCGCCATCGATGTGTTCCACGAGCTCGGTGCGACCGAGGTATTCGACCGCGACCGCGTGTGCCTCGTGCCTGATCACTATGCGCCGAATAAGGACATCAAGAGTGCGGAGCAGACGAAGAAGATGCGCGACTTCGCCCACGAACAGCACATCACCCACTACTGGGAGCAGGGCTGTGCGGGCATCGAGCATGCACTGCTGCCCGAGCAGGGCGTCGTGGTGCCGGGTGACCTCGTGATCGGTGCGGATTCCCATACCTGTACGTACGGCGCGCTCGGCGCGTTCTCCACGGGTGTGGGTTCGACGGACGCCGGCGTGGGCCTCGCAACCGGTCGTGCCTGGTTCAAGGTGCCGCCTACCATCCGCTTCGAGATCGAGGGCGAGCTTACGGACGGTGCGACGGCGAAGGACGTCATCCTCCACATCATCGGGCTCATCGGCGTCGACGGTGCGCTCTACCAGGCCATGGAGTTCGCAGGCTCTACGATTCGGAATATGTCGATGGAAGGCCGCATGACCATCTCGAACATGGCGATCGAGGTTGGCGGCAAGGCGGGCATCATGGAGGTCGACGACGTGGCGCGCACATGGCTCGAAGGCCGCTGTCAGCGTCCGGCGGTCGAGTACCATGCAGACGCGGATGCCGAATATGCGCAGGTGATCCATATCGACGCGGCAGACATCAAGCCGTGCGTGAGTTGGCCGCACCTGCCCTCGAACACGCATCCCGTGAGTGAGAGCCGTCATATCGCCATCGATCAGGCAGTCATCGGCAGCTGCACGAACGGCCGTATTGAGGACATGCGCGCCGCCGCCGAGGTGCTGCGTGGCCGTCGCGTGAACGAGAGCGTGCGCTGCATCGTGATCCCCGCGACGCAGGCCGTGTTCAAGCAGTGCATGGCCGAGGGGCTTGCGGATGTATTCATCGACGCGGGCTGTGTGTTCTCCACGCCTACCTGCGGCCCGTGTCTCGGCGGATACATGGGCATCCTCGCTGCGGGCGAGCGCTGCGTTTCGACCACGAACCGCAACTTCGTCGGCCGCATGGGCGACCCGACGTCCGAGGTCTACCTGGCGAGCCCGGCCGTTGCCGCGGCGAGCGCCGTTGCCGGCCACATCGCTGCCCCCTCCGACCTCTGACATTGGGGACAGTCCCCAATGTCATGGGCTGGTAACCAACCATTGGGGACGGGGGTTATTGGCTGGTGCGCCCGGCACACGAGCTCGTCTGATTCAATCGAAAGGATATAAGTCATGCATTTCGAAGGCACGGTTTTCAAATACGGACGCGACGTAGACACGGACGTTATCATTCCGGCGCGCTATCTCAACAGTTCGGATCACGCGCATCTCGCGGCGCATGCTATGGAGGATATCGACTCCACGTTTGCCGAGCGCGTGCAACCCGGTGACATCGTGGTAGCTGAAGAGAACTTCGGCTGCGGATCCTCGCGCGAGCATGCTCCCGTGGCACTCAAGGCGGCGGGCGTGAGCTGCGTCATCGCCAAGAGCTTTGCGCGCATCTTCTACCGCAACGCCATCAACGTGGGTCTTGCGATCATGGAATGCCCCGAGGCGGTGGACGCCATCGCGGACGGCGCTCACGTCGCTGTGGACACCGAGACCGGCACCATCACGAACCTCGATACGGGCGCCGCATTCACCGCCGAGCCGTTCCCGTCGTTCATCGCCGAGATCATCGAAGCCGGCGGCTTGGTTGAGCGTACGCGCCAGAAGCTCGCTTGCGGGGAGTGAGGCACCGCTTCGGGGCAATTGTCTCCGTCGTCTTTGCCCGCGCGTGTGACAGTTTCCCCTGGTACCGCTGTCACCTTTGCCCACGTGTGACAGTTTCCCCTGGCACCGCTGTCACACTGCGTTCGATTTAGAAGGAGGGCGCATGCCGCTCGATAATCCATTCGCTGCAGGGCCGAGCTCAGGGAGCTGGGACTGCAATGTGAAGAAGACCTACAAGATCTGCACGCTGCCGGGAGACGGCATCGGGCCGGAGATCATCGCCGAGGGCAAGAAGGTGCTCGCGGCGGTGGGGAAGCGCTTCGGCGTGGAGTTCATCTGCGAGGACGCGCTCATCGGCGGTGCGGCGATCGACGCCACGCGCGCGACGGGGGAGGAGCCCACGGCATTGCCGGACGCAACGCTCGAAGCCGCTCGCGCAGCGGATGCCGTGCTGCTTGCAAGCGTCGGCGGTCCCAAGTGGGACACGACCGATCCCGCCGCTCCGCGTCCGGAACAGGGGCTGCTCAAGATTCGCAAGGAGCTGGGGCTCTACACGAACCTGCGCCCCGTGCAGATCTTCGCCGCGCTTGCGGACGCTTCGACGCTGCGCCCCGAGGTCATCGACGGCGTGGACATGATGATCGTGCGCGAGCTCACGGGCGGCCTGTACTTCGGCCGGCGCGAGCGCTTCTATGACGAGCCCGGCGCCGGCGGCAACGGAGAACCCGGCCAGCGCGCATACGACACGCTCGAGTACTGCGAGTACGAGATCGAACGCATCGCCCGCCAGGCGTTCGACGCCGCCCGCAAGCGCCGCAGCAAGGTGTCGAGCGTCGGCGAACGTGCTCGAGACAAGTCGCATGTGGCGCGAGATCGTCCACCGCATCCACGACGAGGAATACGCGGATGTGGAGCTCGAGGACGTGCTCGTGGACAACGCCGCCATGCAGCTCATCAACCGTCCGGCGACCTTCGACGTCGTAGTGACGGAGAACATGTTTGGCGACATCCTTTCCGACGAGGCGGCGCAGATCACGGGCTCGCTCGGTATGCTCGCCTC
>CAJLVH010000159.1 GCA_905210055.1 uncultured Enorma sp. | reverse complement strand
CCGCCGCGCCCACACGCAGCGTCGCGAGCATGTAAACGGCGCTAGCGCGGGTGTCAACGGTAACGGCGGTAACGCCAACGACCGTCGCAACCGTCAGCAGAATCGGAAGAACCGCAATAATCGCTTTGCTCCCACCGAGCCCACGCTCTCGCGCGACGACCTCTCGGCCATGAAGGTCGCGGAGCTCCGCGAGAAGGCGCGCGACTTCGATATCGACACTGCGGGCAAGAAGAAGGCCGAGCTCGTCGAAGAGGTGTACCTCGCCGCCGCGCGCGCCGAGGGTTTCCGCGACATCGTGGGGATCCTTGACATGTCGAACGAAGGCTTCGGCCATATCCGCGCGCACGGCTATATGCCCAGCCGCGACGACGCGTTCGTGCCTGCGAACATGGTGCGCGCCGCGCGTCTGCGCCCGGGCGACCTCATTGAGGGCACGCTTCGCCCCATGCGCGCGAACGACAAGTTCCCCGGGCTCGCCAAGATCAAGAGCATCAACGGGCAAGACCCCGAACTCATGCGCAACCGCCCGAAGTTCAGCGACCTCACGCCGATCTATCCCAACGAGCAGCTCAAGATGGAGCACGGCAAGGATTCCATCACCGGGCGCGCCATCGACATCGTGAGCCCCATCGGCAAGGGTCAGCGCGGCCTCATCGTTTCGCCGCCCAAGGCTGGCAAGACCACGATTCTGAAGAAGATCTGCCAGTCCATCGCCATCAACAACCCCGAGGTGCACCTCATCTGCCTTCTCGTGGACGAGCGCCCCGAGGAGGTCACGGACATGCAGCGCTCCATCAAGGGCGACGTGGTGGCCTCGACCTTCGACATGCCGGCCGACAACCACACGCGCGTCTCCGAGCTCGTGATCGAGCGCGCCAAGCGCATCGTGGAGATGGGCGGCGACGTCGTGGTGGTGCTCGACTCCATCACGCGCCTCGCGCGCGCCTACAACCTGGCGGCGCCTGCCTCCGGCCGCATCCTGTCCGGCGGCGTGGATTCCGCGGCGCTCTACCCGCCGAAGCGCTTCCTGGGTGCCGCGCGCAACATCGAGGGCGGCGGCTCGCTCACCATCCTGGCTTCCGCGCTCATCGACACCGGCTCCAAGATGGATGAGGTGATCTTCGAGGAGTTCAAGGGTACCGGCAATATGGAGCTCAAGCTCGACCGCGACCTGGCGGATCGCCGCATCTTCCCCGCAATCGATCCGGTGGCATCTGGCACGCGCAACGAGGACCTGCTCATCCCCGAGCAGATGCGCCCGTTCGTGTGGGGCATCCGTCGCGTGCTCGCCGGCATGCCGAACACCGAGCGCTGCGCGCAGGCGTTCATCAAGGGACTCAAGAGCACGAACACCAACGAGGAGTTCCTCATTCGCTCCGCCCGCCGCGCGCAGGAGCATGGCGAGTTCTAGAGATAATTTCCGTTCAGTGATAATTCCCGTCCAGGACTCGGATTCTCATCAACCGTAACACCACGGTCGCGCGAAGCCCTTTTTCGGCTTCAAGCGACCGTGGTGTTACGCTTTTCACAGGTGGGCGACCCGAGCTTCGGCGGATGGGCTGGGATTTGTGGGACTTTGGCACCAGGTCTCAAAGTCCCACTCTGGAGGAAGCGTCGCCCGCCGCACGCCCGTCCCGGTTACGTAAGCGCGCTGTAAGGGTTTTCGAGATTATGCGTAGTGCCTGGCGACGGGTGTGGCAGATGCTTTTGCCTTGCGGTATCGTGTGCGGGACGGCCGTGGGACTCAGAGACCTGGTGTTAAAGTCCCACTTACGACGAAAGGGGTGCGCCATGATCGAATGCTTCAAGACCCAAGAGACAGGTCGGATCGAGAAAATCGAGCAGCCTCAGGCTGGCTGCTGGGTCAACGTCGTGGCGCCCACGGCAGAGGAGCGCTCGTGGCTCGAAGGCGAGCTTGGCGTGCTGCCGGAGTTCGTGAGCTCCGCGCTCGACGAGGAGGAGACCTCGCGCATAGACTTCGACGAAGACGTGAACCAGACGTTCGTGATCGTGGACTACCCCATCGAGCCGGGGGAGGATGGCCGCGACGGCGTGCATCAGTACGACACGATGCCGCTCTCCATGGTGTTCATGCCGCAGAAAGGCATGTTCGTCACGCTATCGCTCTTCGAGAACGTGGTGACGCGCGACATGGCTGCCGGCCGTATCCGGGGCGTCGACACGCGCTACCGCACGCGCTTCCTGCTACAGCTCCTGTTGCGCATCTCCCAGCTCTACCTGGTGTATCTGCGGCGTATCGACCGGCTTTCGTCGCGTACCGAGGAGCGCCTGCACGCGTCCGTGCGCAACGAGGAACTCATTCAGATGCTCAACCTGGAGAAATCGCTCGTGTACTTCTCCACCTCGCTCAAATCCGACGAGGTCACGCTCAACAAGATCATGCAGGGTCGTATCATCCCGCTCTATGAGGACGATCAAGATCTGCTTGAGGATGTGCTCGTCGAGATCCACCAGGCCATCGAGATGTGCAATATCTACTCGAACACACTTTCCGGGACGATGGATGCATTCGCGAGCGTCATCTCGAACAACCTGAATATCGTGATGAAGGTGCTTTCCGTGATCACGATCGTGATGGCCATTCCGAACATCATCTTCGGCTTCTACGGAATGAACGTGGGGCTGCCGTTCGATGGCGTGCCCATCGTGGGGACATGGGTGTTTCCGACGGTGCTCGCCGCGGTGTGCTGTCTCATAGCTGCCTGGATTTTCAAGCGTAAAGGTATGTGGCACTAGTATTTTCGGCTCTGCACGTCGTTTTGGGTGTCGCTTTGGGAGCGGGTACGAAAGTGTCGTTTTTGACACCTTTGCACCCGCCCTCAAAGCGATGCTCTGTGCGGGCGTGAATTTTTGGGTTACGCTCGGCGATCGCATTTGCATTCTCGTGTGTTTTACCTCATAATCGAGCTAATGTTCGCGACGGAAAAACGCAGATGAAACGAACCACGATCCGTTGCAGAGAGGCTCCTTAGGCCGCACGCAACAACACCTTCGTTTTTTCTCAAGCGAATGCGGGCGTTTCGACCGGCATCTGCTGGTCGGACATGGTGCAAGGGAGTAGCCATGGCGGCTTCTGTTACAACGTCCCGAGCGATCTACGCTGGGCTTTCGTGCGGTTTCGCATTTGCCGTGCCGGTGTGCGCCTACGCGGTGACGCTCCCGTTCCCCCAGGCGAACGGTATCGTCGCGGGCTGCGCCATGCCGTTCACCGTCGGCGCGCTCGCTGGCGTGGGGCTCGTCACCGCTCTGTCCGCCGTTGCCGACCATCGCTCTGGAGATGCCGATCTCGAAGGTACCGCCGCGGTGGAAGAGGAGCACGCGCCCTCGCACCGCGCTGCTCGTTCCAACGGCAAGCGTGAGGCGCGCGCCCAGCACGCGCAGGATGGCGACGTGGAGCGCTTCTTCGGCAAGCGCGGTGTCCCGCGCGACGTGCCGGTGATCGCCCGCGCAGCTGGTGCCCCCTCGGAGGCTGCCGCTTGGGCGGATATCGACGCGCTGTTCGATGACGATTCACCTATCAGCTGCGACGCCTCGCGTTCGAAGGACATCTACCAGATCGCGTTCGAAGAGCTCCGCCGCGGTGCCGTCCACGCGGAGCGGCCTGCGGGCTCTGCTGCCGCTACCGGTCGTATGACGTCAATGAGTGCTCGCCCGGCGGCTGGAGCGTCTACGCCGCATGTTGCGGCCCCGCCCACCGCGACTCCCGCCCCCTCACGCCGCGCGCAGGCGCCCGCTGCGTCTGCTGCCGCGTCCACGGCCATGTTCATGGCGCTCGCGCAGCAGCGCGCCGCGGCGCATGCTGCCGAAGGTGCCGCGCAAGCGACCGGCCATGCTGTCGCACAGCCCTCTGCTCCTTCGTATGGGCTGCGAGCGGAGACTTCGGCCTATACCGTCCGCGACATGGGCTATGATCGCGATGCCGACGCGCGTGCCGCGCTCGCCTCGCTCGACCGCTTCGGTGGCCAGCGCCTCGCCACGCCCGCTGCCTCCGCGCCCGCGGCATCGGCTGGGG
>CAJLVH010000158.1 GCA_905210055.1 uncultured Enorma sp. | reverse complement strand
CCCAGCCAATAACCCCCGTCCCTACTGGCTGGCTCCAACCAGCATCCTATTTGGCGAAAGGACATCATGGAAAAGAAGATCAAGCTCGTTGCGTCCGATATGGACGGCACGCTACTTGACGAGAACGGCGAGGTGCCGCCCGAGACCTTCGACCTCATCTTGGCACTCCGCGAGAAGGGCATTCACTTCGCGGCGTCGTCGGGGCGTCGCTACGACCGTCTGTGCATGTTCTTCGAGCCGGTGAAAGACAAGATGGACTTCGTTGCCGCCAACGGTGCGCAGGTCTATGCGGCGGGCGAGCTCATCGACCGCGAGGTCTATTCGCATCAGAGCATCAAGCGCTTGGCGAAGACCGTCGGCAAATTCGAGCACCTGCACCTAGCGCTCTTCGACCGCACGAAGTCGTTTCTCCTCGACGATGAGCGCGCGTTCGTCCGCGAATGCGATAAGGATCTGCCGAATATCGAGCGTATTTGGTATCTGCCCACGCCGGATGTGAACATCATCAAGGCGTCGATTTACTGCGACGACGGTCACGTGATGGACTACGCGTATGCGCTCTCGCGCGAGCTGGGCGACGACTTCGTGTTTGCACCCTCCGGCAGCGCATGGGTCGACCCCATCCAGCGCGGCGTGTCGAAAGCGACAGGCATTCAGCAGGTCATGGATCGCTACGGCATTCGGCGCGAAGAGGTCATGGCTTTCGGCGATTCGATGAATGATTACGAGATCATCCGTTTCGCGGGCATGGGCTGCGCCATGGCGAACGCGCGCCCGGCGCTGCGTGCCGTGGCAGATCGCGTGGTGGGCTGCAACAAGGACCATGCTGTCCAGGCGGAGCTGCGCAAGCTGCTTGAGAGCGCGTGACGTTTAAGGGCTTCTTTCCAACGTGGGGGCTTCCCTTCGCAGAGAGCTCCCAGCCGTGGTGCATCCTATTGCGTGATGTGATAGATGCGCGCTCCCAGGCGTTCGGCATCTTCGCGGTCGTGCGTGGCGACAAGGACGATGGAGGCGCGCTCGCGTTCCCGAATGATTCTGGCGCACGTATCGCGCGCAGTGCCGTCGAGGCCGGTGAACGGTTCGTCGAGGAGCAGGATGTCGTGGGGGGTGAGCAGCGCTCGGGCGAGTGCAATGCGGCGGCGCTCCCCGCCAGAGCATGTGCCTGCGGGGGAGTGCAGGCGTTCGCCCAAACCGAGCTGCTCAAGGAGAGCAGGTGCTTCGTTCCAAGCCGTGCTTTCGGGCGCGAGCGGCAACCGCGTGTTCGCAAGCGCGCTTGCCTGGTCGGCGAGGCGGTCGTCTTGGAACGCCATCGAGATGCGGGGGAGCCATTTCGGCTCATCTCCCATGAATGCGCGGCCTATATCGGCCGTCTCGAGTCCCGCGACGATGCGCAGCAGCGTCGTCTTGCCCGATCCGGAAGGTGCCATGAGGCACACGGGTGCGCCGGTGTTGATGCTGAACGAGACTCCGGCGAGCACCCGCTTGCCCTCAAACGACTTCGAGATGTCTTCAAGGTGGAGTTCGGCGGAATCGTTCTCGGGGGAGGTGCCCGTGGCGGAAGCGCCAGCTTGAGACTCGCAGGATTCGAATAGTTTCGCATGACCGGCGGCACCGCAGACGATGGGCTCGAGGGCGGCGAGGGCGATCTGCATGAGCCATGTGGTGACGGCGCTCGCGCCCACCGTGGCAAGCGTCACCGCGAAGAGCCCGGCGGTATCGAAATAGATCTTCGCATCATAGAGCGCTTCGCCAAGCGACCCGGCAGGGATGCCGATGACCTCGGCCGCGACGCCTGCCTTCCAGCCCATGCCGAGCGCGGTGACGAGTGCGGCGCGCAGGTACGGGAAAAGCCGCGGCATAACGAAGAACCGCAGGTGGCGGAAGCTCTGCAGGTGGAAGAGGCTTGCAACCTCATCGAGCGAACGGCTCGTCGCGCGCAGGCCCTGCATGGTGTTCTCGTAAACAAGGGGGAGCACCACCAGGAGCACGACGAGTACCGCGAGGTTCGATGCGCGCAGCCAGATGAGCGCGAGCACGGTGATCGAGGCGACGGGAACGCTCTTCGCGAGCGCCATCACCGGGGCGAGCAGCTCTTCGATAGCGCGCCAGCGTACAGAGGCCAACGCCCCGAGCGCTCCGAAGACTGCGCCCAGGGCAAACCCCCCGACGATGCGTGCGAGCGAGAACGCTATGCGCGCCCAGAACGCGGGGTCGGGGAGAAGCTCGACCAGGCGAAGCGCGGTCGCGATGGGGCTGGGAAGCAAGATAGGGCTGGCAAGCGCCATGGCAGCGACGTGCCAGAGCGCAAGCCAGACCGCGATTGACCAGGGAGCGATATGCGAGGAAGCGCGGCGCACGACGCTCCCTTATGCCTCGTAGTAGAAGTCATCCTCGGGCATGGAGCCTCCGACGGACTGTGCATCGGCTTCGAACAGGGTCTCCAGATACCCCTCAAGACCTTCGCGCATCTCGCTGCCCGTGAGGCACACGATATTGCAGTAGGGGATGGCCTTTTCGGCGATCTGGGCCTTGATGATGCCGGCGGCTTCAATGAGCTGCGCCGCGGTGGCGGGGTCGCTATTCACGAAGTCCACGGAGGCGGCGTAGGCGTCCAGGAACTCCGCTACCGTGGCGGGGTAGTTCTCGACGAACTCGCGGCGTGCGACGGCTACGCCGGTGATGAGCTGCGAGTCGTTGCCAGTTGCCTGAGCGGTCTCGTTCCATACCTCGGTGAGGTCGAGCGCGATGCGCGCTCCTTCGACCTGTGCAAGCGCGCTCGTGGCGAAGGGTTGCGGCAGCATGCACACGATGCTCGGATCTGCCTGGAGCGCGGCGAGGCATTCGGCGTGTTCGCTCGCCCATTGGATCGTGACATCCGTCGCGGGGTCGACGCCGTTCTCGCGCAGCAGGTACTCGAGGGCGTATTGCGGGGTCGAGCCGCGTCCGGCGGAGTAGATGGTACGGCCGGCGAGGTCGGAGATGCTCTGGATGGTGTCGCCGGCCTCCACGATGTCGAGCACACCGAGCGTGTTCACGCAGAGCACCTGGACTTCGCCTTCGGTTTTCTGATAGAGCGTCGCCGCAAGGTTCGCGGGCACGCAGAGGACATCGAGGTCGCCTTGGACGAGCTGCGGAGCCAGCTCGTCGGCGGAGCCTGCGAGCGTGAATTCGTAGCTGTTGGCAAGCGCCCCGATCCCGGCGGGATTCTTGCCTACGGGCGAGTCTTCCGCAAGCTCGATGCCGTTCGCTGCGGCGAGGTCTTCAAGCGTGCCGTCGGCATCCATGAGGCCGACGAGGCCCATGCCGGTGGGGCCTTGGAGCGCGCCCACGCGCATGGTGGTCACGACGTCGTTCGCCGCCGGTTCGCTGCCTGCGTTCGCGCTCGCATTTCCGCAGGCAGCGAGTCCAAGGCTCGCGAGCGCTGAGGCGCTTGCGGCGATGAGCGAGCGGCGGCTGATGAGTGTTTCGGTAAGGGGAGTACGCATGGTGCGCTTCCTTTCGATAAAAGTAATGTTCCGCTAACAGTGTAGCTGTTTGGACGCCCCGCATCGGCGTTCATTCGAGGTTTACGGGCGCATGGCAGGTAAAATAACCCCAGCGACTTTTTTACATCGCGCGGAGGGTGGATGCGCGGCAATCGATGGATTCCTGCGCGATGTAAAAAAGTCGCTGGGGTTATTTTACCTGGAAGCCCGGAAGAGCAGCAGGCTCTCCCGGGCTTCGGTGCACGTTCCGTCTCGAAACGACTTACGCTTGCGTGCCGTCGGCCGTCATACGGATGGGCATCGACCAATCCGCATGGTTCGAATGCAGGAGCTCCTCGGCGCGCTCGGAGAGCGGCTTGCCCAGGAAGTCGTCATAGCACGCCTGCACGGCGGGATTCTCGTGGCTGAAGCGCAGTTCGCTCTGCTCGTCGATGATGCGCAGGGTGCAGCCGCGATCTGCCGAGAGGTTGATGCCCTCGATGATGGGCTGTCCGCCGCCGCCCACGCAGCCGCCCGCACAGGCGTCCAGCTCTACAAAGTCCAGGTCCCGGTATTTTTCATCCTCCAGGTCCTCCGGCACGCGG
>CAJLVH010000157.1 GCA_905210055.1 uncultured Enorma sp. | reverse complement strand
TGCGCCGCGTCGGCGGGCGCAACCGTGAACGCTCCGCGCGCCAGGATGTTGTCGGTCGTCTTGTGGTCGCCGATGTTGATCGCCACCTGCGTGCGGGTGCACTCGCCGCCCCACGCGACGTTCATGGCGTTTGGCGTCCCGTCCTCCCCGTAGCTCGCGACGATGAAGACCGACTGGGGAAACAGCTCGCCCGCCACGCCGAGATTCTTTTTCATGGCCTCTCCTCCTCTGCTCGAGCGGCCGCACCAGGCCGCGCCATCCTGCCTCGAGTATCTCCCTGCGTCCTCATTCTGTTAAGTACCGGCATTAATGTCAGGTGCTATCATTTGGTAAAGCGCATGCGACGGGAGCTTCACGGAGGGGGTGCGACATGGGGCGGGGCATAGAGGGCGCGTCGTTCGAGGGCACGGGGTACAGCTACACGCTCTCGCTCATCCGGGGCAAGCACAAGATGTCAATTCTTTACTGCCTCATGGAGTACCAGCCCGTCCGCTTCAACGAGATGCGCCGCTACCTCGGCGGGGTATCCGACCGCACGCTCTCGCGGAGCCTCAAGGAGCTCGAGGCCGACGGGCTCGTCGCGCGCAGGGAGTACCCGCAAATCCCGCCGCGCGTCGAGTACTCGCTCACGGAGCGAGGCGCGTCGCTCATGGAGGTCCTCGACCTCCTGTGCGTCTGGGGCGAGAGGAACCGGCCAGGCGATTGAAGCGTCAGCACTTCCGCTCCCGCCTCCCCTTGAGCCCATACTTCCTGCACAGGCGGGAGTTCCGCTGCCGCATCATGTCGCGCTCGCGCCGCCCCCTTGAGACGGAGAGCAACCAGCCCGCAAACGCGCGCTCCAGCACGCTCGAGAACACGTAGAACTCCGCGAGCGCGCCGCCGGCACGCGGGGGAGGCGGAAGCGCGCCTGGCGTCTATGTTCGACGACGTGCGCATCGTCATGCTCAGGGGCGACACACTCTCGAACTGCCCGTTCGGCGACCCCTACGCCGTCAGATTTACGACAACATAACGCTCGTGTTCGAGCAGGCGATCAAGGAGGGGGATTCTCGAGAAGAACCCGTGCTACGCAGCCAACCTGCCCAAGATGGTCACGCGCGAGGCGCTGCTCGCTCTGAACGGCGTTCACCCCAAGGTCATGCAGGAGCTCGTCGGCCACTACAGCCCCCAGATCACCATGGACATCTACACCCACGTGAACATGGATGCAAAGCGCGAGGCCGTGGCAGCCGTCTCGAAGGCGTTCGCGTGATGGCAAGAAGTACCCGTAAGGCCCGCCCTCACGTGGCAGGGATTGGCTACGGTATAATTTGTGGCAGTTTTTGTAGCAGGGGTGTCGAAGATGAAACCCGCCCGATAGGAAATGCCAATCATAACCTGCGGAGATGAAGAAATGCAAAAACCCGAAAACCGCGTCGGCATTATCGAGTGCGAGTGAAGTTCCGCCTGTTTTTCTCCAAAACTGGTGCTATTACGGCCTTATTTTCGCCATTCTGTGCGATAATAAGGCCGTAGCCATTTTAGGGGAGGAGTTTGCATGGAACGATTCCTTATGGACGAGCTTGTTGCTTGGAAGGACAGCCCCCGTCGCAAGCCGCTCGTCCTCAATGGCGCGCGTCAGGTTGGAAAGACGTGGCTGCTCAAAGAGTTCGGCAAAACGCAATTCAAAAATGTTGCGTACGTCAACCTAGACGACAATCCTCGAATGCGCGAGCAGTTCGAGTTGGGCTACGATATTCCGCGCATTGTCTCGGCCATCCAGTTTGAAACGGGGCAGGTTGTGTCCGAAGGCGATACCCTTATCGTCCTCGACGAGATTCAGGCGTGTCCGAAGGCGCTTACAAGCCTTAAGTACTTCTGTGAGAATGCTCCTGGGTATGCAGTGGCTGCAGCCGGCTCGCTTCTGGGCATCACCGTGCACGAGGGCAGCGGGTATCCCGTTGGGAAGGTGAACACGCTCGATCTCCATCCCCTCAGCTTCCGGGAGTTCCTCGTCGCAACGGGAAACCGGACGCTCTGCGACCTTGTCGATTCGGGCGATGCCGGCCTCATCAACAGCTTTTCGAGCAAGCTCATCCCGCTCCTTCGCCAGTACTACTACGTCGGCGGCATGCCGGAGGCGGTGAGCGTCTTTCTTGAGCGAAGGCTCCTTGAGGACGCGCGCGAGGTGCAGCTCGAGATCCTCCGCGGCTACGAGCGCGATGTCTCGAAGCATCTCGGCAGGGCTGAGACCGAGTACGCGCTTGCGGCGTGGCGGTCGATCCCGTCCCATCTCGGGAGGGAGAACAAGAAGTTCGTGTTCAGCCACATTGCCAAGGGGGCGCGGGCGAGGAATTACCAGTCGGGTATCACGTGGTTGACGCAAGCCGGCATCACGACCCTCGTCCGCAGGATATCGAAGCCCGGAATCCCGCTTGCCCCCTACGCCGACGACACGGCGTTCAAGCTCTTCCTGGTGGATGTCGGCCTGCTGGGCGCTATGGCGCGGCTGGACAAGGAGACGGTCGTCGGGGGCAGCGAGATCTTCGAGGAGTTCAAGGGCTCCCTCACCGAGCAGTACGTCTGCCAGCAGCTCGTCTCCGACTGCGGGCTCACCCCTTACTACTGGTCGGCCGAGAACTCCTCGGGCGAGATCGACTTCCTGGTGCAGAGCGCGAACAGCGTCTACGCCATCGAGGTGAAGGCGGAGGAGAACCTGCGCGCCAAGAGCCTTCGGGCGTTCAAGGGCGCTCATCCGGAGATAAAGTCCGTTCGCTTCAGCCTCTCGGGATACCGCGAGCAGGACTGGATGAGGAACGTCTCGCTGTACGCGATGTCGAACATGGGGCTGTGGGGGTAGGCCGAGCAATGTGATGGTCTGCGTGACTGTTTACGGGGAGGCGGCAATAGTCGTAGGGCCGGAGGTGGGGCATGCGGTGATTTGAGCGGGACGTGTTTAGCGTGACAGCATTTTGAGCCGGGCGTCTCTGTGGCACAAGACACTTCTATTGAGAAGTAATGCCGCATACGGCAAAACTGCTCAATAGAACCGACTTGGAAACCAAGATGAGGTACGCGTGGAAATCAGGCATGACCAATACCTCAACAGACTCAACGGGCTTCTGCGCATGAGAAACGTCGGCGTGTGCGTGACGGGGGCAACTCGAAGCTCCTCTCGCATGACGTCATGACGGAGTTTCGGGGCCGCGGAGACGAGGTTCGAATACGGCCGTTGTCCTTCTCCGAGTTCATGCAGGGCTCCGGCGGCGACCGCTACCAGGGCTGGGTCGAGTACGTGGTGCGTGGAGGCATGCCGCTCGCTCGCGTGGCCCCGTATCAAAAGGGCATCACGATATAGAGACACCCCCGTGTCCTCCTACGTGAGGGGCAGGCGCACCACAAAGACGCTGCCTAGGAGAAGGCGGTGCCGTCACTCGACGATTTTGTATCCCTCTTGCTCGAGAATGTCCAGTGCTCTCTGGTAGCTCTCCTTCTTCACCAGAACGTAGTCGGTGTTGTAGGTCGAGATGGCAAAGATCGAGATGCCGTTCTCCGCCAGCGTCTCCGCGATGCCGGCCAGTATCCCGAAGAGGGAAGTCCAGCATCCCTTGGATACGGAAGCCCCTCCACCAGCCGTCTCGCTCAACAACGTTCGACGGGACATCGCCGGTGGCGCATACCAGGGAGTTCTCTTCATCCGTCTTGCCGATGAAGCTGTACTCTGCGCTCAGATCTACCAGCGAGTAGTCCTCCACCTTGCATACGGAGAACTCCCGATCGAGCTCCTTCAGTTTCATGGCGCCTGCCCCTCCTGCATTCCGATTCCGCTCTTTCCCCTTAGATAATCGCATTGTCCCCGCCGGCTGCGGCATCCGACCGAACGTTCGGAGGCCGCAGCTGCCTCATTGGCGCGGCTATACCGTCGGTCTCTGCGCACGATCCCCTCTCAGCGCGGGCACTTGCGCGAGGCACACGCCGGCGAGGATAACGACCACGCCCAGCCATTCGATGATACCGAGGGGCTCGCTAAGCACGATCATGGCGATGAGAAGGCCGGCGGGGAGCTCGGCGGCGGCCATGACGGTGGAGAGGCCGGCGGGCAGGTG
>CAJLVH010000156.1 GCA_905210055.1 uncultured Enorma sp. | reverse complement strand
CGAGCAGGCCGCCACGCAGGCGCTCGACGAGCTCCAGCGCGAGGCTCAGCCGTCGGGCATTCCCACGCGCCTCGACACCGAGGACGGGATCGACTGGGACGCCGTCCAGGCGAGCCAGCAGCCCTCGACCACGATGCCCGACGTGCCCTACGAGATCAACGCCTCGTCCGACCTCGTGCGCTACATCGCGGCCAACCTGCTCGCGGGCAACACCTACATCGACGTCACCGACTACGCCAACGCGGCCGGCACCACGGAAGTCGCGGACGCGCTCTTCGAGGCGTGCGCCCAGAACCCGCTCATCTTCAACTGCAACCCCACCTACCAGGTAACGCGCCGCGACGGCAGGATGCTCCTCACCGTCACCAGCCTGACCCCGTGGGAGCAAGTCAACGACCAGGACGTCCTGAACGAGCAGCGCCAGCAGGTGAGCGACAAGGCCGACGAGATCGTCGCGGATATCATCACCGACGGCATGTCCGACGCCGACAAGGTGCGCGCCATCAACGACTACATCGCCGAGAACCTCTGGTACAACTACGACGCCATCAGCTCCGGGAGCTTCTCGATGGACGCCGCGACCCAGGACCCGTCCACCGTGCGCACGCTCATCCTCGACGGCGGCTCGATCTGCTCCGGCTACGCGCAGACCTTCAAACTCCTCGCTGACCGCGCCGGGCTCGAGTCGGTGTACGCGTCCGGCAACGTGCCACCGCAGCCCGGCGTCTACGCGACCGACCACGCCTGGATCCTCGTGAACATCGACGGCAGCTGGGTCGTGGTCGACCCGACCTGGAACGACCCGGGCGACCAGTCCAACACCACCTCGTCCGACGAGTACCTGATGCTCGCCCAGGACGACCCGGCGCTCCAGGGCCGCTCGTACAACTCGTCGTGGATGGCCGACACGCTGCTCTCCGACTACATCGACCCAAGCCTGCTCTCGGCCTGATTGAAGCCCCTTGCTTGCGGACGGGCAAGCGGGCATCGGGGGTGCGCGATAACCGGGGCGGTATGTCGCGCGTTTGCAGGTGGGTGGTCGCGCAACAGGCTGTTTCTTGTGCGGCGCGGGGCAGCTTGGGGACAATGGGCTTGCAAGAGAAGCCGAGGCAAACCCTGAGCAAGGAGGGCCCCATGCCCATGAAGGACACCATCGCCGCCATCCGCAAGGAGGCGGGCCTCACGCAGGAGGAGATGGCGCGCAGGCTCTACGTGACGCGGCAGGCGATAAGTCGCTGGGAGCAGGGAACCACCGAGCCCGGCATCGACATGCTCAAGCTTATCGCTCGCGAGCTGGACGTCCCCGTGACCGCCCTTCTCGACATGCCCGAGCACTACTGTCAGAGCTGCGGCATGATGTTCACCGGCCCTGACCAGCACGGCCACGAGGCGGACGGATCCGAGACCGAGGACTTCTGCCGCTGGTGCTACGACGGGGGCGCCTACACCTACGAGACCACGATGGACGAGATGATCGAAGACTGCGCGCCGCGCATGGCCGAGGCGATGGGTTGGACTGTGGACGAGGCGGCGTCGCTTCTGGGCGCGGTGCTGCCGACGCTTCGCCGCTGGCGTGAGGTCGCCGAGAACGAGAAGGACTACGGCGAGGAGACCCGCGCGGCCTACGGCGACGAGGTGGTGGATGCCTCCAACAAGAAATACCTGGCGATGGGCGAGGCGGCGCACCTGCAGGCGGAAGAGCTGGCGGTCGCCATCAACGAGCAGCTGCGCCGTGCGATGGAGGCGGGCGATCCGGCCGGCCCCGAGGCGCGCAAGCTCGTGGCGATGCACGCCCGCTGGCTGCACATGTACTGGCCGGATGGTACCTACACGCCCGAGGCTCACAAGGGTCTGGCGGACGGCTATGTTGCCGACGAGCGGTTCCAAGCCTATTACGAAAAGGTTGCGCCGGGGGCGGCGCAGTTCCTGCGCGACGCGATCCGCGCGTGCGCGTAATCGTCTTGCGTGGCTGTCTTTCGGATTGCCTGCATCAGTACATGTGGGAAACGGGTAGTATCGGATCACACTTTGAGCGATCGCCGCAGATGAGCTCGTCGCGGGCCTTGCCACGATGGCGGTGCGCTTCCCGCTGCGCGGGTTGAAGCAACAGGATTGGCTGGTAAACGTTTCGCTCTACGTCGTCAACGTCTTTCCAGGCATCCTCGAGCGTGAATGCTCCACCTATCGGGTAATTGCTTGTGTGATGCGCTGTCCGGCCCGGCGCGCTATGATGGCGGAAAGGTTTTGGTAATCGCGCGCGGCGCGGAGAGGGGATGCGATGAGGCAGTGCATGGATGCGGCGAACCTTCACAGGCGTCTGCACAAGATCATCGGCCAGGTGCAGGCCATCGATCGCATGATTGACGAAGACGTGCCGTGCGAGGACATCCTCTCGCAAATCAACGCAGCGAAGAGCGCCCTGCACCGATGCGGCCAGGTTGTGCTCGAGGGGCACATCCAACACTGCGTGCGCGACGGTATCGAGCACGGGGACGCGGACAAGACCGTTGCCGACTTCACCAAGGCCGTCGAGCGTTTCGCCAACATGATTTAGTACCTCAGCTGAAAAAAGAACTTCGGCTTGACTCCTCTTCCTCAAAGCATTATACCCATAGGGGTATAGGTATCAAAACGCGCCGGCGAGAAGGACGGGGGAGCCCATGATCGAAGGTCTCGAGAAGCTGCTGGAGTGGGGCGGCGCTAAGCGCGACATCGCGTTTCTCGCCATCTCGGGCGTGGCGCTCGCGCTCTCGCTCGCTGGCGTTGAGCCGTTTCCGTTCTCGATCGCGTGGGTCGCCATCATCCTGTGCGGCGTGCCCATCATCCTGGAGGCCGTCATCGGCCTCGTGACGGAGTTCGACATCACGGCCGACGTGCTCGTCTCGCTCGCCCTCATCGCGAGCGTCTTCATCGGCGAGGACTTCGCCGCGGGCGAGGTCGCCTTCATCATGCAGCTCGGCGGGCTGCTCGAGGAGCTCACCGTGGCGCGCGCCCGCGCCGGCATCGAACGGCTCGTCCATCTGACGCCGCGCACGGCACGGCGCATCGCCCGCGCAACGGCCGAGGGCGGGGAGCCGCGCCCCGTGGCGGAGGAGACCATCGCGGCGGAAGCTGTTCAGGTGGGCGACATCCTACGCGTGCTGCCCGGGGAGGCCGTGCCCGTAGACGGCGTCATCGTCTCCGGTCAGACCTCGGTGAACCAGGCGGTCATGACCGGCGAGAGCCTGCCGGTGGACAAGGGCCCGGGGGACGAGGTGTCGTCCGGCACGGTCAACCAGTTCGGCTCGTTCGACATGGCCGCGACGCGCGTAGGCGAGGACTCGTCCATCCAGCGGATGATTCGCCTCGTGCAGTCGGCCGACGCCGGCAAGGCCAAGATCGTGAACCTCGCCGACCGCTGGGCGGTGTGGATCGTCGTCATCGCCCTTGTGGCAGCAGTTCTCACCTATCTCGTGACGGGCGAGATCATCCGCTCGGTCACCATCCTCGTCGTCTTTTGCCCGTGCGCGCTCGTGCTCGCCACACCCACGGCCATCATGGCGGCGATCGGCAACGCCACCAGGCACGGCTTTCTGGTGCGCGAGGGGGACGCGCTCGAGCGCCTGGCGCAGGTCAGGCGCGTGTGCTTTGACAAGACAGGCACGCTCACCACGGGGGAGCCGCAGGTGGTTGCCGTGTGCACGGGCGAGAAGGACGTGAGCGAGGACGCGTTGCTCGCGGTTGCCGGCGCGGCCGAGAAGCGATCCGAGCACCCCCTCGGGCGCGCCATCGTGGCCGCGGCCACGGAGCACGCCGGAGCGGCGCCGAAGGACCCAACGTCCTTTGCCATGGTGCCCGGTCGCGGCGTAGTGGCCGAGGTGGGCGGGCGCACGGTGTACGCCGGCAGCGCTGCGCTGCTGGCGGAGCACGGTCTGGCTATACCGGACGCGCTGGGGAGGCGCGTGGACGCTACGCGCGCCGAGGGGGCAACGATCACCTATCTCGGCTGGGGCGACGCGGCAGCGGGGTTCATCGCACTCGCTGACCGCGTGCGCGAGAACGCCACCGCTACGCTTTCGGCAGTGTGGGAGACGGGCGTGGAGCCGGTGCTCCTCACGGGGGACCACGAGGCGG
>CAJLVH010000155.1 GCA_905210055.1 uncultured Enorma sp. | reverse complement strand
AGGCGGGGACGGTGCGCGCGGGCACCATTAAAAGCGCGGTAGGACTTGGCGTGCTGCTCGCTGAGGGCATCGGCGACACGCTGCGCGTCTCGCTCACGGCAGACCCGGTGGAAGAACCGCCCGTCGCCTGGGGCATCCTCGAGTGCCTGGGCATTCGCCGGCGCGGTCCCGAGCTCGTTTCATGCCCTACGTGCGGGCGCACGCAGGTCGACCTCATCCCCATTGCACAGGAGGTGGAGCGCCGGCTTGCGGGCTGCACGAAACCTATTTCCGTCGCCGTCATGGGGTGCGTGGTGAACGGCCCGGGCGAGGCGTCCGATGCCGATGTGGGCGTGGCGTGCGGCCGGGGGAGCGCCCTGCTCTTCAAACACGGCAAGCCCGTGCGTAAGGTTGCCGAGGATGAAATCGTCGATGCCCTCATGCAAGAGATCAACAACATGTAACCTAACACTTTGGGCGTCACTTTGGGGACGGGTATGTTTGTTCCAAAAACGACACAAACGTACCCGTCCCCAAAGTGACGCGCCTGTCTCGAAAGTGTCGAGTCAAAATGCGGTATCATCTTGCGCGTTACCGTCATACAAGGAGGAACCGTGTCCGCACGCACCCGTGTCATGAAGATGTCCGCGCTCTACGCGCCCACGCTTAAAGAGGACCCCGCCGAGGCCGAGCTTGCCAGCCATAAGCTCATGCTCCGCGCGGGCTTCATCCGCAAAGTGGCCTCCGGCCTCTACAGCTACCTGCCGCTCGCATGGCGCTCGATCCGCAAGATCGAGGACATCTGCCGAGACGAGATGGATGGCATCGGCGCCCAGGAGATGCTCGCGCCTATCCTCACCTCTGCTGAGCTCTGGGAGGAGTCCGGCCGCATCGGCGCGTACGGTCCCGAGCTCATGCGCCTGCAAGACCGTCACGACCGCACGTTCTGCCTCGGTCCCACGCACGAGGAGACGTTCACGGACCTCGTACGCAACGAGCTCAAGAGCTACAAGCAGCTGCCTTGTACCCTCTACCAGATCCAGGACAAGTTCCGTGACGAGCTGCGCCCGCGCTTCGGCCTCATGCGCGGCCGTGAGTTCATCATGAAAGACGCCTACAGCTTCTCCGCTACGCAGGAGTCCATGCAGGAGTGCTACGACGACATGAAGGGCGCCTATGCGCGCTACTGTGAGCGCGTCGGCCTCAAGGCGCTGCCCGTCGCGGCGGATTCCGGCGAGATCGGCGGCGATTCCTCTATTGAGTACATGGCGCTCGCCGAGGCCGGCGAGGCAGCGCTCGTGTGGTGCGACTGCGGCTTCGCGGCAGACGACGAGGCGGCGTCCACCACGGTCGTGGTCTCCGAGGGATCTGGTGCAGGTGAGCTCGAGCGCGTGCACACGCCTGGCCTCGGCACCATCGAGGCGGTAGCGGAGTTCTTCGGCTTTCCCCAGAATGGCACCCGCAAGTCGCTCGCACTCATCGACGGCGAGGGCAATCCCGTCGTGGCGATCGTGCCCGGGGACCACGAGCTCAACGAGATCAAGGCCTCGAAACTCTTTGGCGATTTTCACCTCATGACAGACGAAGAGCTTGAACAGTATGGACTCTTCAAGGGATTCATCGGTCCGGTGAACCTGCCTGATGGCATCCGGCTCGTGTGCGACCGCTCGCTTCAAGCTTCGAAGGCGTGGACGTGCGGTGCCAACGAGGTCGATTACCACTTCACCGGCGCCTGCCCCGGCCGCGATTTCACGGTCGACGCATGGGAAGACCTCGTCACCGTGCACGAAGGCGATCCCTGCCCGCACTGCGGAAAGCCCCTCAAGGGTGGCCGCGGCATCGAGTGCGGCCAGGTGTTCCAGATCGGTCAAGACAAGTACGCCGCCAAGATGGGTGCCACGTTCGCCGACGAGAACGGCCGCGAGCAGCCGTTCTACATGGGGTGCTACGGCATCGGCATCTCGCGCACGCTTGCCGCGATCGTGGAGCAGCACCATGACGATCATGGCATCATCTGGCCGGTCTCTGTAGCGCCGTACGAGGTGAGCGTCATCTCGCTCGACAAAAAGGGCGAGGCGTTCGATGCTGCCGCGGAGCTCGCCGAGGCGTTCGCTGCAGAGGGTATCGACGTCGTGTTTGACGATCGCGCCGAGCGTGCGGGCGTCAAGTTCGCCGACAACGACCTCATGGGCTTCCCGTACCAGGTCGTTGTGGGCAAGCGCGGCCTCGCTGCCGGCACCGTCGAGGTGAAGGATCGCGCGACGGGGGAGCGCCGCGATGTGGCCGTCGCCGATGTCGTCGCTGAGGTTGCTTCCCTCGTAAAGGCTGCTCGCGCATAATTCGGCCGCTGGTAACGCCTTTTCGCGCGTATCGGACTTCAAGAAATTTCGCCTGCTACTGACTGGCTTCCGGTTTGCAAAGATCGGAAGCCCTTATTGTGCTTCTCATGCGTTACCACGTTCAAAATCATCGAAAGTTTTGTTCATTATTCGGCGTGAAAATGAACTAATCCTTCGATGATTTTTCATGCTAGATAATCGTCGAATGATTGGTTCACTTTAGATAGTAAAAATGAACAAATGCGACGAGTATTTTTGAAGAACGTTATATCTAGACTGTGTGCCTCGAGATTCGAAATGATTGAATTACAGAATCCTTTGATTGAACATCATGCGCAGCATAGGCTCAATACATATTCGAGTGACGCATCCTTGCAGGTCAACAGCACGAGTTAATTTTTTTCAAATTGTTGCTTGCAATCGATCCGATGTTTCCGTATAGTATTTCCCGCACCGCTTGGGGGCGTAGCTCAGCTGGGAGAGCGCTTGACTGGCAGTCAAGAGGTCAGGGGTTCGATCCCCCTCGTCTCCACCCAAGTGAACAGCCGCCCTCCGAGCAATCGGAGGGCGTTTTGCTATACGGGCTCTTGGCGCAACGGTTAGCGCAGGGGACTCATAATCCCTGGGTTGAGGGTTCGAATCCCCCAGGGCCCACCATACATCTCACGGCTCCCGCTGGGGAGCCGTTTTTTGTTCATGTGTACGCTCGTGCGAACAGTTGAATATGGAACGGTATGGGCAACGGTCCAATGATTGCAGGAATGCAAAGGGTGCGCATAGCGTTCCGGAAGTATGGCATCGAGGGCAGGCGGGCCCAATACCCGTTTTTCTTGCTAAACGGGCGACGCGCTATTCGAGCTCTTCAAACACAATACGTAAATGTATGTAACTCGCGGCTATTGCCTACTACATGATGGGTGAGGGACATGAAGAGATCGATTTCTACAATTGCAGCAGTCTTCGTGGCCATGGTTTTCGCGTTGTGCGGTGCGCCCACGCTTGCGCTTGCGGCGACAGGGGATTCCGTCTACGTCAAGGTCGACGAGCCCACCAACGGCGAGACCTACGTGTTCCATGCGAACATCAGCAACAACCTTACCAAAACGGATACCGCGGATAGGCTCCTGACGGCAGACACGTTCATTCCGGCGTATCAGCAGGGCACGTCAACCACCGCGTTCAGCTTCGACGATTCTGGCAATCTCTGGGCCAATGGCAGCGATCTCGACCAGTACGAGTTCGAGGTGACGGCGGTTCAGGGCGACATGGACGAGGGGAATCAGGGCTACCACATCCGCATGACCGGGCAGAACGTCGATGACGCCCAATACCTAGCGGTAACACAGACCATCATCGAAACGGTTCACGAACGCCATGGATACGCTTACTATCTCGTTGGATCGACACCGACAGAATACGATGGTGTGGTGTACCCGACGCTTCCCTTCGTATATCTCTCGGACTCTCCTTGCACGTGGTACTGGGATGACGTGGAGGGAGAATTCTACACGCGCTATACGAGCGACATTGCGAATTCCGGGACTTCTGCGAATGGCTGCCTGTTCGACGGAACGCCAACGGGAACCTATTACTCGTATATCGACAACGACGGGAATACGTATCTTATCGACTGGACCAACGTCCTGACGTACATCGATCGTGATGACCCGGATTATGTGGGCTATCTTGGCCTTCTCAATCATGGCGGAGCCATGTCCCCCTCCGACAGCAGGATTGCCCTCATCGGGGCCAACGCCCCTGACGCTACGAATCGGCTCTTTTCCAACTCCCTTGCCG
>CAJLVH010000154.1 GCA_905210055.1 uncultured Enorma sp. | reverse complement strand
CGCCCGGCCAATATCCCCCGTCCCCCTTGGCTGGCGCCCTGCACGCGCTAGAGCTCGTCGGTATCGAGCACGATGGTAAAGGGGCCGTCGTTCACCAGCTCAACCTTCATATCCGCAGCGAATGTGCCCGTCGCCACGCGAGGCACATCCCGACGCACGAGCGAGACGAAGTATTCGTACAGGGCGTTCGCGTGCGCGGGGTCGCCTGCCGCCGTAAACGAGGGACGGCGACCGCGGCGGCAGTCTGCATAAAGCGTGAACTGGGAGACCACGAGCACATCCCCGCCTACGTCGTCGATCGAGCGATTCGTCTTACCGCACTCGTCCTCCATGATGCGCAAAGCGAAGATCTTCTGCCAGAGGCGCTCGGCCTCCGCTTGGGTATCCGCAGCCCCCACGCCGAGCAGGATGAGGTAACCGGCGCCGATGCGCGCGGTCTCGACGCCGTCGATCGTCACGCTCGCGCGCTGCACACGCTGGATGACCGCCCTCATCGCGCGGAGCCTTCCATGTCGGCATCGTCCGGCACGGCGCACGCAACCGGCGCAGCGCTCTCGCCCGCCACCACGCCTGCCCCGAGCTTCGAGCACAAATCCTGCAGTGCATGGAACCGATGGCTGATCGCATTCTTCTCCTGGGGTTCGAGCTCGGCCATCGTCTTGCCCGGCGTATCGTTGGGCAGAAAGAGCGGGTCGTACCCGAAGCCGTGGTCGCCGCGGCCTTCGTGCCCGATCATGCCCTCGCAGAAGCCCTCGCCCATGGTCACAAGGCCGCTCGGCTCGATAAAGGCGATGGCGCTCGCAAACCGTGCCGTGCGCCCGGCGTCCTCGACACCTTCGAGCTTGGCGAGCAGCTTCGCGTTGTTTGCCGCATCGTTGCCGTGCACACCGGCGTAGCGCGCCGAATACACGCCCGGCTCGCCATCGAGCGCATCGACCATAAGACCGGAATCGTCCGCGACGGCGGCAAAGCCCGTCTCGGCCACGGCGGCTTCCGCCTTGATGATGGCGTTCTGGGCAAACGTCGTGCCCGTTTCCTCGGGGTCGTCGAAATCGCCGAGCTGCCCGATTGCAACGAACCTCGTTCCCGGCAGCGCCGCGCCCAGAATCTCCTCGATCTCTACGAGCTTGTGCGCATTGCCGGTCGCGACCACCACGGTGTGCGCGTGATCGAGCGTCGTCGGATCGATTTTTTCCAGTGCCATATGTGCCTCCGTATTGTCGGCCCGAGCTATCAGATACAGGCGGGATCCCGCACGCTAGTCGCGAAACGCCGTGACCTCGTTTTGCAAATCGATGAGCTTCTTGATGCCCGCATCGCCCAGATCGAGTAGACGCAAGAGCCGCGCGCGGTCGAACGGTGTGCGCTCGCCCGTACCCTGAATCTCGACGATCTCGCCCGTATCCGTCGCCACGAGATTCATATCGATTTCTGCCCGCGAATCCTCGCGATAATCGAGATCCAGCAGCTCGCAGCCATCGACCACGCCCATCGAAACGGCGGCAACCTGGCCGGTGAGCGGAAGGCGCGCGATCTTGCCCGCGTCGACCCATGCCATGAGGGCATCGTGCAGCGCCACCCAGGCTCCCGTCACGCTCGCGGTGCGCGTGCCGCCATCGGCCTGGACTACATCGCAGTCGACCGTCACCGTGAACTCACCGAGGGCGCGCAGATTCGTGACGGTACGCAGGCTTCGCCCGATAAGCCGCTCGATTTCCATGGAACGTCCCTTGCGGTTGGCGCGCTCACGAGAACTGCGGCGGTTCGTCGCCGCCGGCAGCATCGCGTATTCAGCCGTAACCCAGCCTGCACGGCTCGCCTTGCGCCAGCCCGGAACGCCTTCCTCGATCGTCGCCGCGCACAGAACGCGCGTGTTACCGAACTCCACCAAGCACGACCCGAGCGCGTTGCCCATGACGTCGCGCGTGAGCGCCACATGGCGCATCTCGTCCGCCGCACGACCACCCAAGCGGTCGATCTCCATATAGTCCATGATGCTCCTTATCGTGAGTCTGTGCGATGTTGATACATCCCAAGCCGGCACCATCCAGCCTGGCAGGTTGTATCAATGCAGCACTTCCAGCTCGTCGATACCCACGTGCTCGATACTGCGCAGAGGCCTGCCGAAGATGAAGCTTCCCGCCGCGGCGAACTCTGCGATGTTATCCGAAGTCGTGGCGAAACGGTGCTCGGGTACCGCGACCTCGCCGGCGAGCTGCCCACGGCGGCTCAGGATATCCGTGAGCTCGCGCGTCGTCTCCTCCGCGGAAGACACCACGCGCACTCCCTTCCCCAGCGCCTCGCGAATCGGGCGCGCAAGCAACGGGAAATGCGTGCAGCCCAAAACGACGGTGTCGACATCTGTCATGGTGATGGGAGAAAGCGTGCGCGCCACCTCGTCGCGAATCTCGGGCGTATCGAAGATGTCGCCGTCTTCGAGCCAACGTTCCTGCAGATGCGCTCCCGTCGCGAGCTCGCGCTCGACGATCTCCACAAAGCTCGGTGCCGGGCAGCCGAATACCTCGACGCTCGCATCGAGGTTGTGGATGGCGCGCGCGTAGGCACCCGTGCGCACGGTAAGCGGTGTGGCGAGTACACCGACCTTGCGCGTACGCGTGGTGTTGATCGCCGCACGGGCGCCCGGCGCGATCACACCGATCACCGGTACCGCGAGCGTCTGCTGCGCGATCGAGAGCGCGGCGGCGGTGGCGGTGTTGCACGCGATCACGATGATCTTAACATCGTGCGCCTCGAGCCATCGCCCCGCTTCGAGCGCGAAGGTGCGCACCTCGTCCTCGGTGCGAACGCCGTAGGGGCAGCGCTTCGTATCGCCGACGTAGTAAATCGATTCGTGCGACAGCGTGGCCGCGATGGAACGCGCCACGGTAAGGCCACCCAAGCCGGAATCGAAAACGCCGATGGGTCGCGCGTCATGTGCGGCAGGCAGGTTGGCAGCATACCCCGCGAGCGAGCCCGGCAGCTTCACGGAAGAGGTGTTCAACATACGTTACCGCCCGATCGCTTCGAGCAGGCTGCACATGCCCGCAACCCATGCATCGACCGTCCGTCCGGGCGCGACGAAGGCATTGTCGTGCGCGGCAAGGAACTCCTCCGCGCCGGGATCTTTCAGCCCGTTCTCCACCATGATGAAAAGACCCGTGTAGTCCGCCATGAGGAAATCCGAGGCGGCGTCGCCGATACCGATCGTCTCCTCGCGCGGAATACCCATGATCTCGCAGAACCGCTCGATGCCGCGACCTTTGTTGAGTCCCTTCGGCATGACGTTGAATGCACGGCCGCGCACACCCTCGGGCAGCTCGAGCGTGGTGGGAGCGGAGATGTAGTTCAGAAAGCCGTTATCCGCCCAATCGAGCGCCATGCCCGATGCGTTGAGCAGAGCAATCGCCTCTTCGTCTGGAATCTCCCCGCGCAGGCCGATGGTTACCTCGCGATGCTTGTAGCCGGCGGACATATCGTTGTGGTATTCGAGCATGCCCGGATAGCGCGTGATGAACGCCTCGCAGAGCCCCGTCTGCTCGATGACCTCGTGCGGCGTGAGGCCGCAGGAAGGGTCGTACTCCATCTCTGCCGTGAAATACTCCCAGGTATCGTGCGAGAGGTCGGTCATCACGATACCGCCCATCTCGCTAATGAACGCGTTCAGGCCAAGGAGACGGGTATCTTCGCGCATCATCGCACGGTTGCGACCGGAGGTGGGGACGACGGAGACGCCAGCTTGCTTGAGCTCGATGAGGGTCTGCACGAAGTCGAGACTCGGCTCCCCTGCCGCGTTCGCAAGCACCGTCGAGTTCGGCCCCATCATGGTTCCATCAAGATCGGTGAACACATAGCGCATGCGGGCAAGACGCTCACGCAACTCGCCGGTCGGCACCTCGGGCAGATACGGGATATCCATGATTCCTCCGCGACGTCGTTTGCACGTGCCTTTATCATAGCCGCGCTACAAGCGCGCGAAGCCGCGCCGGTCGCAAACGCACCGCATTTCCGCATGGGCGGGAACGGGCGAGCGTCAGCGCCTGCCGTCGCGTGGAATGAAGCTGCCCGCTGTGAAAGCCCCCCCTGTGGCGCGCCCAAACCAAAAAGCGGCTCCGTCGCCGGAGCC
>CAJLVH010000153.1 GCA_905210055.1 uncultured Enorma sp. | reverse complement strand
AAAGCCGCAGCTTACCGCCGCGCTCACGCAGCTCGAAGCTCTCGGCCTCGATATCCCCGTGTGCGGTCTCGCCAAGGCCGACGAGGAGGTGTTCGTCCCCTGGGACGACGCTCCCGTGGTGCTGCCGAGTGGCTCGGCTTCGCTCTACCTCATCAAGCAGGTGCGCGACGAGGCACATCGCTTCGCGATCACGTTCCACCGCGAGCTGCGCGACAAGGCCATGACGGTGTCGGTGCTCGATGAGGTGGAAGGCGTGGGTGCCACACGCAAGAAGGCCATCATGAAGCACTTCGGTTCCATGAAGAAGCTCCGCGCGGCAAGCGTGGAGGACATCGCCGCCGTGAAGGGCGTACCGGCGCAGGTGGCGCAGGCCGTGTACGACACGCTTCGAGCCTGGGATCGCGAGCGCGCTGGGGCGGGAGCGGACAGTGGGGAAGCGACTCAGGGAGAAGCGGAATAGCCGCGATCCTCGCCGCATGCGCTGCGTCCCGTGCGCGGTATACTGGACGAGACCGTGTCGCCCGCGCGCAAGGAGGCAGCCCATGGCAGATATCAACCCCCAGGTGATCACCGCGGCAGAGCTTGCCGACCGCGTGCCCGATATCGTCATCATCACGGGCATGAGCGGTTCCGGGCGCACGCAGGCGCTGCACGTCTTCGAAGACATGGGCTATTTCTGCATCGACAACCTGCCGCCGAGTCTCGTGCTCCAGCTCGCGCAGCTCGTGGGTATCAACACCGGCGTGGGCAGGCACCTCGCGGTGACGAGCGACCTGCGCAGCCAGGGGCTCTTCGACGAGCTGCTCGATACCATCCAGAACCTGCGCGCGCACGAGATGAGCTGCAAGGTTGTGTTTCTCGAAGCGTCGGACGAGGTGCTCATCCGCCGTTATAGCGAGAACCGCCGTCGGCACCCGCTTGCGAAGCCCGGCGACACCACGGCCGATGCCATCCAGCGCGAGCGCACGCAGCTTGCAGAGGTGCGCGACCATGCGGATATGATCATCGACACGAGTCGTTTGAAGGTCGCGGCGCTTCGCACGAAGCTCCGCATGGCGTTCTCCGAGCTTACCGACCAGCAGCTCATGGACGTGCAGGTGTTCTCCTTCGGCTTCAAGCACGGCATGCCTGTCGAGGCCGATATCTTGATCGACGTGCGGTTCCTGCCGAACCCCTTCTACGACCCCGAGATGCGCAAGCTCACGGGACTCGACGAGAAGGTTTCGCGCTTCGTTCTCGAGCATCCGAACACCCAGGCGTTCTGGACGGCATGGCGCCAGCTGCTCGACGCCGTCATGCCAGGGTATGTGGCGGAGGGCAAGCCGCAGCTCTCGATCGCCGTGGGGTGCACGGGTGGCCAGCACCGCAGTGTGGCCATCGCGGAGGCAACGGCGCGCTATCTCGAGCGCCAGCAGTACCATGTGACGATCTCGCATCGCGACCTGCCACGCGCTAACATGACTGCCAGCGGCGAAGCACACTAACAACACGGGCGATTTCAGCACCAGGTAGTGAAATCGCCCTTTTGCCAACAGAGGAGGCGAGCGTTCTATATGTCCTTCACGGCCGAGGTGCGAGATGAGCTGTCTCGTCAGGAGCCGGTATGCGAGTTCTGCGATCTTGCGACGCTCGCTGCGCTCGTGCGCGTGTGCGGCACGCTTTCGCTCGGCGGATCGGGGCGCTACGGGCTCATGGTCGCCACGGAGACGGGCGCCGTGGCGCGCACCATGATCGGGCTCACGCACAAGGTGCTCAAGCTCAAGACCGAGTTCACCGTGCGGCGCTCGGTGCTCCACAAGGTGCGCAACTACCTCATCTCGCTTCCCGATCAGCCGGGACTCGACAAAGCGCTCGTGCTACTGGGCGTGCTCGACCGGCGCGGTGGGCTCGTGGCGGGCATCCCGCGGCATGTTGTCGCGCGGCCGTGCTGTAGGCTGGCGTATATCCGCGGCGCGCTTATCGCCGGCGGCTTCGTTGCCGATCCGCGCGGTGACTTTCATTTGGAAATCGCCGTGCAAGGGGAGGAGTTCGCCCGGTCGCTTGCGCGGCTCATCGGCGAGGTCGGCATCAACGCGCGCGTGAACCATCGGAAGTCGACGTATGCGGTGTACGTGAAGAGCGGCGACGATGTGCGCGGCCTGCTCGAGGCGGTGGGTGCGGCAAGGTCCGTGGACGTGCTCGAGGACGCGCGGGCGATGAAGTCGGTGAAGAACGAGGTTAATCGCAAGGTGAACGCCGAGCTTGCGAACCAGACGAGAAGCGCCGGCGCCGCCCAGCACCAGCTCGAGCTCATTGCCGAGGCCGAGGAGCTCGGCCTGCGGGGCAGCTTGCCACAGGCGCTCGAGGAGTTCTGTGACCTGCGCCTCGCGTACCCGGATCTTTCGCTCCGCGACCTGGGCGAGATGTGCAACCCGCCGCTTTCCAAATCTGCCCTGTACCACCGGGTGCTCCGCCTGGAAAAGCTCCTTGGCGAGTAGGGGGCCAAGGCACGCAGGGCCACCCAGGCGGCTGCTTTGTAAAATTACCCCAGCGACTTTTTTACATCGCACTAGGAGGGGTGCGTTGTTGCGCGAATTCCTGTCAGTGCGATGTAAAAAAGTCGCTGGGGTAATTTTACATCCGCTCGGTTCAATACCCCTGGGATACTTGTACGCAAACAGGGCGCGTGACTAGCTTTCAACTATTTGAACGCTTCAATAATATGAAGCGTTTTAATATCAGAGAATCGTCAAAAAGTCACTATTCACGCGAATCTATCTTGTAAAAAAAGGTATATTTGGTGAGTGGTTTGTTTGTGGGTCTGAGCGGTAGGCAAGGAACCTGCCGGGCCCTACGAAAGGAGACACACATGGCAGTAAAGGTTGCGATTAATGGCTTCGGCCGCATCGGTCGTCTCGCGTTCCGCCAGATGTTCGGTCACGAGGGTTCCGAGATCGTCGCCATCAACGACCTCACCTCCCCGGACATGCTCGCGTACCTGCTGAAGTACGACTCCACGCAGGGCAATTACAGCCGCGATCACGAGGTCACCGCCGGTGAGAACTCCATTACCGTCGACGGCAAGGAGATCACCATCTACAAGGAGGCCGACGCCAACAACCTCCCGTGGGGCGAGCTCGGTGTCGACGTCGTGCTCGAGTGCACCGGCTTCTACACCTCCAAGGAGAAGGCCCAGGCGCATATCAACGCCGGCGCCAAGAAGGTCGTCATCTCCGCTCCGGCCGGCAACGACCTGCCCACCATCGTTTACAACGTGAACCATGAGCAGCTCACGGCCGAGGACAACATCATCTCCGCCGCGTCCTGCACCACCAACTGCCTCGCCCCGATGGCCAAGGGTCTCAACGACTTCGCGCCCATCGTGTCCGGCATCATGACCACCATCCATGCCTGGACCGGCGACCAGATGCCGCTCGACGGCCCGCAGCGCAAGGGCAACAAGCGTCGCAGCCGCGCCTGCGCCGTGAACATCGTCCCGAACTCCACCGGTGCCGCCAAGGCCATCGGTCTCGTGCTCCCCGAGCTCAACGGCAAGCTCATCGGTGCTGCCCAGCGCGTTCCCACCCCCACCGGCTCCCTCACCAACCTCTATGCCGTGGTTGACAAGGAAGTCACCAAGGACGAGGTCAACGCCGCTATGAAGGCTTACGCCGCGACCATCTCCGAGACTTTCGCCTACAACGAGGACGACATCGTCTCCACCGACATCATCGGCGAGACCCACGGCTCGATCTTCGACGCCACCCAGACCATGTGCGCCCCGCTCGGCAACGGCCAGACGCTCGTTCAGGTTACCTCTTGGTACGACAACGAGAACTCCTACACCTCCCAGATGGTCCGCACCATCAAGTACTTCGAGAAGTTCGTGGCGTAAGCTTCGGGCTCCGCTCGGTACACACGGGTGCGGTCGCAGCTCACAGGGCCGCGGCCGCACCTTTTTGTTTTCGAACGTAAAGGAGTGAACATGGCTTTCTTCAAGAAGACCATCCGCGACATCGATGTCGACGGCAAGCGCGTCCTCGTGCGCGTGGACTTCAACGTGCCGGTGGCCGATGGCGTCGTGGGCGATACCACGCGCATCAAGGCCGCCATCCCCACCATCCAGTACCTCGTTGACCACAACGCCAAGGTCATCCTCATGAGCCACCTCGGCCGCCCCAAGGGCGACGGCCCGGAGCCGGCGCTCTCGCTCGCTCCCGTTGCCGAGAAGCTCGCCGAGCTCTCCGGTCTGAACGTCTCCTTCGTCGCCGATACCTACGGCGAGGCTGCTGCTGAGGCTGCCGCC
>CAJLVH010000152.1 GCA_905210055.1 uncultured Enorma sp. | reverse complement strand
GCAATGTAAAAAAGTCGCTGGGGTAATTTTACATGGCTGCCCGTCCCCAAAGTGTTGGGAGGGACTAGAGGTCGATACGCAGGGTGACGGGGCAGTGGTCGCTGCCGAAGATGTCGCTTCGGATGCCGGCCTCGCGCACCTGGCCTGCGATTGCATCGCTCACCAAGAAATAGTCGATGCGCCAGCCCGCATTGTTCTTGCGGGCATTGAAGCGGTAGCTCCACCAGCTGTAGGCGCCCGCCTCGTCGGGGTGGAGCAAGCGGAACGTGTCGGTGAAGCCAGCACCGAGCAGTTCGGTGAACTTGCCGCGCTCCTCGTCCGAGAAGCCGGCGTTGCCGCGATTGCTCTTGGGGTTCTTGAGGTCGATCTCCTCGTGCGCGACGTTGAAGTCGCCGCAGGTAACGACCGGCTTTCCGGTCTCCTCCTCGAGTCCCTTCAAAAACGCGCGGTATGCGTCGTCCCAAGCCATGCGGCACTCGATGCGCGCGAGTCCCTCCTTGGCGTTGGGAGTGTAGACGTCCACGAACCAGAAGCGCTCGAATTCAAGCGCGCACACGCGACCTTCGGCTACTGCCTCCGCCACCAGATCCGCCGAGGGTCCTTCGCCCGCATACGGCATGAGGCTGTCGGCACGGCGGACGGAAAGCGGCTCCTCGCGCGTGAAAACCGCCGTGCCCGAATATCCTTTGCGCTCGGCATAGCTCCATACCTGGGTATAACCGGGAAGCTCGAGTTCAACCTGGCCTTCCTGCAGCTTCGTTTCCTGCAAAGCGAGGATATCCGCATCGAGTTCGCGCGCGATCTCTTCGAAGCTCGGTTCTTTCTTCAATACGGCGCGCAGGCCGTTCACGTTCCACGAAGCGAACGAATAGGGTTTCATAGCGGCTCCAAGGTCGGGGTGCCAGTTCGTATCGGTATATCATGATATCGTGCTGAAGCACGCGGCTCCAACGATTTGAGGAGATGCCATGGCGCGACACGCAGAACCCATCACCGACGCGGCACGGGCGGCCGAAGCCCTCGCCCGCCTCTTCGACGAACATGAGCACGCCGTTTTCTTCGGAGGGGCTGGGGTGTCCACGGCGAGCGGCATCCCCGATTTTCGCAGCGTCGACGGTTTGTATAGCCAGCACTTCGCATACCCGCCGGAGACCATGCTCTCGCATTCCTTCTTCGAGACGCATCCGGCGGAGTTCTTCCGCTTCTACCGCGAGCGCATGATCGCGCTCGACGCGAAGCCAAACGCCTGCCATCTGAAGCTTGCCGAGCTTGAACGCATGGGCAAACTCGACGCCGTGGTGACGCAGAACATCGACGGCCTGCACCAACTTGCCGGGTCGAAGCGCGTGTGGGAACTTCACGGTTCGGTGCACCGCAACATTTGCCAGCGCTGCGGCGCGGTGTACGCCGCGGAGCAGATGACCTCGCGTGAGCTCGAGGACGCGGAGGGGATTCCCCGGTGCCCGGCGTGCGGGGGCGTTATTAAGCCCGATGTGGTGCTCTACGAGGAGCCGCTCGACGAAACGGTGATTGAAGGGGCGGTGCGCGCGATCGCTCGGGCAGACATGCTCATCATCGGCGGAACCTCGCTCGTGGTATACCCTGCGGCGGGGCTCACCCGGTATTTCCAAGGCGACACACTTGTTATCGTAAATCGCGACGCGACGCCGCAGGATGCCCAGGCCGACGTCCTCGTCTCCTGCGATATCGCTCAGGCGTTCTCCTTCTAGGGGGCGGCGGCCCTCGGCATGAGGACAGTCAGCTGGGCTGCCTTCAGTCATGTTTGGAGCAGGGGAGACGGCCTCTGGGTTCTCTGTGGGGTGGGCCGTCGGCGTCGTTAGACTGGATACAATAGGGGTACTGCGGATTTTCGAAAGGATCCCTCATGGCTCAAGATGTCAAAGCGTGGAGCTGCGGAAACTATACCCTCACGTTCGACCGCCCGCGCATCATGGGCGTGCTCAACGTCACGCCCGATTCGTTCAGCGACGGTGGTGAGCACTTCGATCCCGAGGCGGCGATCGCCCATGGCGTCGCGATGCTCGACGCGGGGGCGGATATCATCGATGTGGGCGGCGAGTCGACGCGACCCGGGTTTCGTCCGGTAGACGCCGACGAAGAGGCGCGCCGCGTCCTGCCCGTCGTGCGTGCGCTCGCCCAGCGTGGCGCGATCGTTTCCATCGACACGAGGCACGTCGAGGTCGCGAAGGCAGCTGTGCGCGTGGGCGCGTCGATCGTAAACGATGTGACCGGATTCACCGATCCACAGATGGTTGAGTTCGTGAAGAGCAGCACGTGCGGCGTCATCATCGTGCACGCGGGTGAAGTGTCGGATCAACCCGCGCATGCGCGCACCGCGGTGCAGCTCGATACCACAGCGGCGGCTTATATGGCCGAGCGTGCCCGTGAGGCGGAAGAAGAGGCTGCCGCCGCGAAGAGCGGTAGGGGCTCGAAGCGTTCGCGTACGAGGCTCCTGGGCACGCCGAAGCTATCGGGCGGCTTCGTGCAGCAGCAGCTTCCGTTCACCGAGATGCCGAATGGCTCCGACGCCGGCGAAGGCGCGCAGGCCGCCGAGGAACTGGTAGATGCCGCTGGCTCCGCGAGCGCTGGGGAGCCGGGCTCTGGAGCGGTTATGACCGACGAGCTCGCCACTGTGATGAACCGTGCGGCGCGGCAGGCGCAAGCCTACGTGAGCACGTCCCAGCTCCGCCGCTTCACCCTGCCGGATTCCGCGCCCATCATGCGTCGCATCATGGGCTTTCTCTCGGATCAGGCGCGCGCCCTCATGCGCGCGGGTGTGGCGCGCGAGCGCATCTGCATCGATCCCGGCGCCGGATTCGGCAAGTCCACGAACGAAGACATCATCATCCAGCGCGAGACCGCTAAGATGGCGTCGCTGGGCTACCCGCTTCTGTGCGCGGTCTCGCGCAAGCGGTTCGTGGGTGCCGTTTCCGGTGTGGAAGAGGCGGCGGACCGCGACGCGGCGACGTTCGGCGTGTGCCTCGGCGCGATCGAAAACGGAGCGAACATCGTGCGCGTGCACAACGTTGCGGGGTTCGCGCAGTTCCTGAACGGATTCTGGTCTGTTGCACGCCCGCAGCCGCGTCGTGCGTTCGTGGCGCTCGGATCGAACAAGGGGCAGCGTCTGGATAACATCCGCGCAGCGCGCGACCTTATCGCTGAGATTCCGCTCACCTGCGTCTCCAATTGTTCGCGCATCTACGAAAGTGAGCCCGCTTATGAGGTGCGCCAGGCACCGTTTGCGAACGCTGTGATCGAGATCAAGACCGAGCTCGCGCCGACCGTGCTGCTGGATGAGTTGCTCGAGATCGAGAACAGGCTGGGCAGGAACCGTACGAAGAGTGCGCGGCCGAACGGCCCTCGTGTCATCGATTGCGACCTTTTGTGGATGGATGGCGAGACACACGGCGGCGACAAGCTGCGTCTTCCGCATCCCAAGCTCGGAGAGCGCGATTTCGTGCTCGTGCCGCTCGAGGACCTTATGCACGACCCCGCACGCTTCTTCCGCTACGAGGGCGTGCCGGTGCTCGAGCCCGAGGAGCGCATCGGCCATGTGGTGGGCGAGCTTGGTACGCTGTGAGTACCTCGGGGCGGGTTTGCACGAGCCTTTTCGCACGGCGAATGAGAGGTGCCTATGACGCGCGATGAGGCGCTGAGCGTGCTGGGGCTCGAGCCCGGCGCGTCGCGTGCAGAGATCTTGGCGGCGTATCGCGAGCTCGCGCAGATGCTTCACCCCGATAAATTCGGCGAGAACAAGCGCCTGCGCGCGCGGGCGGAGCAGCAGATGAAGCGCATCAACGAAGCGCGGGATGTGCTGTTGAAGGCCGCGGGCGCGAGTTCTCGCGGGGGCTCGGCGTCTCGGCGCGAGGGGCGGGCGTCCGCTGATAGTTCCCCCGAGGCGGCAATCCTGTTCGAAGCGCGTGCGCGTGCGCGCGCCGCCGAGACCGCCAGGCTCGCGGTGGTGGCGCAGCTGCGCACGATGCGCGAACGGCGCCGTTCGATGCTCGTCATGGCGGGCGTGGCCGCAATCGTCGCGTTCCTGTTCCTGCGCGTGCGCGGCGGCCTCGGTGCGATGATCGCCTCGATCGCGTCCATGGTCGCGGTGTGGGGAGTTGTCGACGCCGTCATGCTCTCGAGCCAAGTTGAAGCGCTGAAGACGCGCTCGCGTGAGCTGCTGCAAACGCGCGATGCCGCGCGCAAGATTGCCGAGGAAGCCGCTCGCCTCTAGGCGTCACTTCGGGGTCGCGTCACTTTGGGGACGGGTACGTTTGTGTCGTTTTCGACACAAACGTACCCGTC
>CAJLVH010000151.1 GCA_905210055.1 uncultured Enorma sp. | reverse complement strand
TGCGCTGCGCCAGGCCCTCGGCGATGGCGGTCTTGCCGACGCCGGGCTCGCCTATGAGGCAGGGGTTGTTCTTCTGCCTGCGGTTGAGTATCTGTATGACGCGCTCGAGCTCCTCCTCGCGGCCTATCATGGCGTCGAGCTTGCCCTCGCGCGCCCTGTCCGTCAGGTTTATGCAGTAGTTGTCGAGGAACTTCTTCTTCCCTCTCGGCGGGGCCTGCTGCGCGCCCGGCTGCTGCGGAGCCTGGCCTGCCTGCGCCTGAGCCTCAGGCTGGCTTGGCTCGATTGAAATGCGCGGCGATGAGCCCGTGTTCTCGCTTGCCGGGACGTTGTCGGGGAGCTGCATGTTCTTATCGTCCATAGCGGTCTTCTCCTTCGCTATCATGTTCAACCTGTTCGTACGGGTTGTACCCCGCACGATGCACGGCTTGGATTCAGACCTTAATCTTCAGTCTTTTTTAATGGTATCGCACCGGATGGCAAAACGCGCCGAGGCAGTCCGCTGAAACAAAAGAAGGGCGGGCATGCGACCCGCCCCACAAGCTATTCTTTGAAGAGGTACCCCACACCGCGCACCGTGGTGATGTGCGCTGCGATCTGCGGCCCCACCTTCGAGCGGATGCGTCGAATGTGAACGTCGACGGTACGCGTACCACCGCAGTACTCGAAGCCCCACACGCGATGCAACAGCACCTCGCGCGAGTAAGCGCGGTTGGGATGCGTCGCCAAGAACGAGAGCAGCGAGTACTCCATGAGCGTGAGGTCGACGGGCTCATCGTCGAGATACACCTGGTAGGTCGCCAGGTTGATGACGAGGTTGTCGATGTGCAGCACGTCATCGACGGCGAAGGTGTCCTCGTCACCCAGCAGGCGCCGCGCGCGCACCTCGAGTTCCACGTCGCTCGCCCCCGAGCTGATGAAATCGGACCGCGAGTGCGCCGGCAAGCGCAATCCGGGAAGCGTCTCCTCATCGGCGATGACGAGGATGGGGATGCTACCGCGGCCTTCGAGCCACTTAACGATTTGCTCGATGCGATCGTTGCGAATGCCGTCGGCATCAAGCACGAGCAGGTCGAAATCGTGCGCCGCCGTGGGAGAATCCGGCGTGGCGAGGCTCACCTCCACACCAAGCGGCTGTGTGAGCGTGCAGACGAACTCATGGAAACGCGTCGTACGCGCCATGAACAAAATGCACTTCTCGGCCATGTAGCACCTCCTTCGTTCTATCAATCATACCGTATGCTGGGGCTTTCCGCAGGTTTCATCGCGCACGAACAACAAGCTCGCAAACTATCTGCGAAAAAGCGCCAGCATCGATTAGGCATCGGCGAAATAATGCTTAAGCTCCCATTCCGTGACCGTCGAGGCGAATTTGCGCCACTCGCTGCGCTTGCGCTTGAGGAAGTACGCATGGATGTGCTCGCCGAGCGCATCCTTCATGAACTGCGAATCCTCGAAGTAGTCGAGCGCCTCGTCGAGGCTGGACGGCAGGCGCACGAAGCCGGCTTCGGCGAGCGCGCGCTCCCCACCCGCGATGAGCTCGGGCGTAGGCTCGGGGGGCAGCTCGAGTTTGCGCTCGATGCCGTCGAGGCCGGCGGCGAGCGTCACGGCGTTCACGAGGTAGGGGTTCGACATGGCGTCGGGCGTGCGAAGCTCGATGCGCGTCGAGAGCTGCTTGCCCGGCTTGTAGATGGGCACGCGGATCATCGCGGAGCGGTTGCGCAGCCCCCACATGGCGTACGCGGGACCGTCGTTCGACGTGCCGCCACCCAAGCGCTTGTAGGAGTTCACCGTGGGGTTCGTGATGGCCGAGATCTCCTGCGCGTGCGCGAGGATGCCCGCCATATAGTGCTTCGCGACGTCCGAAAGATGGTAGGTGGTATCCTCCGACCCCCAGAAGACGTTGTTGCCCTCGCGGTCGAAGAGCGACTGGTGGAGGAACATCGCGCTCGACGGCGCCCCAGCAATGGGCTTCGGCATGAACGATGCGTGAATATCTGAGCTGAATGCCTCGAGCTTGATGATGTACTTCGCCGTCATGATGGCGTCCGACGTGGTGAGCGCCTCGGCGTGGCGGAGCGAGATCCCGTGCTGCGAGCCGCCGCTCGAATGGAAGGTGTACTCGACTGGGATGCTCATCTTCTCGAGCATGAGCACGGTGTCGCGGCGCAGATCACGCGCGGAGTCCGACGGCGTGAGGTCGAAATAGCCGGCCTCGTCCAAAGGCCTGGGCGTGTGATCGTCGGGGAAATGGTAGTACTCGATCTCCGGGCCGACGTTCATGATGAAGCCCGCGGCCTCGGCACGATGGAACATGCGGCGCATGCACGCGCGCGGGTCGCCCTCGAACGACGTGCGGTCGGGCTTCTTGATGTCGCAGAACACACGGGCGACGCCGTCTTTCGACGGACGCCACGGCAGCACCTGAAACGTCGAGGGATCCGGGAAGGCGAGCATGTCGGCCTCTTCGGGAGCGGTGAAGCCCTCGATGGACGAGCCGTCGAAGCCGATGCCTTCTTCGAATGCGACCTCGAGGTCCTCGGGGCTGATCGCGAAGCTCTTGAGACGGCCGAGCACGTCGGTGAACCACAGGCGCACGAAGCGGATGTCGCGCTCCTCGACGGTGCGGAGGACGAAATCGATGTTCTGCTGCTTATCCATGGGAACCCCCTTGAGAGAAACGGCAGCTACAGTTTCCAGCTGCGTATTGTCTCACAGCATTGTTTCGGCGGGGTTTCCTAAGGCGCGAGGGCGGAGCGGGCTTTGTGGCAACTCCTATTTCACGCCGCGGCGAAGGTCTTCGGCAACCTTGTCGATGCCCTTGCACGCGGGACAATTTGCCTGCTTGCGCGGGCTGCAATGCGAACTGCAGTGTCCGTTGCACGTACCCGCCTCCGAGCAGTCGGCACAGGTGCCCTTTCGCTTGATGCGCACGCACACGGCGACGAACGCCACCGCGATGAGCGCCAAGATGATGATATCGGCAAGACCCATGGTGGCCTCTTTCTTTCATAGTGACGGCGCGGGCGACTCGGGTGTGCCCCGCCCATCAGCCCCTGGGGTTATTGTAGATCGTACAATCACGACGGCATCGCCGACGGCAAAGACGGATGCGAACAACACCCGTGGCCATGCTCTGCGGCATGCCCGCGCCGGACTCGCGCTGCGCCCGGTGGCGCCCACACCCGCACCGAGCTCACGACTGTTATCAACATGAAGTGCGGCCGGGGCACGAGAGGGGATGCGCCCCGGCCGCCAAGAGGAGAGACGTTGATTCCGCCTTATGCCGCAGCGGCAGCGGAAGCCGGCTTGGGCGCGACATCGTCATCCCACGCCCACTTCGGCATAGGCCGGAAGAGCTGGAACAACATGGCGGCGATGAGCGCGAACGCCACGACCGTCCAGATGCCGAACTGCCCGAGCGCGATGAGATTGTAGAGCTGGTTGATAATGAGCCCCACGACCCACGCGAACACGCACTCGTACCCGATGGCGATCGCCGTCCACCTGCCGGAGTTCATCTGCGCGCGAATGGTGCCCATAGCGGCAAAGCAGGGAGCGCACAAGAGGTTGAACGCACCGAACGCGGCGATGGCTCCCATCGAGGGGAACATGCCGGCGAATGCCGCCCACAGGCTCGGATCGGTCTCGGTGCCGTCGGCGATATGGAGCAGCGAACTCGCAGTCGCGACGACGTTCTCCTTGGCCACGAGGCCGGTGATGGACATGGCCGTTGCCTGCCAGGAGTCGAAGCCGAGCGGCGCGAAGATGAACGCGATGGCGCCGCCCACCATGGCGAGCACGGAGTAGTCGGTGAACTCCTCGAGGCCGCCGGTGATCTCGGGCAGGAAGCCGAAGGCACCCTCGTAGATACCGAAGTTCGAGAGGAACCACACCACGATGGTCGACGCGAAGATAATCGTGAACGCCTTCTTGATGTACGCGGAAACACGCTCCCACACATGCAGCGCCCACGAGCGGATCGACGGGAAGTGGTAGCTCGGCAGCTCCATGACGAACGGCGTGGGACGGCCGGCGAAGAGCTTCGTCTTCTTGAGCATGATGCCCGAGACGATCACCGCGACGACGCCCAGGAAGTAGAAGAGCGGGCTGATCCACGCGGCCTCGGCCGTACCCACCATGGCGCCCATGAGCAGGGCGATGATGGGAAGCTTCGCGCCGCAGGGGATGAACGTCGTGGTCATGACCGTCATGCGGCGGTCTTTTTCGTTCTCGATGGTCTTGGTGGCAAGCACGCCGGGCACGCCGCAGCCCGTAGACACAAGCATGGGGATGAAGCTCTTGCCCGAGAGGCCGAAGCGGCGAAACACGCGATCCATCACGAAGGCGACGCGCGCCATGTAGCCG
>CAJLVH010000150.1 GCA_905210055.1 uncultured Enorma sp. | reverse complement strand
TGGCCGGTACGGTGGTGCCGGCGGGCAACGTGGTGGCCATCCGTCCCGAGACCATCGGCATCACGACCGAGCGCCCCGCCGAGGCCGACGGCTGCTACGTGGTCAAGGGCATGGTCGTGGACAGTGTGCCGCGCGGCAACGTGCTGCGCTACACCGTGCGCGTGGGCGCCACCGTGCTGCGTGTGGATGCGCTTTTCCGCAGCTTCCACATGTTCAATACCGGTGATGACGTGTTCCTGACCATTCCCGAGCACGATTGCCTGGTCATTCCCGCCGCGGCGTAGCGCTGCGTGCGGAGACGCTCCTTCCAGACGCGCGGGCGGCGGTGTGTGCGCACGTGTTGGCGCATGCGTCGCTGCTCGCGCAGCGCATTTGGGAGCATTTTGCCAGGGCTTACCTCTATCACGTACTACCTGCTTGCCTGCAGGTGTCTCAGCTAAGGATGAACCATGACGCATTTTGCCGATCAGACAGGGCTGCCGGAGGGGCTGCCTCGCTATAAGGGGAACCTGCACAGCCACACGGTCAACTCCGATGGACGCTGGACGCCCGAGCAGTCGGTAGCCGAGCACCGGTCGCACGGCTACCAATTCCTCTGCCTTTCCGATCACGATCTGTTTACCGATTATTCCGGTGCTTTTGATACGGAGGACTTCATCATCTTGCCCGGCATAGAGGCTTCGGCGGTCCTGGTATCCGATGACGGCAAAGACGCGCGCCTGGCCACGCACCATATTCACGGCATCTTGGGTACGGACGAGATGGTTGCTGCTGCACCGCGCCGGTTTGCGCACAGGGAGCGGCTGGAGCCGGTGATATGCCGAGGCGGCTGGGATGGCCGCGCCGTGGCGCAGCAGGTGGTGGACGATTTGGCCGCGCATGGCTGCGCTGTGATGTACAACCATCCTATCTGGAGCCGCGTAGACCCGGCGGACGTCGTGGGGCTCGAGGGCTGCTTTGCCATCGAGGTACACAACTTCGGCACGGTGGAGGAGTGCGCGCTCGGGCACGATACGCTGTTCTGGGATCTTATGCTGCGTCGTGGGCAACGGTTGGGCGGCGTGGCATCGGACGATAACCACAATGCGTCTGATCTGCCCGATTCCTTTGGCGGCTGGGTGATGGTCGCTGCTCCCGAGCTCACGCGCGATGCGGTGGTGCGCGCGCTTGTAGAGGGGGCGTTCTATGCGTCGAGCGGCCCTTCGATTGAAAACTGGGGCGTACGCGACGGACGCGCCTGGGTAGCGTGCAGTCCTTGCGAACGCGTGAGCCTTATTGCAGGAGGTCCGGTGGGAGTGGGCGAGACGCGCCGCTCCGCTGGCGGCCCGCTCTTGGATTATGCTGAGTTCGAGTTGCACGGTACCGAGACGTACCTGCGCTTTGAGTGCGTGGACGCGACGGGCCATGCGGCGTGGAGCAATCCGCTGTATCCTGAAGCGTAGCACGGTTCCGCGCGACCCGTTTCCGTATCGCTCTCCGAGCGGGGCGAGACTTAGAAAGGGAGCGGGCGATTCCGGAAGACTGATAGAGAAAGCGAGACCGAGCATGATCGAGCCTTTGCCTGCCCGTTCTATCGTCGACACGCACATTCATACGCGGTTCTCGGACGGCGTCGGTACGTTTATGGAGAACGCGGCTGCTGCGGTTGCGGCGGGATGCCGCGTGATGGTCTCGACCGACCACCTTACGCTGCCGCGCATAATGGACCCAGGCGAGGAGGTCCAGGTGCCCGAGGCGCGCCTTGCCGAGCACCGTGCGGCGTTCGAGGCAGCTGCAGCTGAGTATCCTGAGCTTGAGTACATCTATGGCTTCGAGTGCGATTGGTACGATGGCTGCGAGGAGAACATCCGCCGCTGGAGTGCGGGCGCGCTCGTGCGCTTGGGGTCGGTGCATTGGCTGGGGCCCATCGAGGGCGGTGACTGGATCGACGATTCGACCGACCGGCGCATTTGGGAGGAGTTGGGCCCGGACGAGGTTTGGCGGCGCTATGCAGAGACCTGGTGCCGCGCGTGCGAGTGCCCGCTCTTCGACACGATGGCGCACCCGGATCTCGCCATGCGCTTTGTGAACGACGGCTTCGCGCCCACGATCGACCTCGCGCCGCTCTGGGACGAGATGGTGGCCTGTGCACACGACACCGGCAAGCGCGTGGAGCTTTCCACGGCGGGGTGGCGAAAGGGCGTGGGCGATTATTTCCCGGCCAGGGGCTTGCTCAAGCGATTCTGCCACGCGGGCGTGCCCATCACCGTTGGCTCCGACGGCCATGTGCCGGGCGACCTGTGCTGGGGAATCGAGCGGGCGTACGACCATGCGGCGTCGGTTGGCTATCGTACCGTTGAGGTGCCGCGCGCGGACGGCTCGTGGGAGCAGATGGAAATCGTGGCGTAGCGCGGCGTGTTGCCGGGTAGGGCGTTGTTGGACGGCGTGCTGCGGTATCGTTGCGACATCAGAGGGCTCGGGCGCGTTTTTCGGATGTAGGCTCGATGGTTTGCCCCTATCTGCGTAAAGCGCGTCCGAAGATTGATCGAGAGAGGTGCGCGGGCGATCGGGCGTCTCGTTCGCGCTGCCGATGGGAGTACTTCGCTTGTGCTGTTGATCGGAGCGTTCCGTTTGCGCCCCTGATAGATACTTTCGCCGAATAAAGTGTTTCCAGTACGTTTCTCTTCCAAATGATAGAGTGGCGCGGCTGCCCAGCGCGCGATACTTGGCAAACTCAGCAAATGCGATGACAGGGCGAGTACCGGCCGGACGTGCCACAGCGAGCGGGGATGCGTGAGAACCCGCGGCGACTGGTTGGGAACACCCCCTCGAGCAGTGCAGCTGAACGCGTGCCTGCGCCGGGCGATCCCCCGCGCGATAGGCTCGTCAGTACGCCGCGCCGGCGCCCCCGTTACGGGCATCGAGTAGGGTTGGGTGGCAGGCGAGAGCCCCGACGGGCAACCGTCCAAGCGACCGCGCGGAAATCGCCGCACCCACGCCATGACCTCGCATTTCCTGAATATCACCAACCGTTTGGCCGCGCGTCGGCGTAAAGGGAAGCGAGGGTGTATGGAACTCAGAAGCGATGCCGTGAAGAAGGGGCTGGCTCGTGCGCCGCACCGCAGCCTGCTCAAGGCAGATGGCCTTACCGACGAGGAGCTTGAGCGCCCGCTCGTCGCCGTGGTCTCCGCGCAGAACGAAGTTATCCCGGGACACCTCCACCTCCAACAGATCGCCGATGCCGTGAAGGCGGGCGTTCGTATGGCGGGCGGCACGCCGCTGCAGATCAACACCATCGGCGTATGCGACGGCATCGCCATGAACCATGAGGGCATGCACTACAGCTTGGTCTCGCGCGAGGTCATCGCAGATTCTGTTGAGTGCGCCATCCAGGGTCACCAGTTCGATGCGATGGTCCTCATCCCCTCCTGCGACAAGATCGTCCCCGGCATGCTCATCGCCGCGGCGCGTCTGAATATCCCCACCATGCTGGTCTCCGGCGGGCCCATGCTCGCCGGACATGATAAGTGCGGAAAGCAAACGGATCTGAACACGCTTTTCGACGCCGTGGGCCAGGTCACTGCGGGCACCATGACCGAGGAGGAGTGCGCGTGGCTCGAGAACACCGCCTGCCCCACGTGCGGCAGCTGCTCGGGCATGTTCACCGCAAACTCGATCTGCTGTCTGGCCGAGGCACTCGGCTTGGCGCTTCCCGGTAATGGCACCGTGCCTGCCGTGTATTCCGAGCGCATCCGCCTCGCCAAGCAGACCGGCATGCAGGTAATGGATCTGGTCGAGAAGGGTATCACGGCGCTCGACATCCTGAACGAGGCCTCCATCTACAACGGCATGGTGCTCGACATGGCTTTCGGCGGCTCCACGAACACGATGCTCCACCTCACGGCCATCGCACACGCAGCGGGCTGCCCCGTGACCATGCAGGATTGGGATGAGGTGTCCGCGCGCACACCGAACATCGTGCGCATCGCGCCGGCGGGTCCCCTGCACATCGAAGACCTCAACGCCGTGGGCGGCATTCCCGCGATCCTGGGCGTGCTGGGGCGCGCGGGGCTTCTGCGCGGCGACGCGCTCACCTGCCATGGCACCGTGGCAGACTGGGTGGCGGAGTGCCCGCAGGCCGATGGCGAGATCGTGCGCGAGGTGGCAAACGCCTACAGCGCGCAGGGTGGTCTCAAGGTCATGCAGGGCAACCTCGCGCCCGATTGCGGCGTGGTGAAGAAGAGCGCCTGCGACCCCGCCATGTACGTGCACTCCGGTCCCGCGCGCGTGTTCGATAGCGAGGAAGCCGCGTGCGAGGCCATCTTCGGTGGCGCGATCAACCCCGGTGACGTGGTGGTAATTCGCTACGAAGGCCCTGCTGGAGGCCCCGGCATGCGCGAGATGCTCACGCCCACCTCGGCCATCTGCGGCATGGGGCTCGCGAGCTCCGTGGCGCTCATCACCGACGGC
>CAJLVH010000149.1 GCA_905210055.1 uncultured Enorma sp. | reverse complement strand
GGCGCTGGGCTGGGAGACGTTTCTGGCTCGGCGCTCGTCGCCGGCTCCGGTGTGACCCGGGGCGCGTTCGCGTCGCCTGCCATACCGAGCGGTGCGCCGCATTGCGCGCAGAACTGGGCATCATCTGGTTGCTTGCTGCCGCATTGAGGACAGAACATCGCAGCTCCTTTCAAATATGCAGGCGAACTCAGCGGCGAGTCCGCCCGTCAGCAGTCAGCCAATCTACTTCACGAGCGTGCCGGATACCGTGCCGTACACCACCTGAGCGTAGCCCATGACGTCGAAATCCGAGGTGGGAAGCCAGCTGTCGGACGCGATGCTGTTGTCATCCTGCAAGAGGCAGCCCTCGATGGTCACGTCGCGGTCTTCGGGGCTATCGCCCACGAAATGGAACTGATAGGCATCGGCCACCGCGGTGCCGTCATTCTGCGCCTGCTCCAGGGAGTCCTCATCGAGCTCGATGGTCTCGAGCGTGCACTGTGCCGTTCCCGAGGCGTAGCTGTTTGCATAGTTCACCGTGAAGGTGCCGTCGGTGGCGTTGAAATTGGAGATCTCGAACGTTGTGAACGAACCTTCGCTCATTGAATCCGAGGTGTAGGAGTATGAGCCGTCGAGTGCGCCCTCTTTGTATGCGATGTTCGAGGAGTTGACGCTCTCGCCCGCGAACGACCAGTAGCTGCCCACGGCATCGTTCACGAACTCGTAGCGGTAGGTCTTATCGAAGCTGATGGTCGCGAACCACGTGTCGATGGTCTGGGTGGTGGTGACCTCGCAGGTGTTGTCGCTCACGAGCTCGCTTTCGGCGTCGCCGAAATCGTGCTCGTTGTCGAAGTCGACGCCGGCGATGGGCGTGGTCTGGCCTTCGTTGACCGAGAACTGGTAGGTATCGTCCTGGTAGGTTCCCGTGACGTCGTAAACCGTCTGGAAGCTGTCGTTTGCAACGGTCACGGTGCCGCTTGTGCTGGTGACGCCGTCTTCCGTGGTGGGCTCGCTCAGGTCGAACGAGAAGCTGTAGTCGCTCGGCTCCACGTAGTCGTCGAGCGCTACGCCTTCAAGAAGGTTCGCCTCCTGCTCCGCAAAGGCATTTTGGAACGCTTGGAGGTCCGGCGCCGATGAGCAGGCAGTAAGGGAGAGGGCAAGGAAGCACGAGGCGACGATGCCGAGGATGGCGCACGCGAGACGACGACCAGCGGAGAGGGGAGCAAAGGTTGAGGCGCTCATGGACGTTCCTTTCTTGTAGCGCGGATGATGCTGCGAGAGATGGCCCCGGGCACCGAAAGCCGGGGTGGGAATTCCCGTGTTGTTGATGTAAGTATAAGAAAATTGAGAGCTCGAAAAAGAGGTTTTGAAAGGGTTCTAAAATTTTGAGCGGAGAAGCCGAGATGGCGGATGGAAGCGTTCGGAGAACCCAACTGTCTCTCGTCGTTGGTGTTCTCGAACACCAGAAGGGTTGGATGGCTGCGGATCGGGCCGCCAATACCGTGCCCTCCCCATGGCAGTGGGCTGCGCGTCTTGTCTTGGGGAGGGCAAGGTGGGGATCCGGTTGGTGCTGGGAGTGGAGCGGCCGTTGTGGGGAGGACAACGGCCGCTCACCGTTACTGTGCGACCTGCGTGCCGCAGTGGAAACAGAAGCGCACGCCCGGTGCAAGTGGGGAGCCGCAGCTATAGCAGAACTTCGGAGCGGGCGGCTGGTTGGCCGGTGCTGCCAAGTCGGCGGCTGCGTCTGGTGCGGGGGTCTCCGTTGGGAGCGGCGCCTCGCTGGCAGCCGGCGCCTCTTCAGTTGCTGGCGTTTCGGCGACGCTGTCTGCTCGCTCGAAATCTGCCAGGAACGGCGGCTCGACTGCACCATCTAGGGCATCGCGGCAGCGCTCGCAGAGCGCGATAGAACGTTCCGGGCTCCATCGCTCGGTTGCATCCTGAGCACCCTTGGGCACCACGGCGAACAGGGTCCGGGCAAGGGCGATGCCGGTTGTTGTGAAGTTATCGATAAAGCCATCTGCCTCCGCGCACGGTGCATAGCCCTCGTTATAGAGGACGCCGAGCGTCATTGTGGCAGTATCGCCGCAGGTGAGGGTGCGCATAAAGCAGGTGAGGCAATGCTCGTCGTCGTGCAGGCTGGTCTCAAGCACGCGCATGCCGCTGTCGTCCACTTCATCGCGGGATTCAACGCGTGGGTGCCAACCATCCTCCCCCATCAGGCGCGGAACATCCTCGTTCGAAAGCGTTAGAATCAGCCTTGCGGAGTCCGGGCGGAAGTGCGGCAGGAACACCTCGAGTACCGTGCTGTAGAGCCGGGGCTCGTTCAACGCGGCATGCGTCTGCCATGCGCCCATGCCATCACAGACATCGAGCACCGCGCCCTGCGCGTCGAACACCACATCAGAGGTCTCCTCATCGTTAAAATCGCAGGTTGTGAGAAGCTCCACGAAGAAGCGATCGTCCCTGCACATGAGGTCGAGATAGATATCGCAGGCATTGGGACCAGGTAGGCTCATGCGCACGATACGGCCCTCGAAACCTCCGCTTTGTTGGTCGGTCTTGATGATGTCGGCTTTAATGGGGGTCTGGTAGTGCTTCGAGGCCGCCTCCTCGAGCGCTGCGCCGAGCGTCACGCTAAGCGTTGGCATGTTTACAAACCCACTGGCAAGGATGGTAGTAAGGTGGTTGAGGCCGGTGGATTCGAAGGCGGGCGAGCAGAGCAGCAAGCTTCCGGTGGGGTAGCGCTCGCTGCAAAGATTGGCCGCCATCGACCGCAGCGCGCCCTCGATGGCATCTGCGACGCGCCCTGCGTACTCCTCGTCCGGAGCGCTCTCGCTCTCAAAAGACTTCGAAAGCGTAAAGATGTGCAAATGTCCGTCTGCTACGGAGCCGAGGCTGCCTACAACGACCGTCTGCCAGGTTGAGCGGAACACGGCGCCGGAAAGGTAGAAGTACCGTCCGTCGATTGCGAACGGCCCTCTGTAGACGATGCGCGGCTGTCCGTCGAAGCCACGCTGCTGCCAGCGCTGGTATATGCTCTCCACGTGCGCATCGGAGCCTTGGCACAGGTCGGTCGACTGTGGGCGAACCCAGCTCTCAACGCGATATCCTCGCGGCAGGTCCGCTTCGGCATCGAGGCCAGCTTCGACATCAAACGGCACGTCGTGAGCCGCGAAGGGGTACTTGCCGGAGGGGAAGAATGATGCCGGGTAGTAGCCCTTTAGGCTTCGAGGCATCTCGGCGATAGGGGGAACATCCTCGTCTTCGAGCCACGAGACGCTTTCCGGGTCCACGAACGGCCCGGCAACCGCCTGGTAGACGTTGCCATACCACAGTTCGTGCCGGGCGCGCTCCTCGTTCCAGATGGCGCGCGCATCGGCCAGGATGCCCTCCACGAGCTTTGCGGCGCCGTTCTTTACCTGAGCGAGCGCATCGGGGTCGCCCAGGCGCTCGGCAAGGTCGTCAAAGCCACGGAACCCGTCGATCTGCTCGACCGTATCGTTGCCGATGCCAAATTCCAGGTCGGCGACGTGCGCCTCCGTAGCTCCGGTGATGAGCTCGACCGCGTCGTCGAATCCTGGGGCGGCGGCGATGTCTTCCGGAACACCGATGAAGCAGCGCCCTGCCGGATCGCAAGGAACGAGCTCGAACGCAGCGTCCGTGCATAGCGCCTCGATGCGCTCGGCGTTCTGGATAGCGAGATGCTCCACCAACTGACTGGCGCACAGCTGCCGCCACGCCTCGTCGTTGCGGTGGAGGTTGACGTAGGGGAGTGGTCGGAGGAGCGAAACCATGATCATGAGGTGCTTCCTTTCAGCTGCGTGCGGGGCGAGCGCGTGGACCCCCGCTAATTCCAGAACCGGTCAACGAGCCACCAGATGAAGGCGAGGAAGATGATGATCGGCAAGGCGATGATGATGGCGAGCCCGACGCCTATGCCCTGGGCAACCTGCTGAGCAAGATCGGGTGCAACGTTTGCGAACAGGAGGAGCGCGACCAGGCCGGCGATGATTTTGCCTACGAGCGTGCGCCGCACGAAGTCGAAGGCGGCAAAGATGGCATCGATGACAACGGTGAGCGCGCTGCCTGCGCGGCTCAGGGCCCCGTCGATCATAGAGATGATTTTACGTGCGTTATCCATAGGTAGTCCTTGCCTCTGTTATTCGGTGATGCGATGGTACGTGTTGCCATAAGGGTCGCTGATGCTGTCTCCGCCAAGGGAGAGCGTGAACACGAGGTCCTCGCCTTCGGAAAAGTCCATGACGATCGTGCCGAAGTCGGTTGCCCAGGTGGCCTCCTCGTAATAGATGGTCGACCCGCTGTCGGTGCTCGACGTCTCGACAGACGAGGTGCCATCGGAGTTAAAGGTATAGGTATACGTGATGGATTCGTCGTCCTTTCCGGGCGCGCTCCACGACCCCGTGATATCGGGGTGGGGGCTAAAGCATCCGCTCAGAACGATGACGAGCAAACAGGCTG
>CAJLVH010000148.1 GCA_905210055.1 uncultured Enorma sp. | reverse complement strand
CCCCCGTCCCCATTGGCGGGAGCTAGAACACGAGGTTTACGAGCAGCATATACACCACAGTGCTTGAGAGGATCGAGACGAGCATGCTGCGACGCCAGAGATACGTGCCGCCGGCGATGAGGATGCCGATCGTCTCGGGTATGCCATGCGCGCCGGTGAGTACGTCGACGTCTTTCAGGCAGTACACGACGAGCAGGGCGAATACCGCGCCGGGGAGCGCCTGCCCCAGGTAGCGCACGACCGCAGGCGTCTCGCGTCCGGCGGGAAAGGCCAGGAAGGGGAGGGCGCGGGTGAGCACGGTCGCCCCTGCCGCCGAGAGGATGACGAGCACCATTTGCATGCTGGTCACGCAGCGTCACCTCCCTGCGCAGCACCCGCGCTTGCAGGTGAGGTGCCCATTTCCGCAGCGTCCCCGGATGTGCCGCCCGTGCCCGCATCCGCGCCCGCGACCTCCGCGCTTGCGGCGGCGTACTTCGGCTCCCCCTTACGGCGCACCGCGAGCACGCCCACCAAGATGAGCGCCATGGCGGGCAGGATGAACGAGTCCGCCCCGAAGAGAACGAGCATGCCGGCAGAGGCCGCAAGCCCTATCATCGCGCCGGCGTGGCTCGCATCTTTGAGCCATTGGTCGAGGAAGATCACCACGAAAAGCGCCGTCATAGCGAACGAGATGCCCTCCACCTCCATGGCAAGGGCGTTGCCGAAAAGACTCCCGAGCGTGCAGCCGAGTATCCAGTATGACTGGTTGAGCACGCTCACCCAGGTCATGAACCATCCCTCGTCGACGCCTTCGGGCGCGCGGGTGGAGAAGTTGATCGAGAACGTTTCATCGCACATGGCGAAGATGAGGTACGGGCGCTTGCGTCCCATGTTGCGGAACCGCTCGAGCATCGAGATGCCGTAGAAGAGGTGGCGCGCGTTTATGACGAACACCATGATGAAGGTTTGGAGCGGGTTGAACGTGGCGGTGAGCATCGACGCGACGACGAACTCCGCAGACCCGGCGAAGATGCAGCAGGCCATGAGCGTCGGAACCCACCAGGGAAGTCCCAGCGAGGCGGCGTAGATGCCGCAGGTTATGCCTAGAAAGAGAAAGCCGGCGAGGATGGGCAGGGTGTAGGGGAACGCGGCGCGCAAGGCCGTAAGCCGCACGTTACCAGCAGATTGCTGCACGCTCTCTTCGTCCACTACTTCTCCCGTCCGCTGAAATGTCGAAACGTGGAATTTCCGTCCTGGACTCAGATTATCACTAGTGAGAATTTCAGTCCTGGACTCAGATTATCACTTGAAGACCGCGATGACGCGGGCGGGGAGGCCCGTCGCTCCTTCGATGTGCGGCCAGGTCACGAACACGACGGCGCCCGTGGCGGGAACCTTGTCGAGGTTCGCCATGACCTCGACCTGCAGATGCCCGTTATCGAGCACATAGCGCTCGCAGGCAAGGTCATCGGCCTCGGCGGCGAGGAACGACGCGTCCGTGTCGAACGTCTCGTGGCCGTTCATCTGGATGCCGCGCTCTTCATACAGAAACTTCAGCGCCTCCATGGACCAGCCGGGGCAGTGCTCGCCGCCCTCGGCATCGAAGTTGTTGAGCGCGTCGTTATCTGGCCAGCGCGTATACCAATCCGTGCGCAGCGCCACGAACGAGCCCTCGGGGATGCGGCCGTGCTCGGTCTCCCATGCCTCGATGTCGGCAACGGTTACGGCGGTGTCCGGCCCTTCGGCAGCGACTTTGCCCGTGAGGTCGATCACGCAGAGCGGCATGGCCGTCCAGCTGCCGTCGCCTACCTCGTATGCCTCCGAGCCCACGGCGCCCGGGGTGAAGTGGCTTGGGAAGTCTACGTGCGTGCCGAACTGCCCAGGGAACTTGTAGGTATGGATGCGGCAGGAGAGCATTTCCTCGTCGTAGTCGAAGACCGTGCGGCAGAGCTCGACGGAGCCCTCCGGGATGCCCGCCCAGTAGGGGCTTTCGTTCGTGAGAGGGTGGGTGAGGTCGACCCAGGTCGCGCCCTTCAGCTCGTTCAGCATGTTCCACAGGCTCATGGTTGCTCCTTCCATGCGGCGTTCTATGCAGGTAGGAGCATTGTACGACAACGTGGGGACTGAACTTGGGCGTTACTTCGCGTCATACGTTTGAAACGATGTCCCGGGCTCGCTTGAACCATTCACGGTGTGATTCCTACCGTTGGCGGAAGATGAACGAATCTGACCGATAATGACTGATTCTGATGATATTGTTCTTACCGTGAAGGAAATTGAACGTTAGTGACGGAATCTGAACAGACTCGAAGTTGAGCAGATCTGGAGCCGTCGGCAGAAGTTGGGAGGGATGCGCCATGCTTGCAGAGGAACGGCTCAACAGGATCGTCGCTGTGGTGGACGAGCGGGGGACCGTCACCTCCGCCGAGCTCATGGAGCTGCTGAACGCATCGGAGTCCACCGTTCGCCGCGACCTCACGCGCCTTGCGCAGGAAGGGCGCATCGTGAAGGTTCACGGCGGTGCCGCCTCTGCGGGTGCGACGGCGGCTCGGCGCACGGTGGTCTCGGTCGACCAGGCGGTGGGTGAGCGCCACGAGCTCTATCTTGCCGAGAAGCGGCGCATCGCGCGCTTTGCGGCGACGCTTATCGGCCCCAGCGATTTCGTCTACATCGACGCCGGTTCCACCACGGGATGCCTGGCGGACGCCATCACTGAGCATTCAGCCACCTACGTGACGAACTCCGTGGAGATCGCGCACGCCCTGTTCGAAAAAGGTTGCCGCGTGCTCATGCCGGCGGGCGAGATCAAGACCGTTACCGGCGCGCTCGTGGGCGAGCAGACGGTGGAGACGCTTCGCCGCTTCCGCTTCACGATCGGGTTCTTCGGCACGAACGGCGCGACGCCTGATGCCGGCTTCACGACGCCTGAGCTGGGCGAAGCCCTGGTGAAGGAGACCGCGCTCGCGCATACGCTCAAGCCGTACGTGCTGTGCGATTCGAGCAAGCTTTCCGCTGTATCGCCCGTCGCCTTCGCGGCGTTCGACGACGCCGTGGTCATCACCGACGCCGTACCCAGCGAACTCGACGGTTATTCGAATGTCATCGTGGTCGAGTAGGACATCGACACCCCACCGTCTCCCAAGGAGGAAGCACATGATCTACACCGTAACGTTCAACCCGTGCCTCGACTACATCATCCAGGTCGACGGTCTCAAGCTCGGGCTCGTGAACCGAACTGCGCATGAGGAGATGCTGCCCGGCGGCAAGGGCGTGAACGTGTCCATCGTGCTCAGGAACCTCGGCCACGAGAATCGTGCGCTCGGCTTCCTCGCGGGCTTCACGGGGGCGGAGATCGCGCGCCGCCTGCGCGAGACGGGCGTCGAGGCGGATTTCATCGAGGTTGCCGAGGGTATGAGTCGCATCAACGTGAAAATCAACTCCGACGGCGTTGAGACCGAGGTCAACGGCATGGGCCCCGCCATTCAGCCGGCGGATGTCGAAGCGCTCTACGCGAAGCTCGACGAAAAGCTCGGCCTCGCGGCCCTCGAGCCCGTCTGGGAGGACAAGCTCGCGCGCATTTTCCTGCCGCAGCCGAGGGAGGACCTCGTAATCCCGCAGGACAGGACCTACCTGACGCTCAAAGACATAGACCTCACGAAATACAAGAAGCAGGAGAACGTAGGCAGCATCTACAGGGACTACAACCAGGAGCAGATAACGCACATGCAGGTCTCCAAGCAGGCCGACATCCTCATCATGTTCCTGCTGCTCGAGGACCAGTTCAGCGCCGAGGTCAAGAAGGCCAACTGGAACTACTACGAGCCGAGGGCGCTGCACGACTCCTCGCTCTCACTCTCGACGCACTGCATCCTCGCCAACGACATGGGCAACAGGGAGCTCGCCTATGAGCTCTTCTGCAAGGCCGCGGCCATAGACGTGGGCCCGAACATGAAGACCAGCGACGCCGGTATACACGCCGCCTCGCTCGCAGGCGTGTGGCAGTCCGTAGTCTTCGGCTTCGGCGGGGTGCGCATGCTCGACGGCAAGCTGCGCCTCAACCCCGCCCTGCCCTCCTGCTGGCGCAGCCTCGAGTTCTATATCTGCTGGCAGGGCCAGAAACTCCGCGTATCCCTCACGCACCAGAGCGCAGAGCTGGTAAACCTCACCGGCACCAGGGCGGTGGAGCTCACGATAAACGGCGTCCCCTGCACCGTGGAGAAGGACCTGAGCGTCAGGCTCTGAGCCAGAAATTGTGCTAATTTGATAATTCCATCAAAGTAGCCAAAAAGTCGGTAAAAGTTTGTTAAAAAAGCGCATTGAATACGAAAACGTTTTTTGTATAGAATTAGAGACGCCAAAAACGTTTTAGAAACCAAAAAACTAAGGAGGATCACAATTAAAAAAACCAGACTGCTTGCACTTGTCCTTGCGCTGGTCATGGCCGTGGGCCTGATGCTCTCCGGCTGTGGCTCCGAGGGGAACCCCACCACGCACCC
>CAJLVH010000147.1 GCA_905210055.1 uncultured Enorma sp. | reverse complement strand
CCCCGCCGCGCGGCAAGGAGATATATTGCCAGAGTCTCAGCTGTGTGGAGAGGTCAATTCGTCTCACCACATTCTCTCCACAATTAACTGAATTTCAGCCTGCTTTCCTACTATATATAGTGTTTTTACAACGCTTATCTACTATTTCATACCGCTCGCCGAAGCCGAACGCCATTCTCACTGCATTCCGCTATCGAGCGCCTCGCCGCGCGCGATCTCGCAACCCGCTTCGAGGAGGCGGTCGCGTTCCTGCACCGTCGGCGCCTCGGCATAGACGCGCACCACCGGATCCATACGGCTTGGACGCAGAAGCACCCATGACTCATCGTCAAACTCGAGCCTCAGTCCATCCATATGGCTCACCGCAACCGGCTCTCTGCCGGCAACGGTGTGCGGATTCAGACCCGGAAGCATCGTCCTGAAGATCTCGCTGACTTCGTTTTCAACCCGCAAATCGCGCACCGCATAGGCCATAGCGCCATATTCACGTTCCACCTCATCTACGAGCTGCGCAAGCGTTTTGTCCGTCTTTGCCATGAGTTCGCACAGAATCAGTGCTACATGCAGGCCGTCACGCTCGATCATATGCGAGGGAATACAGATGCCCGTCCGTCCCTCCACGCCCAAGAGCACGTCGCCTTTGAGCGCTTCTTTATATATATGCTCAAAGCCCGTCGGCTTCATCACCACGCGGCATCCGAGAGCTTTCGCCACGCGGCGCGTAAGCGCGGATGCAGAGACTCCCAAAACGACGCGTCCCTTCTCGCCGCGATACTCGACAAGATGCTTCAACACGAGCGTTGCAATCATGCGTGGACTCACATAGCGACCGCGCTCGTCGACTGCGCTCATGCGATCCGCATCGCTGTCTGTGATAAAGCCCGCGCACGCCCCGGTCTCCACGACGGCGCGCTCGCAATCGTCCACCCATGGCTCAACGGGCTCTGGATGGAGGTCGATGGCGTCGTCGTCGAACTCACCGTGGATCTCGGTGACATCGATACCCAAGGCACTCATGACCATGGGAAGATGCAGCCGACCGGCGCCATACAGGGGATCATAGAGGACGGAAAGCCCTGCGTGCGCGATCGCGTCCCCGTCAACCGATGCATACAGATTGTCCAGATAGGACGTTGCGATGTCCGTACGCTGGATGCCGCCGAACACTGAAGCCGGTTCGGGCTCGATGAGAAGCTCGAGCTCATCGGAGACCTCGCGCGTCGGCGAGACACCGTCGGCGGTGTAGATGCGCACGCCCACATAGTCGTAGGGACGCTGCGAACCGGTCACCATAAGTCCGCCGCACGCGCGCTGGTCGTTCGCAATCGTCCAGGCAAGCGCCGGCACCGGCGTAAAACGATCGGCGACCTTGGCAACCAAGCCGTGCCCTGCGAGGATCCTGCCCGCGAGGCATGCCAAGCGCTCCGCATCCGGGCGCGTGTCGAATGCGACATATACAATCGCCCCCGGCGAGGCCTGCGCCCAGAACGTTCCGGCTGCATCGGCGATGCGCGCAAGGTCATCGTCGACAGCGTCGTCGTCGACGCGCGCGCACCAACCATCGGCGGATAGATGGATCATCGAGCTCATCGAGTATGCACTCCCTGCTTGGTATCATAGTTAGCGCGGCCGACGCACGAGCTTTGCATCTTCTCGAACGCAAGCCGCATCATCTGTATACCCAAGACGCGCGGATGCCGAGCACAGCACAGCGCTTCCATGGAGAAACGAAGTATCGGCGAGCGACTAGGAGAGGGCGTCGGACATAGCGGCCGTGGTGGCAGGCGTACCGCCGCAGCAGCAGCCAACGAGGTTCGCACCGATAGCTCGCCAGCGCACGCATTGGCGTGCAAACAAGGAGTCGCGATCCGGCCAGGCGATCGAACCGTCCTCGGTCATGAACGGATCGCCCGCGTTCGGGCGCACGGAAACGGGCGTGCGTGCCGCCTTCCTCAAACGTGGCAGTACCTCATCGGCCGCTTCGAGAGAACAGCAGTTCACGCCCACCGAAGCTACGCCGCGCTTTTCGGCATGCACCACAGCTCCCTCTATGGTTAAACCATCGCCCATGAGGCAGCCCTGATCGTCCACGGCGAAGCTTACGAACACCGGCATGCCGTCGGCGACATCCATGGTGCCTGCAAGCGCGGGATCGAGCTCGCGAATCGAAGAGAAGGTCTCGAGCATGACGGCCGCAACGCCCGCCTCGAAGAGCGCGCTCGCCTGCTCTCGGTACGCCGCACGCGCAGCGCGGTACTCTGGGGAGTCTTCTCGACTCCACTCGATGCCGCACGGCCCCATCGACCCGACGACAAAGACGCGCCCCGCCTTACGCGCACTGTCGACAGCGGCGCGATTGACTTCTTCCATGGAACGCGCGATACCGCCGCGCTCAAGCGCGGGCGCCGACGCCTGAAAGGTGTTCGTGAGAAGCACCTGCGCTCCAGCGGCTACATACAGTTGATGCAGTCGTTGCACCGTCTGCGGCTCCGCGAGGTTCCAGAAGGCGGGCGGGATGTCCGCCGCATCTGGCTCGCTCATGAGCAACGAGCCCATGGGGCCTTGCATGAGAAGCGTCTCGCACTCGAGATCCGCCAGCAGCTCCTGCGCGTCGACTCTGTTGTAGTAATCAAAGCGAAGCATGCGAGAACCCGTCTCCAGGCTGCTAGGCACCGAGTGCGACGCCTTGACGCTCAAGATATTCAAGCCACCGAGCCATGGTGTCCTCGGAAAGCGCATGCTCCATCATGCATGCCTCCGCATCGGCGCGGTCGTAGTCCACGCCGAGCTCGCGGGTGAGGAACGTGCGGAGCAGGCGATGTCGATACCAGACAGCGGTGCCAATCTCGCGTCCCCGGTCGGTGAGCAGAATCTTTCCGTAATGGGATTGTTCAACCAGCCCCTGCGCCTTCAAAGCAGCGACCGCCTTGTTGACCGATGCCTTCGAGACGTTCAGACGCGAAGCGACGTCGACGGAGCGCACGCCTTCCACAGCCTGCTCCTCCTCTTCGATCCGAACGAGACACTCAAGGTAGTCCTCGTTCGACATCGTAAGATGCAGCTCGCGCGACTCCTCGGTTGTTTCCATCTGTCCAGCCTCCAAACTCCATGGTATGCAGCTGATTCTACCCTAACGCGCTCCCAAGCATCCCAACAGAAGCGCCAGCGTGCAACAAGGCGTGCTAGAGTAAAGGCCGTGAGGCGCAATCGCATCATCCAAGCAAAGGAGTCATCATGGCTGAACAGCGCGAACAATCCGATGTCCTCGAGCGCTTCCTGCGCTATGTGCAGGTCGACACGCCCTCGAGCGATGCGCATGCCAACGAGACGCCCTCGAGCGAGGTCCAGTTCGATCTCGCCCGCATGCTCGCCGACGAACTGCGCAGCCTTGGCGCCCAAGACGTCGCGGTATCCGATCATGCCTATGTGACGGCGCATGTCCCCGCAAGCGCGGGCGCCGAGGACAAGCCGGCGCTCGGACTCATCGCCCACCTCGACACCACCGAAGTCGTCTCGAGCTTCGGGGTGAAGCCACATATCGTGCGTTACGAGGGGGGCGACCTCGTGAGCGGCGAGGTTAACGGCGCGCCGGTCTCCATCGCGCCCGATAAGCTGCCCGCTCTCGACGGCCTCGTGGGCGAGGACTTGGTTTGCTCCGACGGCTCGACCTTGCTCGGTGCCGACGACAAAGCGGGCGTCGCCGAGATCATGGCGCTCGTCGCCCGGCTCTTGGAGCACCCCGAGCTGCCGCACCCGCGCCTGGGCATCTGCTTCTGCCCGGATGAGGAGATCGGGCACGGCGCGTCGCTGCTCGATATCGAAGATTTCGAGTGCACGTATGCCTATACCGTCGACGGTGGCGCGATCGGCGAGCTGGAGTGGGAGTGCTTCAACGCCTGCGAGGTCACGGCCACGTTCCGCGGATACTCCATCCATCCGGGCGATGCGAAGGGCCGCATGGTCAACGCGTCCAACCTCTTCTGCGATTTCCACGCGATGCTGCCCGCGGCGATGCGCCCTGAGTACACTGAGGGATATGAGGGCTTCATCCACCTGCTGAGCGTTTCTTCGACCTGCGAGCACGCGTGCGCCCGCTATATCGTGCGCGATCACGATAGCGCGCTTTTCGAGGCGAAGATCGCGCTCATGGAGCGTGCTGCGACGTTCTTGAACGAATCGCTCGGCGAGGAGCGTGTGAGCCTGGATATTCACCAGGAATACCGCAACATGGCCGAGATGGTTGCCAGCTACCCACAGCTCATCGAGAGCGCGAAAGAAGCGTTCGAGGCGGCAGGCATCGAGCCGCGCGTGCTGCCGATTCGTGGCGGCACCGATGGTGCGCAGCTTTCGTTCAGGGGTTTGCCCTGCCCCAACCTCTCGACGGGCGGCTACGCGTTCCACGGCGTGAACGAGTTCATCCCGGTCTCATCGCTCGAGAAGATGGTGGATGTGCTTCAGGAGCTCGTCGCGCGCTTCGCCTAGAAATCGGATGGCTCTAACTGGGGCGAGATGCGAAATAACCCCAAGGGTTCATTCGCATCTCGCCCCGCGCGCAGTGGCTAA
>CAJLVH010000146.1 GCA_905210055.1 uncultured Enorma sp. | reverse complement strand
TGCAAACTGCCGGCGTAGCGCCGCATGCAGATACCCCCTAGGGGTTTTAACGGCCCCTCCCCGCGCGCGGCAGAGACTCTTCTCTGAGCTACTTCGCAGGTCGTCCCGCGCGCGCCAACCCCGCCAGGCACACGGCGGAACCCGCTGCCGCGAGCACGCCGCCTACAGAGCCGATGCTCGACAGGGAGAACGCCGTGCTCACCATACCGCCGAAAAACGACCCGGAACCGATCCCCAAATTGAAGATCCCCGAGTACAGCGCCACCGCCACGGAGGCCTCATCCGGGCGCGCATAACGGATGATCTCGGCCTGAAACGCGATACCGAACGCCGTGTTGCACGCTCCCCACAGCGCGAGCATACCGAATATGCCTGCTACAAACGGTGCCGCAACATTCAACAGGAGCAGCGCTGCCGAAAGCCCCGCGAGCGCCGTACCCAAGAACGGAAGCCGGTGCGCGTCGTAGGCACGCGAGAACAGAAGGCTCCCGGCGAGCCCGGCAGCGCCGAAAACCGTGAGCGCCATGGTGGCGGTACCGGCTTCGAGGTGCGCGACCTGCGTAAGATACGGATCGATGTAGCTGTACGCCGTGTAATAGCCGGTCGCCACGAGCAACGTGCTCACATAGACCGTCAGGAGCGCACGGTTGCGGAAGAGACCAGGCAGCCGACGCAGTCCGAAACGCTCGCCGGCGGGTATGGGCGGGAAGATGGCGGCCATGTAGATCGCGAGCGCCGCGCCCACCACGCCCACGCAGGCAAACGTCATGCGCCAGCCCACGGCGAGCCCGATCGCGCGCCCAAGGGGCAGGCCGAACACCATGGCGACCGATGTTCCCGTCGCGACCATGCTAAGCGCGAGCGAGCCGTGCTCCGGAGCGACCGCGCGCGTCGCCATGACCGAGGCGATCGACCAGAAAATCGCGTGTGCACACGCAACGAGCAGGCGCGCCGTCACGAGCATCGCGAACGTGGGCGCTACGGCACAGGCGAACTGCCCCGCCGTGAAGAGCACGATCACCGCGAGAAGCAGCCGCTTGAACTCGAACCGCGAGGCGAACACCATGAGCGGCAGCGAGAGCGCCATGACCGCCCATGCATAGATCGAGGTCATCATGCCTGCCTGCGCTTCGGTAAGGCCGAAGCCACCGGCGATGCTGCTCAAAAGGCCGATGGGCATGAACTCCGAGGTGTTGAACACGAACGCGGAGCAGGTAAGGCCCGCGAGCGCGAGCCACTGCCGCGCCGTCATGGAGCCGCCCGAGGAGGAGGCTGCACGCGCAGCGGCGCCCGTGGCAGGCGGTTCGGCCGCAGCGCCCTCGGCAGACGCCCCGGTTACGTCGCTCGCGACAGATGCCCTGGTTGCGGCCACAGCACCAGATGCGATCTCAACGGCGGCCGCTTCCCCGCGCTCTTCCATCGTCCCACCTTACTCCTTGCCATCCGGGCGTTCACCGCGCCCAACAAACGGTTCGCGATTGTAGCAAAGTGAAACTCTGGCGTTTGCCTTGGAGGCGCGGCAACATTTCAGAAACATCTCGCCGCGAACACAAGCGCGGATTCAGCGCGTAAAACGCCCCGGATGCCGGAAGGCAGCCGGGTAAATAGATCCTCGGATTAACAAAACTTCCGGTTATCAACGGTTGTTTTCCGAGTCGCCGAGTATAGGCCGTTTTCAGATCGCGTTTATCTGGGGAAACGATCCGTTTCTTCAGCGTGTACTCATCGGATTCAAAAACAACCGTTGATAACCGGAAGTTTTGATTTGCACCCGGTTTGCATTGGCCCGTGCCTGGCTCAAACAACAGCGGCCCCGCCGCCGGCAAGGGCAGCGGGACCGCGATGTCAGAACCCCAGAGATTATTTGTACATGGGGTTATCGTGCGTACGGCTAGTCCTTCTTGATCCACGAGAACATGGAGCGGATCTTCTCACCGGTCTTCTCGATCTCGTGCTCGTTGATCTTCTCGCGCTGCTCGAGCAGCCACTTGTGGCCGTTGTTGCAGTCGTCGACGAACTCCTGCGCGAAGCTGCCGTCCTGGATGCGCGCAAGAAGCTGCTTCATGGCGGCGCGGCTCTCGTCGTTGATGACCTTGGGGCCGGCGTAATACTCGCCGTACTCGGCCGTGTTCGAGATGGAGTAGTTCATGAAGTGGATGCCGCTCTCGTACATGAGGTCGACGATCATCTTCATCTCGTGGTAGCACTCGAAGTACGCGAGCTCCGGCGGGTACCCGGCCTCGGTGAGGGTCTCGAAGCCGGCCTTCACCAGCTCAACAAGACCGCCGCACAGCACGGCCTGCTCGCCGAAGAGGTCTTCTTCGGTCTCCTCCTTGAAGGTGGCCTTGATGATGCCGGAGCGAGCGCCGCCCACACCCCAGCAGTACGCGAGCGCGATGTCCCACGCGTTACCGGTGGCGTCCTGCTGCACGCAGGCCAGGTCGGGCACGCCGGAACCCTCGGTGTACTGGCGCCGCACGATATGGCCGGGGCCCTTGGGCGCGCACATGATGACGTTCACGTCCTCCGGCGGCACGATATAGCCGAAGTGGATGTTGAAGCCGTGCGCGAAGGCGAGCGTGTTACCGGGCTTGAGATGCGCCTTGATGTGCTCCTCGTACACCTTGGGCTGGGTCTCGTCGGGCGTGAGGATCATGATGAGGTCGGCTTCCTCGGCCGCCTGATCCATGGAGCAGACCTTGAGGCCGGCTTCCTCGGCAGCCGCCCAGCTCTTCGAGCCCTCGCGCAGGCCGACGCGCACGTCGCAGCCGGAGTCGAGGAGGTTGAGCGCATGCGCGTGCCCCTGGCTGCCATAGCCGATCACGGCGATCTTCATGTCCTGGATCACCTGGGGGTTGCAGTCGCTCTCGTAGTAAATCGTCACAGCCATGTTGCTCTCCTTAAGGTTAGTGGCTGATGGTACCGAGTGGATGACTCATTTGGGGACGGGATCGTTTTGAGTCATTTAGGAGCTTCGCGACATCGCGATCTTGCCGGTTCGCGTGATCTGCCGAAGCCCGTAGCCGCGGAAGAGATCCTCCATCGCATCGAGCTTGCTCGCCGTGCCGGTCGCCTCGACGGTGAGCGTGTTCTTGCCCACGTCGACGATCTTCGCGCGGAAGATGTTCGCGATCTCGATGATCTCGTGCCGACGGTCGGCGGGCGCCGAGACCTTGAACAGCACGAGCTCGCGCTCGATGGCGTCCTCATGCGTCATGTCGGAAATCTTGTACACGCTCACAAGCTTATGCAGCTGCTTGGTGATCTGCTCGTAGGCGATCTCGTCCGCCTCGACGATGATGGTCATACGGCTCATGGTCACGTCTTCCGTGGGCGCGACGGTGAGCGAATCGATGTTGAACCCACGGCGGCTAATCATGCCGGTCACGCGGGAGAGCACGCCGGGCTTGTTCTCTACGAGCACAGAGAGGATGTATTGCATCTCACTCGCCTCCCTTCTGGGGCATGGCAACGCGCAGCGACGGATCGCTCTCGTCGAGCGGCAGCGGCTCCGCCACGGTGCCCGCCATCTCGCCCGCCGGGCTCATGCCCTTCTCCGTCACGCGCACGCCGCCAAGCGTCACGTCGATCGCGCCGATGATGTCGTCGATCGCCGCGCCGGGCGCCACCATGGGGTACACGGTCTGCGCCGTGGGAATCACCACGTCAAGCAGGTATGGATCTGTGGCCGCGAGCATACGGTCGAGCGCCGCGTCGATCTCGTCCGGTCGCGTGATGCGCTCCGCCTGCCAGCCATATGCCTCGGCAAGCTTCACGAAATCCGGGTTCGCGGTGAACTCCGTGCAGCTATAGCGCTCGTCATAGAAGAGCCGCTGCCACTGGTGCACCATGCCGAGCGCGTTGTTGTCGATGACGAGCACCTTCACCGCGACGCCGTTGCCGATGGCCGTCGCCATCTCCTGGATGTTCATCTGCAGGCTGCCGTCGCCCGCGATACACACCACCTGCGCGTCCGGCCGGCCGATCTTCGCACCGATCGCCGCCGGGAAGCCGAAGCCCATGGTTCCCAGGCCACCGGAGGAAAGAAACGTCCGCGACTCCTCGCGATGCACGTGCTGGTGAGCCCACATCTGGTGCTGGCCCACTTCGGTCGTCACGACGCTCGCATGCGGGTCGAGCTTGTTCGAAAGCGCCTCGAGCACCTGCTCCGGGGCGATGCGATCGGGGTAATCGGCGAAATCCTCGGTATAGAACGGCCAGCGCTCGCGCCACGCGAACACGGTCTTCACCCAATCAGCGTCCTGTGGCGTCGCCTCCGCGCGGTCGAGCCGCTCGTTGATGGCAGCCACGATCACCTGCGCGTCGCCCACGATGGGCACGCGGGGGTTCCGCACCTTGCCGATCTCGGCCGGGTCGATGTCGATGTGGATGACCGTCGCATGCGGGGCGAATTCCGAGAGCTTGCCCGTCACGCGGTCCGAGAAGCGCGCGCCCACGGCGATGAGCAGGTCGCACTCGGTCACGGCCATGTTGGCGTACTTGGAGCCGTGCATGCCCACGGGACCTAAGTTGAGCGGGTTCGAGCACGGCACGGCCGCCTTGCCCAGCAGCGTGGTGACCACGGGAATCTGCATCTTCTCCGCGAGCTCCACGACCTCGTCGCACGCGTGGCTG
>CAJLVH010000145.1 GCA_905210055.1 uncultured Enorma sp. | reverse complement strand
GTGTGCTCTTCCGATCTTTTCGTCCAGACGGCTCCTGTCGATGACCAGGTTCCCTACGACGATGCTACTGCATTCGACTACGCCGAAGATGACCTTCCGCCGTTTGATATGCCCGCCAACGCTTCTTCTGCACAGACATCTTCCATGGGCAGCGCTGCGCCCGTAGACCTTGCATCCGAGCCCGTTGCAGCTGTTCAAGCCTCTATTCCTCCCGCGAATCCGGCACCCGCTGCGATGCCGAGCCCAGCGCAGGTTCCATCTTCTGCACCCGCACCTTCGGTCACACCGGCACCTGACTCGTTGATAGAGAAACAATCCGCGCCGGCTTCCGATGCCCCTGCTGCCGCGCCGGCGAGCTCGGGATCCGGCGCAACCGACGACATCAAGGACATTCTGGGAAACATCTTCGGCGACGGCGTCGTGTTCACCAAACTCGACTCCTAAACGTGCGTCCTGCTGCCGATGCCTAGTTCTTCCACCTTGCATCGAACTCCATTGAAATAGTCACTACGACTTAAAATCACCGTCCTAACGGCTATTTCGATGGAGCTCGATGAGATATTGGCCATGAATTTTGTGCGGTGTGGGCGTGGGGCTGGGTGCGCGAGAAGCTCGGCTTCGAACCTTTTGAAGGGCGGTATGTTATGCGGGGAGTTCGAGTTCGCATTCCCGCGAAGCCAGGCATCGCGAGGTGACCGCTCCGGCATCCAAGAGAGATGTCGCACTGTGACCATCCTGATATGATAGGATGCGTACCCGATATAGCGTCTGCAATGGGGTGAGCGGGCTATCTGCGCCGCCGCTCCACCTTGGCAAGGAGTATCCATGGCTCAGATGAATATGCAGCAAATGATGAAGCAGGCTCGCAAGATGCAGGAGCAGCTTGCCGCCGCACAGGAGAACATCGCGCAGTCGACGGTGGACGCGTCTGCCGGCGGCGGCATGGTCAAAGTCACGGTGAACGGCGAGATGCAGATCACCTCGCTTAAGATCGACCCCGAGGCGCTCGACCCCGAGGATGTCGAGATGCTCGAAGATATGGTCACGGCCGCCGTGAACGAGGCGCTGCGCGGCGTGGGCGACCTCGCGAACCGCCAGATGGGCGCCATCACCGGCGGCCTCAACATCCCCGGAATGCCGTTCTAAGTTCACTCGATTCGGAAATCAACGGTTGTTTCTGGACTTGTCGAGTAGCGCGAACTGGCATAAGCGTTCTACCTGCGAAATCTTTTGCAAAAGATGCCCCTCTACTCGGCGCATTGCGAAATAACCGTTGATATCCGTCGCGAGTGCATTTGTGCACGGCGTTTGTGACCCCGTGAACACCGAATGCCACTCGTGGAAGCTGATGAGGAAGGACGCCATGGCGAGCAACCAAGATTTGCAGCGCTTGCTCGATGAGCTGGGGCGTTTGCCGGGCATCGGCCCCAAGTCTGCCCAGCGCATCGCCTATCACCTGCTTGAAGCCGACGCCGAGGAAGCGCGCCGCCTCGCGCAGGCGATCCTCGACGTGAAGGAGCACGTGCACTTTTGCAGCCGGTGCTTCAACTACGCCACGGCAGATGAATGCCCCATCTGCATGGACGGCATGCGCGACCGCACGCACATCTGCGTGGTCGGCGAGCCGCGTGACGTGCAGGCAATCGAGAGAACAGGCAGCTACCGAGGGTTATATCACGTGCTTGGCGGTGTGATCAGTCCCATGGAGAAGATCGGTCCCGAGCAGCTGCATGTTCGCGAGCTCCTTGCGCGTCTGGGCGAGGAGGATATCCAAGAGATCATCATCGCCACCAACCCCAACATCGAGGGCGAGACGACGGCGAGCTATCTCGCCCGAACCATCAAGCCGCTCGGCATTACCGTGAGCCGCCTGGCGAGCGGCCTTCCCGTGGGCGGCGACCTCGAGTACGCCGACGAACTTACCCTAGGCCGCGCGATCGAAGCACGCCGCACGCTGTAGCTGTGCCCGCGCTTCTCCTCGGTGTCCTCGGCGACGTCGCGGACGATGCGCGCCGAGTACCGCGCCGTCCCCCGCTCCATCTGAATCACCTTTTTCGACAGTCTTAGCTTCTTCGGGAATAATTCTGTCGAAAAAAGACGATTCAGACGTGACGGGGCCGGCGGGGCCGCCCGCGGGAACGGTGGTGGGGCGCCCGAGGAGACGGCGGCGGGAACGCGGCATGGCGTCTCGCCTGCTCCCAGTTCCACAAAGAGGAAACAGCACAAACACATTCATTCGACGCACTTTTGCCCCCGCGCGTGCGCGATACGCGTTACAATAATGTCGCATGTGGATTTCCGCTGCCAGATTCGTTTCGTCGCGTTCGCCGAATCGTGCTTGACATGCGGGAATACCATAAGCGCCGTGGAATAACCGGTACGCACGGGCTACCGGGGACTGTATACCTACACGAGAGGAGAGGGGTATATGGCGCGTTCGTTCAAGTCCATGGACGGCAACGAGGCTGCCGCATACGTATCGTATGCGTTCACCGAAGTTGCGGGTATCTACCCGATTACGCCGTCCAGCCCTATGGCCGACCATGTCGACCAGTGGGCAGCTCAGGGCAAGAAGAACATCTTTGGCACGAAGGTGAACGTCATCGAGATGGAGTCCGAGGCCGGCGCCGCGGGCACCGTCCATGGCTCGCTCGTCGCGGGCGCGTTGACCACCACCTACACCGCGTCCCAGGGTCTTCTGCTCATGATCCCGAACATGTACAAGATCGCAGGCGAGCATCTGCCGGGCGTGTTCCACGTGTCCGCGCGTACCGTCGCCAGCCATGCGCTCAACATCTTCGGTGATCACTCCGACGTCATGGCCTGCCGCCAGACCGGCTTCGCCATGCTCGCCGAGACCAACGTCCAGGAGGTCATGGACCTCTCCGCGGTGGCGCACCTTTCCGCCATCGAGGGCAAGGTTCCGTTCCTGAACTTCTTCGACGGCTTCCGCACCTCGCACGAGATCCAGAAGGTCGCCGTGTGGGATTACGACGATCTCGCCGAGATGGTCGACATGGCTGCCGTGCAGGCGTTCCGTGACCACGCGCTCAACCCCGACCATCCGCACAACCGCGGTACCCACGAGGACGGCGACGTCTTCTTCCAGCACCGCGAGGCGTGCAACACCGCCTACGACGAGCTTCCGCAGGTCGTCGAGATGTACATGAACAAGGTGAACGAGAAGCTCGGCACGAACTATCACCTGTTCGATTACTACGGCGCCGCTGACGCCGAGAACATCGTCGTCTGCATGGGCTCCTTCTGCGATACGCTCGAGGAGGTCATCGACTACCTGAACGCCCATGGCGAGAAGGTCGGCCTCGTGAAGGTCCGTCTGTACCGTCCATGGTCTGTGAGCCACTTCGTGGCCGCGCTGCCCAAGACCGTCAAGAAGATCGCCGTGCTCGACCGCACCAAGGAGCCCGGTTCCATCGGCGAGCCGCTCTACGAGGACGTCATCTCCGCGATCTACGAGGCCGGCCTCACCGGCATCAAGATCGTTGGCGGCCGCTACGGCCTTGGCTCGAAGGACGAGCCGCCCGCCGCTGCGTTCTCCGTGTACGAGGAGCTCAAGAAGGACGAGCCCAAGCATGAGTTCACGCTCGGCATCGTCGACGACGTCACCAACCTGTCGCTCCCCATGGATCCCGACGCCCCCAACACGGCTGCCGAGGGCACCATCGAGTGCAAGTTCTGGGGTCTCGGCGGCGACGGTACCGTCGGTGCCAACAAGAACTCCATCAAGATCATCGGTGACCACACGGACAAGTACGTCCAGGCCTACTTCCAGTACGACTCCAAGAAGACGGGCGGCGTGACCATCTCGCACCTGCGCTTCGGTGACAACCCCATCAAGAGCCCGTACTACATCAACAAGGCCGACTTCGTGGCGTGCCACAACCCGAGCTACATCGTCAAGGGCTTCAAGATGGTCCGCGACGTCAAGCCCGGCGGCACCTTCCTGGTGAACTGCCAGTGGAACGACGAGGAGTTCTCCCGCCACCTCGGCGCCGACGCCAAGCGCTATATCGCCAAGAACAACATCAACGTCTACCTGATCGACGCCATCGACCTGGCCGAGAAGGTTGGCATGGGCAAGCGCACCAACACGGTGCTGCAGTCCGCGTTCTTCGCGCTCGCACAGGTTCTCCCCGCGGCAGACGCCATCGAGTATATGAAGGCCGCCGCCGAGAAGTCCTACGCCAAGAAGGGCCAGGCCATCGTCGAGGCCAACTGGAAGGCCATCGACGCCGGTGCCACCGCGTTCCGCAAGTTCGAGGTGCCTGCCGACTGGGCGACCGCCGAGGACGAGGCCGTCGAGCATGAGCTCAAGGGTCGCCCCGAGCTCATCGCCCAGGTCAAGAACATCATGGAGCCCATCAACCGCATGGAGGGCGACAGCCTGCCCGTGTCCGCGTTCATGGATCACGCCGACGGCCAGTTCGAGCAGGGCGCTTCCGCCTACGAGAAGCGCGGCGTCGCCGTCATGGTTCCGCATTGGGACGCCGACAAGTGCATCCAGTGCAACCAGTGCTCCTTCGTGTGCCCGCACGCGACCATCCGCCCGTTCGGCCTCACCGAGGACGAGATCGCGAACGCGCCTGAGGGCATGCGCACGCTCGACATCAAGATGCCGAAGGACACCGGCCTGAAGTTCACCATGGCCATCAGCCCGCTCGACTGCATGGGCTGCACCAACTGCGCGAAGGTCTGCCCGAAGGGCGCCCTCACCATGGTGCCGCAGGAGCAGGAGCTCGAGGAGCAGAAGACCTTCGACTACTGCGTCGAGAACGTCTCGCCGA
>CAJLVH010000144.1 GCA_905210055.1 uncultured Enorma sp. | reverse complement strand
CAGCAGCAAGCCAGCCCTCGATGACGCCGGGGATGGACGGGAATGCCATGCCGAAGAGCTCGAAACCCTCGCCAAAGAGGTTGTCGTTCACCCAGTCCGTGCCGGCCGTGCCGAACGCGTTCGCACCGGTGGCAATGGCGTACACTGCCCACATGATGAGGATGAAGAGCGGCAGACCCAGGATACGGTTCGTGACCACGCGGTCGATCTTCTCAGAGATGCTCATGCGCGCGGCGGCCTTCTTCACGCACTCGTCCATGATGTGCGCAATCACCGCGTAGCGCTCGCCCGTGATGATGGATTCGGCATCGTCGTCGCAATCCTGCTCGCACTGGGAGACGAGCGCCTCGACGCGGGCGGCACCGTCCTTGGTGAGGTTAATGGAGCGCGCGGCGTCCTCGTCGCGTTCGAAGAGCTTCACCGCAAAGTAGCGGCGCTTGTTTGCCGGCACCGAACCGGGAAGCTCGGCTTCGATCTTGTTGAGGACATCCTCGATCGCCGAGTCGAACTTGTGCTCTGGCACGGCATCCTTCGTAGCGGCGGCTCGCTTAGCCTCGGCGATGAGCTCGTCGATGCCGGTGTTCCGCAGCGCGGAGACCATGACGACCGGTGCACCCAGGCGGCGCGAAAGCGCCTTAGTGTCGATCTTGTCGCCGTTCTTCTCCACGAGGTCGGCCATGTTGAGCGCCACGACCACGGGCAGGCCCGTCTCGATGACCTGCAGCGCGAGGTAGAGGTTGCGCTCGAGGTTCGTGGCGTCGAGGAGCTGGATCACCACGTCGGGCTCGCCGCTCATGAGATAGTCGCGGCTCACGCGCTCCTCGGGGCTATAGGGGGAAAGCGAATAGATACCGGGAAGGTCGGTCACAGTCACGCTTTTGTCGCGCGAGAGCTTGGCCTCCTTCTTCTCGACCGTCACGCCCGGCCAGTTGCCTACGTAGCCGTTTTGACCGGTAATGAGGTTGAAGAGTGTCGTCTTGCCGCAGTTGGGGTTGCCCGCCAACGCGACATGAAGCTGTGAAGCTGCCATGCATTCCTTCTTTCCTGGGGAAGGCGCTCGCCGAATGGGTTGGCTGGGGACGTGTTCCTTTCAACCCCTTTCAACCCGTGTGCCTGCTGGCCTCCCCTGGCTTTGAAACTTCTTCAGTTGCCGAGTCGCCGTTCCGCATATGACTCATTTGGGATGGGTTGACACGCGTCGTTTCCCGCTCCCCGTCTTGTCAACATGTTGCGTTGGGCTAACTCTGCCATCAAAAAAATACGCGCCTTCGCGCGTGACCGTCGCGCCTACTGCACCTCGACGATCGCCGCCTCTTCCTTGCGAATCGAGAGCTCGTAGCCACGCACGGTGATCTCGACCGGGTCGCCCAGCGGAGCGACCTTCACCACGGTGAACGGCGTGCCCTTGATGAGCCCCAGATCCATGAGGTGACGCCGTAGCGCGCCCGTACCGTGCAGCTTCACGATGGTGGACGAATCCCCCACCTGCACATCTCCCAGCGTTTTCATGCTTCCCCCTTCCTATGCCTTCGCATCCGCGCTGCGCTCGATGGCGCACCGCGGGTTGGTTACGCGGTCATAACGTGGGCGGCAACCTTGGCGTCCAGGCCAAAGCGGGCGCCCTTCACCATGACGATGATGTTGCTGCCACTCGCACTCACCACGTGCACCCGAGACCCTTCGACAAACCCGAGGTTCTCAAGGTGCCGCTTGATGGCATCGTTACCCCGCACGCGCGCGACCGTGACGTCGTCGCCGCTGCGCGCAAAGGACAGCGGCATCGCCGGCATGCCCGATCCCTGTGCCATGCTTGCTCCTTCGTCTTTCACCCTTCGCCCACGGTGAACTACGAGGCGAGAACGCCGAGAGAAAAGCTTCCCTGTGGAGTCCCTTACGTGCCTCGTTTGTTCACCTAAGTAAACTATCATGAGCAAGCGTTCTTTGGAAGAGGGAATTAGCCTTCGCTAACAAAAAGGTAACAATAGCTTACTTCTCACACATGCTACCCTGAAAGGAAGCTGGGTCTTGGACTGAAATGCTCACTCACCTTCCTGGGAGGAATCATGCGCATCGAACATGTCGCGCTGTACGTGCAGGACCTTGAGGCCGCGCGCGCGTTTTTCGAACACTACTTTGATGCGCACGCAGGCACCCCCTATCACAACGTGCGCACGGGATTCCGCTCCTATTTCCTCACGTTCGACGACGGCGCGCGGCTCGAGATTATGACGCGGCCGGACCTGGCCGAGCTGGAGAAGCCCACCGCGCGCACGGGATACGCACATGTGGCGTTCTCCGTGGGCAGTACCGCGGCGGTCGACGCTCTTACCGCGCGGCTTGCCGCCGATGGCTACGAGGTGCTGAGCGGTCCCCGCACCACCGGCGACGGCTATTACGAAAGCTGCATCCTCGACGCTGAAGGCAACCAGATCGAGATCACGGTATAGAAGAAGCGCCGTCCGCCCCGTAAGCAACTGTGAAAACCTGGACCCTGGGCGGAAATACTCGCGCGGCAAAGCGAAAGGCGCCCCGGGACGAATCCCAAGGCGCCTCGTTATCTCGCGATGAAGTGAGAATCTCGGTCCCGAACGGAACGTATCACTTACTCGATGCGCAAGCCGACTTCCTTGAGCTGCGCCAGGGAAACCTCGCTAGGCGCGGCGCTCATAAGGTCGGAGCCGCTCGCGGTCTTGGGGAACGCCATGACGTCGCGGATGGAATCGCAGCCGGCCAGCAGCATGCACACGCGGTCGAGACCGAGCGCGAAGCCGCCCATGGGCGGGGCGCCGAACGTGAGCGCCTCCATGAGGAAGCCGAACTGGCTCTTCGCGCGCTCCTCGGAGAAGCCCATGAACTCGAGCATCTTGAGCTGCAGCTCGGAATCGTGGATACGCATGCCGCCGCCACCGGCCTCAAAGCCGTCCATGACGAAGTCGTACGTGCAGCTGCCCATCGCGAGCGGGTCGGTCTCGAGCAGGTCGAGCTCGTCGAGGTGCGGCTGGGTGAAGGGCTGGTGCTCGGCCTCGTAGCGCTTGGCGTCGTCGTCCCAGTGGAAGAGCGGGAAATTGACGACCCACAGGAAGTCATGACCCTCGCGCGGCACGTTGAGCGCGTCCGCCATGTGGCTGCGCATGCCGCCCAGGATCTCGTCCGAGGCGAGGCGCGGACCGGCGGCGAACATCACGAGGTCACCGGGCTCCACCTCGCAGCGGCTACGCAGCTCAGCCATCTCTTCATCGCTGAAGAACTTCACGATCGGACTGTTCACCGAGCCGTCCTCGCGGAACGCGATCCACGCGAGACCCTTCGCGCCGAACGTCTCGGCCACCTTGGAGAGCTTGTCGATCTGCGCGCGCGGCCACGTACCGGCACCTTTGGCGTTGATAGCCTTGACCACATGCCCCTCGGTATTCGCGGCGCTCGAGAACACCTTGAACGAGGATCCGCGGAACACGTCGGTGAGGTCGACGAGCATCATGCCGTAGCGCGTATCCGGCTTGTCGGAGCCGTAGGTATCCATGGCGTCCCAGTAGGACAGGCGACGGAGCGGCGTGGGCATCTCGACGCCCATCTGCGCGAACGCATCCTGGAGCACATCCTCGAGTGCGCCCATGACGTCGTCCTGGTCAACGAAGCTCATCTCGATGTCCACCTGCGTGAACTCGGGCTGGCGGTCGGCGCGCAGGTCCTCGTCGCGGAAGCACTTCGCAACTTGGTAATAGCGCTCGACGCCGCCCACCATGAGGAGCTGCTTCAAGAGCTGCGGGGACTGCGGCAGCGCGTAGAAGTTGCCGGGCTGCAGACGGCTCGGCACGATGAAGTCGCGCGCGCCCTCGGGCGTGGACTTGAAGAGCGCCGGCGTCTCGACCTCGGTGAACGCGCGGTTGTGCAGGGCGGAGCGGATGGCGAACGTGAAATCGCTGCGCAGCTGGATGCGGCGAGTCATCTCGGGACGGCGCAGGTCGAGGTAGCGGTAACGCAAGCGCGTATCTTCGGCAGTCTCGATGCGGTCCTCGATCTGGAACGGCGGGGTCTTGGAGCGCCCGAGCACCTCGATGCGATCGACAAGCACTTCGATCTCGCCGGTGGGGAGCGCCGAATTCACCGTCTCGTCGTCGCGGGCGATCACGGTGCCGTGCACGAGGATCGGCCACTCGGGGCGCATGGTCTCGGCGGTATGGAACGCCTCGCCGCCCGCGTGCTCCGGGTCGAAGGTGCACTGGGTCATGCCCGTGCGGTCGCGCAGGTCGCAGAAGATGAGCCCGCCATGATCGCGACGGCGCCACACCCAACCGGTGAGCGTGACGTCCTCGCCGATGTTCTCACGACGCAGCTCGCCCGCGGTACGGGTGTGCATGGAATGGATGTTTGCGGGGTTCATCGCGGCCGATGCGGCCGCTGCCTGGGTCTCTGCCACAGGTTCCTCCTTTTCATCTGTGCCGTCCCGTGCCGGAACGGACGGCGTCGTACAGACCGCCGAGCCTGTGTAGACAGCGCAGCTCGGCGCACGAGGAGACATACTACCAGCTTGCAGGCGCGCTCGCACGGCATGCGCGGCGCTTTTTGCAATGTTTACATTGCGTGCCACCGCAGTGCAAAACCACGCAACGCAACGCCATCCAATCTGAGAGAATCAGACGGAGGATTCCGGCGAAAGGAGCACGTTCATATGCGCTGGCTTGGCGTCGACGGCGGCGGCACGAAGACCGCGTTCACCCTGTATGACGAGAACATGTCGCAGCTCGATCGTTTCGAGCTTCCCACCTGCCATTACGCGCAGGTCGGCTTCGCCGGTATGCGCCGCGTATTCAACGAGGGCGTGCAGAGAGCCGAAGCGTCCGGCTTGCTGGGTGACGAATACGGCATAGGGTTCGGCATCTGCGGCTACGG
>CAJLVH010000143.1 GCA_905210055.1 uncultured Enorma sp. | reverse complement strand
CCCCCGTCCCCAATGGCTGGCGAAGAGCCCTGGGGCAGTTTTGCATGCCGCTGTGTGGTATCATTCCCTCGCCCCTTGCGGCGCAGTGCCGCAACAGCGCTCGGCGATAGCCGGGGAGGCGTGCTCCTAGGCACGTAGAACAAACGGCCTGGGAGGTTATCCATGAGAGAAGAATCTACCGCGTCGACCCCGCGTCGACCCGCCCCGAACCCGTGGGTGGTGCTGTTCACCGTCGTCACCATGACGTTCATGTCGACGCTCGACAGCAGCATCGTGAACGTGGCGTTGCCCGCCATGCAGCGCGAGCTGAGTGTTTCCGCCACCAGCATCCAATGGGTTTCGAGCATCTATCTGCTTACGTGCTGCGCGGCGGTGCTCGTATTCGGTCGGCTGGGCGATATGTTCGGCAAGATGCGCCTGTTCCAAGCGGGTGTCGCGCTCTTCACCGCCGGCTCGCTTTTGTGCGGCCTTTCCACAAGTCTGCCTGCGCTTATCGCGGCGCGCGTGGTGCAGGGCGTCGGCGCGGCAAGCGCCACAGCGACGAATATGGGTATCGTCACGGAGGCGTTTCCCTCGTCGCAGCGCGGCCGCGCGCTCGGCATCGTGGCGACGTTCGTCTCGCTCGGCCTCATGTGCGGCCCCACGATCGGCGGCATGCTTGTTGCGGCGTTTCCCTGGGAGTCGATCTTCCTCATCAACGTTCCCATCGGTGTGGTTTCGTTTTTGGTGGGCGTGTGGACGCTGCCGGAGGACGCGTCTGGCACCCAGCGTGAAACGTTCGACATCGCCGGCGCCATCACCGTTGCGCCCGCAATCTTTCTGGTGTTCTACGCCCTCACGAGCCTTGTCGAGAGCGTGACGCCGTTCGCGTGCGTGCTACTTGCGATAGGTGTGGCCTGCATGGTGGCGTTCGTCGCGGTCGAGCGTCGGGCGACGTATCCGCTGGTGAGCTTCGACATTTTCAGGCGTCCCGGCGTCGCGCTCAACGTGGCGACGATGTTCTTCTGCTTCTTCGCCGTGGGCGGCACGGAGTTCCTGCTGCCGTTTTACCTGCAGAACGCATGCGGTTTCTCGCCGGATATCGCAGGCTTGGCGCTCACGGCAATCCCGATCGCCATGGCGGCCGTGGGACCCATCGCGGGCGCGGTGTCGGATCGCATCGGATCGTCGATTCCCTGCCTGGTGGGGCTTTCCATCTATGCGGCAGGCATCTTCCTCACGGGCGTGCTGCCTGCCAACGCGACGCTGCCGGTCATCGTTGCCTCCATGGCGTTCATGGCGGCGGGAACGGGCATGTTTCAGTCGCCGAATAACTCGCTCGTCATGGGTGCGGTCGAGACCTCGCAGCTCGGCTTCGCTGGAAGCCTTGTGTCGCTCGTCCGCTACTTGGGCATGTCGGCCGGCGTGACGGGAGGCACGGCGCTGCTCTACGGACGCATGAGCGCCGAGGCGGGCTATCCCGTGAGCGCCTACATCGAAGGTCGCGCGGATCTCTTCCTTTCGGGCTATTCCTTCGCCTTCACGGTGTTTGCCGCCCTGTGCGCCGTCAGTGCGGTAGCGACCGCTCTGCAGCTCGTCCGTCGCCGCATGTAAAATAACCCCAGGGGTTTTTCGACATCGCGCAGCAGAACGGCCTAATAGGTAGGCTTCCACGCGACGTCGAAAACCCCTGGGGTTATTTTACATCTCGTACCCCGAAGGTGTGCTAGGCGTCGCGACGCGCAACCACGTTACCGTTATGCGGGAGCCCCGGACGTTCCCTGCGCGAGCTTGCGCGAAGCGCGCGAGCAAAGGGAACGTCCGGGGCTCCTTGCTAAAAGCGTTACCGCGGATTATGCGCGGGCGATAAACGCTTTGTAGCCCTTATACGCCTCGTAGACGTCGGCCTTGTTCGTGACCTCCCAAAGCGCGTGCATGGAGAGCACGGCCACGCCGGAGTCGATGACATCCATGCCGTACTCAGCGAGGATGTAGGCGATGGTGCCGCCGCCACCCGCGCCGATGCGCCCGAGCTCGCAGGTCTGGAACGCCACGCCGGCCTCGTCCATGATATCGCGGACGAGCGCGAGGTACTCGGCATCGGCATCGTTCGAACCGCTCTTGCCGCGCGCGCCCGTGTACTTGTTGAAGCACAGTCCGCGGCCCATGACGGCGGCGTTCTTCTTCTCGAAGCGATCGGCATAAAGCGTGTCAAAGCCTGCAGAGACGTCGGAGGAGAGCATGCGCGAGTTCGCGAGCGCACGACGCAGCTTGAGCTCACCACTCTCGCCCGCGAGCTCCATGATCTCGGCAATAGCGTTCTCGAAGAAGCGGCTCGTCATACCGGACGCGCCCACGGAACCAATCTCTTCCTTGTCCACGAGAAGCGTCACCGCGGTACGCGTGACCTCGGGAACGTCGAGCTGTGCAGCGAGCGAGGTGTAGGCGCACACGCGATCGTCCTGGCCGTAGCCCAAGATCATCGAGCGGTCGAAGCCCATCTCGCGTGCGGCGCCGGCGGGCACGACCTCGATCTCGGCCGAGAGGAAGTCTTCCTCGTCGATGCCGTACTTCTCGGAGAGGATGTCGAGGAAGAGCTTCTTCACCGGCTCCTTCTCTTCATCGTCGCCCTCGATCTTGACGGGACGGCCGCCCACGATGACGTCGAGGTTCTCATGGTCGACCGCCTCGGCTGCCGGCTTCTTCAACTGATCGCTTGCCAGATGGATGAGCAGGTCGGAGATGCAGAAGACGGGGTCGGTGGGATCCTCGCCCACACACACCTCGATGGTGGCGCCGTCCTTCTTGCATACCACGCCGTGGAGCGCGAGCGGGGTGGCGACCCAGTGATAGGCTTTCACGCCGCCGTAGTAATGCGTGTCGAGGTAGGCCATATCACCCGCCTCGTAAAGCGGGTTCTGCTTGAGGTCGAGGCGTGGAGAGTCGACATGCGCGCCCAGGATGTTCATGCCGCGCTCCATGGGCTCGGTACCGAGGTTCACGAGCATGAGCGACTTGTTGTGGTTCACGGCGTAGACCTTGTCGCCGGCCTTGAGCGCGCGGCCTTCGGCGATCGCTGTCTCGAGGTTTACGTAGCCTGCCGCCTCGGCAAGGGCGACGCTCGCCGTCACGCACTCGCGCTCCGTCTTGTTCTCGCTGATGAACGCGCGGTACTGGGTGCACAGCTCTTCAAGCTCCGCCGTCGCGGCGTCATCGTATGCCTTCCATGCGCAGGGACGCTCCATGGATCTGTCCTTTCCTCGGGCGGGCGGCGCTTTGCTGCTCGCATGTTTTCGATTCCGCATGCCATGATAGCACGGTGTGGGCATGCTCGGAGGGCGCGGTGTGGACGCACGCAGCGCGGGCGGCTTTCGCAGAACCGGATGGGCAGAATAGAGAAATTCAGACAGATTTAGGCCGTTGGAGCGTCGAATGTGTCGGATTTTCTCTAGTTTGTGTACAAGCCCCATCCTTATAGACAAACTAGAGAAATTCCGACAGTTATAGGCCGATCCAACGTCGAACGTGTCTGAATTTCTCTACTTTGTGTTTCAACGATAATTCTCTACGTTGTATTTCAGCGACGACGGGAGCTCCAAGGCAGCGGCAATGGAAGCTCGAAAGCGGCGGTACTCGCATGGTTTCACTGTTGCCGAGGCGAGCTTCAGCGCTTGAGCTTCCGAGCAACCATGAGGACGATGCCGGCGAGGCATGCCGCGCTTCCGAAGATGGCGAGCGTAATGGTGAGCTTCGCAGCGCGCGTTCCGTCGGTGCCTGTGAGGGTGTTGGAATCGCTCCCCGAGCCCTCGCTGCCGTCTTCGTTCGACATCCCGCCTTGCTCAGGCGTGCTATCGGAATCGCCCTCGTTGCCCGAGTCGCCGTGGTCGCCGCCTTCGCCGTCGTCGGGTTGGGTCGTGCCGCCGTCGCCACCACCGGGCTCCTCGTCGCCACCCGGCTCTGGATCGGTGCCGGGATCGGGATCCGGATCGGGTTCTTCGCTCGCTACCTCAAAAACATATGCGCCGTTGTTGCCCAGGTTCGCCGTGAGGACGAGCGTGTCCCCGGATGCATCCCCGCGCAGCTCCTGCGTATAGGGGAGCGTGCTCGTGCGGTTCTGCGCTTTCGCGTTCACCACGGCAACCGCCCCCGTAGGCATGGCGGGTGTCCCGGCGATAAGCTCGTACTGGCCGCCCGTGCCCACGCGCCATGCGGAGGCACCTGTATCTCCACTTGCCACATAGCGGCGTACGGTTTTCGTTGCGGTTGCGGGCGCTGCTGTGGAGACCGACGAGAACCGTGCGGAATACGTCGTCTCGAGGTAATAGTAGGTGCGGCCGGCAACAGGCTCGCTCGTGAGCGGGACGAGCTCGCTCGCTTGGGGCAGCTCGCCTTTCGCGACTTCCACTCCGGCGGCAAGGGTGTAGAGCGGGGTATCACTGCCTACCACATAGGCGCTCCCAGGTGCGGCGTTTCCGGTTAAGGCGGTTGTCACGAGCGGCTGGGAGGCGGCGTCCGCTCCATCCGCGCCTCCATACGCAAGCGCTGCCACCGCAAGATCGCCATCCGCGTTCTCAACACCAGCGCCACCGAGCATCTCGGTAAGTTCGTCTTCCGTCAAGGCACCGCCGGCTTGCACGCGCGCCAAGACGTCGCGCACCTCCTCGCGCGGAGCAACCTCGAATACCAGACGAACCGGGCTCACGGCTTCCACGTCGTCGAGCGCCATGGTGGCCGAGCCGTCCGCGTCCAGGGTCACATCGGCGCGAAACGCCGGTACGGCATCCGAGGGGATCGACGCGTAGACGGTTTGCACGCCCGTCGAAAGGTCGGTCTCAACGGCGATGTAGAAGTCGTATAGCGCGACGTCGCCGCCGGTATAGAAGTTCGGCAGGTTGCCGATGTAGAGGTACGTCTCGCAAACCGCC
>CAJLVH010000142.1 GCA_905210055.1 uncultured Enorma sp. | reverse complement strand
GTTTTGGGACATCCTGCGCGCAGGATGTCCCAAAACGCACCTGTCCCCAATTGGGTCACGTCCGGGCATTCACTCAAAATACATGAACATATGTTCGTAATATGCGCTTTACCAGCGGTTTTATAAACAAAAAAATTCCTTACCCCAGAATCGGCTCCACGTCAAGCATTTTCTTGCTAAACGGTAGGCGATTGATAAACTAATAGGCTGCGATATTTGGCACTGGCCGGAGGCATGTCGCGTCCCGCTCGGCCACCGTGCCCGTCCGTTCTTGCGAGGAGGAAAGAGCTTGCCACACGCAACCGCACCACAAGAGGCTACGCGCACCGAGCGCACGCGCCTCGACTTCGGGAAGATCCCGACGGCCCTCGAGCTGCCCAACCTCATCTCCGTGCAGAAGGAATCCTTCCAGCGCTTCATGACCGAGGGGCTTCGCGAGGCATTCAAGGAATCGAGCCCCATCCAGAGCCAGAACCACGTTCTCGAGGTGACCTTCGGTGAGCACCGGTTCTTCGAGCCCGCCCATACGGTGGACGAGTGCCGCGAGAAGGATATGACCTACCAGGCGTCGCTCTTCTGCCTCGTGCGCCTCACCAATAAGGAGACGGGCGAGATCAAGGAGCAGCGCGTCTTCATGGGCGACTTCCCCATGATGACCGAGCAGGGCACTTTCATCATCAACGGTACCGAGCGCATCGTCGTCTCCCAGCTCGTCCGCTCGCCGGGTGTGTACTACTCCACGGAGATGGACGGCGAGAACCGCGTGTTCAAGGCGCAGATCATTCCGGCGCGCGGCGCATGGCTCGAGTTCGAGGTCGATAAGCGCAGCCAGCTCGTGGTGTCCATCGACCGCAAGCGCAAGCAGTCCGCGACGATGCTTTTGCGTGCGCTGGGCATTGCCGTTACGAACGACGAGATCACGGAGCTCCTCGGCGATTCCGATGTGGTGCTTCGCTCCATCGAGCGCGACACCGCCCTCACCCGCGAGGACGCCCTCATCGAGACCTACAAGCGCCTGCGCCCGGGCGAGCCGCCCACCGTCGAGGCCGCGCGTTCGCACCTCGAGGGGCTGCTGTTCAACGCGCAGCGCTACGACCTGGCGCGCGTGGGTCGCTATAAGGTGAACAAGAAGCTCGGCCTCAGCACCGATGAGGATGTGCGCGTGCTCACCGACGAGGACATCATCGCTACCCTGCGCTACCTGCTGGCTCTCGCGGCCGGCGAGCCCGGCTTCAAGACCGACGACATCGACCACTTCGGCAACCGTCGCGTCCGCACGGTGGGCGAGCTTGTCGCCAACCAGTTCCGCATCGGCATGAGCCGCATGGAGCGTGTCGTGCGCGAGCGCATGAGCTCGCACGATGTCGACGAGATCACGCCGCAGTCGCTCATCAACATCCGCCCGATCGTGGCGGCCATCAAGGAGTTCTTCGGCTCCAGCCAGCTCTCGCAGTTCATGGATCAGTCGAACCCGCTCACCGGCCTCTCGCATAAGCGCACGCTTTCCGCGCTCGGCCCCGGTGGCCTCGCCGCTCACAAGTCGGGTTCCAGCCGCCGCACGAACGTCCCCACGGCCGTGCGCGACGTCCACAACTCGCACTACTCCCGCATGTGCCCCATCGAGACGCCCGAAGGCCCCAACATCGGCCTCATCGGCCGCCTGGCGCTCTATGCCCGTGTGAATGAGTACGGCTTCATCGAGGCTCCGTACCGTCGCGTGGAAAACGGCAAGGTCACCGATATCATCGACTGGATGACGGCCGACGAAGAGGAAGACCACATCATCGCGCCGGCGAACACGCCGATCGACCCCAAGACGAATGAGTTCGTGACCACGGACGCAGAAGGCAAGCTCGTGCGCCCGCACACGATCGTCGCGCGTACTCGCGACTTCGACGGCTCGTTCGGCGCCCCGGCCGACGTCCCCGTCGACGACGTCGACTACATGGACGTGAGCCCGCGTCAGATGATTTCGGTCGCCGCCACGCTCATTCCGTTCCTCGAGCACGACGACGCCAAGCGTACCCTCATGGGCGCGAACATGCAGCGTCAGGCCGTGCCGCTCATCCACCCGGCCGCCCCGTATGTGGGCACGGGCATGGAGCGTCGCGCCGCGCTCGACTCCGGCGAGGTCACGCTTGCCAAGAACGACGGCGAGGTCGTATTCGCCGATGCGTCGAAGATCATCGTGAAGAGCGCCGAGGGCATGGATGAGTACCAGCTGCCGAAGTACCAGCGTTCCAACCAGTCCACGTGCATCAACCATCGCCCGCTCGTGAGCGTGGGCGACGAGGTCAAGGCTGGCGAGCCCATCGCCGACGGTCCCTCCACGGACCACGGCGAGCTCGCGCTCGGCCAGAACCTCACCGTCGCGTACATGAGCTGGGAAGGCTACAACTACGAGGACGCTATCGTGGTCTCTGAGCGCGTGGTTTCTGAAGACCTGCTCACCACGATCAGCATCTCGCGTCACGAGATCGATGCTCGCGACACGAAGCTTGGCCCCGAGGAGATCACCCGCGAGGTCCCGAACCTCTCTGAGGACATGCTCGCCAACCTCGACGAGGACGGTATCATCCGCATCGGTGCCGAGGTCGGCCCCGGCGACATTCTCGTGGGCAAGGTCACCCCGAAGGGTGAGAGCACCCAGACCGCCGAGGAGCGCCTGCTCAAGGCCATCTTCGGTGCCAAGGCCCACGACGTCCGCGACACCTCGCTCAAGATGCCGCATGGCGCCTACGGCCGCGTCATCGACGTGGTGCGCTTCAGCCGCGAGAACGGCGACGACCTCGCGCCCGGCGTGAACGAGCAGGTGCGCGTCTACGTGGCGCAGCGCCGCAAGATCCAGCAGGGCGACAAGATCGCCGGTCGCCACGGCAACAAGGGCGTCATCTCCGAGATCCTTCCCGTCGAGGACATGCCCTACATGGCCGACGGCACCCCGGTCGACGTCATCCTGAACCCGCTCGGCGTGCCTTCGCGTATGAACGTCGGCCAGCTGCTCGAGTGCCACCTCGGCTGGGCGGCAGCGTCCGGCTGGGATCCCGAGAATGCCGACTCCGACCGCTACGTGCCCGGCCCCTTCTTCGTCTCCACGCCCGTCTTCGACGGTGCCAAGGAGGACGAGATCGCCGAGGTCATCCGTCGCGCGAACAAGAACCTCGTCAACCTGGCGCGCGAGCGCTACGGCGAGCACATGCGCCCCGAGTTCGTGACGCAGCTCGACGAGTCTGGCAAGACCACGCTCTACGACGGCCGCTCCGGCGAGGAGTTCCGCGAGCCCATCACCGTGGGCACGAGCTACATCCTGAAGCTCGGCCACATGGTCGACGACAAGATCCATGCGCGCTCGACTGGCCCCTATAGCCTCGTCACCCAGCAGCCGCTCGGCGGCAAGGCGCAGTTCGGCGGCCAGCGCTTCGGCGAGATGGAGGTGTGGGCGCTTTACGCCTACGGTGCCTCCAACGTGCTGCAGGAGATCCTCACCGTCAAGTCCGACGATACCGTGGGCCGCGTGAAGGCCTACGAGGCGATCGTGAAGGGCGAGAACATCCCGCAGGCCGGCCTCCCCGAGTCGTTCAAGGTGCTCGTGAAGGAGATCCGCTCGCTCGCGCTCGACATCGAGCCGCTGCATGAGGCGGAGCCCACGCAGGCGCCCGCCGAGCCGGAGGAGTCCGAGGAGGACGTCTTCGACCCGTTCGCCGACGACGCCGTGATCGATGAGGACGCGCTCGACGCCGTCGACTCCCTCATCGACGACTTTGCCGCCACCACCGCAGATAAGGAGTAAGTGACAGTGGCAGATTTCGAAGCTACCGATTTTGATGCGGTAAAGATCTCGCTTGCCAGCGCCGAGCAGATCCGTTCGTGGTCCTACGGCGAGGTCAAGAAGCCCGAGACCATCAACTACCGTACCTTGAAGCCCGAGAAGGACGGCTTGTTCTGCGAGAAGATCTTCGGTCCCGCGAAGGACTGGGAGTGCTCGTGCGGCAAGTACAAGGGCATCCGCTTTAAGGACATCGTCTGCGAGCGCTGCGGCGTCAAGGTGACGACCTCCAAGGTCCGCCGCGAGCGCATGGGCCATATCGAGCTTGCCGCTCCCGTGAGCCACATCTGGTTCTTTAAGAGCGCGTCGATTTCGCCCATGAGCCGCCTGCTCGACCTCAAGACGAAGGATCTGGAGAAGGTCCTCTACTTCGCGAGCTACATCATCACGCACGTCGACTACGAGGCCCGCGAGGCCGACGCCGATGACCTGCGCGAGGAGCTCGCCGCCGACCTCGAGGAGCTCGACGCCGAGTGCGCTCGCCAGATCGAGAGCTTGAAAGAGCAGGGCAACCCCGAGAACTTCGATGAGTTCAGCGACGAGGAGCCCCTCACGCAGGAGGAGATCGCCGCCGGGATCATCGACATCGAGGAGGAGACGAAGGACGAGAAGCAGCTCCGCACGGACGCCTTCGAGGCCTTTATGAAGCTCACCGAGCGCGAGCTCATCTCCGACGAGCCGCTCTTCCGCGAGATGAAGCGCTACTACAGCATGTACTTCTCGGGTGACATGGGCGCCGAGGCCATCCGCGAGCTGCTGCGCGCCGTCGACCTCAAGGCCGAGGCCGAGACGCTCAAGGCGATCATCGCCGACGAGGAGGGTCAGAAGCAGAAGCGCGACAAGGCCGTGAAGCGCCTCGTGATCGTCGACGCCTTCCTGAAGGGCGGCAACGACCCGGCGAACATGATCCTCGACGTCATCCCGGTCATCCCGCCGGATCTGCGCCCGATGGTGCAGCTCGACGGCGGCCGCTTCGCCGCGAGCGACCTGAACGACCTCTATCGTCGCGTCATCAACCGCAACAACCGCCTGAAGCGCCTGCTCGACCTCGACGCGCCTGCGATCATCGTGAACAACGAGAAGCGCATGCTGCAGGAGGCCGTGGACGCG
>CAJLVH010000141.1 GCA_905210055.1 uncultured Enorma sp. | reverse complement strand
AAAATGACCCCGTCCCCAAGGGCTGCCAGTGGCTATTGGCTGGCATAGCGATATACTTGAAACGGTCTGCAGAACGATCGTGCTGGGAGCTTCCATGCTTATTCTAAGTATTTCTCGTGGGGGGGGGCTTGGTCTAGAGCCAACCTATCTTCCCGTAGGTAGCTTGAGCGCGCTGCCGCGCCGATGCGGGGCGGTGGTCTAATGCCCACGCCTTGCACCTACAACGGCTCTCTCACGCGTGAGCAGTTCCTTCTTCGAGAGATGCGCGTAACGGCGCGGACGCTCATCCAAGAGCATCTCGACCAAGAACGTGCCTCCCAGCGCATTTGCGCGGACAACCTGTATCAGTACCCCACCGAGCGCGAGCAGCGCTCCATCGCGCGCGCCTGCATACGCCGGCTCATGGGGGTCTCTTCAGACGCCATGACGCGCGAGGCGCTCATAGACCTCGTGGCAAACGGCTCTTCGGAGCAGGCTGCCCAGGCGGTGGTGTACGCCCTCATGTGCGACAACCGCCTGGTATGGGAGTTCATGACCATCCTGGTTGCGGAGCGCTATAGCGCGCACGACCTTACCCTCACGAACCAAGACATCACCTCGTTCGTCAACGGTATCGCTGCCTCTAATGAGACGGTTGCGGGCTGGAGCGACGCTACGCGCAACAAGATCCGCCAAGTGCTCAATCGCATGCTCGTAGACGCCGGGTTCAAGGAGAACGTTCGCACGTCCGAGCTGCTCCCCGTCTACCTCGATGCGGAGCTTGCGCATATCATGCAGGCGAATGGCGACGCCCCCGCGTTCGCGGCGTTCGGCGCGAGAGGGGAGGCGTAGCCTATGTCCCCTCGCATGCAAACGAACGCCCCTGCCGCGTCGCACGCAGAGCACGACCCCTCATTCGAGGAGCGCCTCGCCGCCATTCGCTCGCGCGTGACCGCGCATGATTTCTTGGAGAACAAGGGCCTCGGCAACGAGGTCGGCATCCACGTGTTCGCCTACCCGCCTGAGCGCGTGTGGGACGTGCGTGCCCAGGTTGCAGAGCTCGAGGAGCTCAGCCGCGCGGGCAAGCTCGCCTGCCGCATCCACGTGCGCGACCTCTGGGGCGTGCTGCTGCAGGTGTGCGAGCAGAAGCACATCGCAGATAAGATCGACGCGCTCGAGCTCAAGCGCGGCAGCGACGCGCTCCGCACGCGCCTGCAGAAGATCGCCACGCCCGAGGCCATGGTCGCGGCGATGGACTGGCAGCCTCACGAGCGCGGACGCGACGTCCTGTTCATAACCGGCGTCGGCCGCGTGTACCCCTTCGTACGCGCGCATCAGATCCTGGAAAACGGTCAGCACGTCTTCGACGACATCCCCGTCGTGCTGTTCTACCCCGGTACGTACAACGGCCGCGAGCTCACGCTCTTCGGCGACCGCACGGAGTCGGCCAATTACTATCGCGCTTTTAACCTCATCTGATCTACCCACTCGATGCGCCCGGCATCGGGCGGGAAGGAACCTCATGCGTATCAAAGACATGTTCGCGAAGGACATCGACCGCGAAATCAACGGCGTGGTCAAGGTCGCGCAGGAAGACGATGCCGCGATTCGCCAGGAGCTCGAGGAGTATGTGGTCACGCGCGAGCTCAAGCGCCGCTTCGGCGACTTCTTCGCGGCGTATGAGGCGGCGCTCGACCGCCCAACGGAAAAGACCGGCGTGTGGATTTCGGGCTTCTTCGGCTCCGGTAAGTCGCACTTCCTCAAGATGCTCTCCTACCTGCTAGAGAACAAAGTCGTGGACGGCAAGCCCGCGATCGACTACTTCATAGACCCAAAGACCGGCGAGAGCAAGTTCGGCGACCCCTTCATGGATGCCAAGGTGCGGCGCTGCGTAAGCGTGCCCACTGAGACCATCCTCTTCAACATCGACAACAAAGGTCCGTCGGAAAAGGATAAGACGGCGATCCTCAAGGTGTTCGCACGCGTTTTCTACGAGCATCTGGGCTACTACGGCGAAGACCTCAAGCTCGCGCGCCTGGAGCGCTACATCGACGACCAGGGCAAGCAGGAGGAGTTCAGCGCGGCTTTCGAGCGCATCAACGGCGGCACCTGGCTCGACGAGCGCGAGACCTACGACTTCAACTCCGACGACGTCATCGAGGCGCTCACCGAGGCGGGCGTCATGAGCCAGGCAGAGGCGGAGCGTTGGTTCGAGGGCACGGAGATCGAGGAGTTCTCCGTCGATAAGCTCACGAATCAAATCCGCGATTACGCCGACCGCCGCGCCCGGGAAGAGGGTGGTACCTTCCGCCTGATCTTCTGCGTGGACGAGGTGGGGCAGTACATCGGCGACGACCCGGACCTCATGCTCAACCTCCAGACCATCGTGGAGGACCTAGGCACGAAGTGCGCCGGGCGCGTGTGGGTCATGGTCACGAGCCAAGAGGCGATCGACCAGGTGACGAAGGTCGCCGGCAACGACTTCTCCAAGATTCAGGGCCGCTTCGACACGCGCCTGTCGCTCTCCAGCTCCAGCGTTGACGAGGTCATCAAGCGTCGTGTGCTCGAAAAGACCGATACCGCGCGCCAGACGCTCTCGCTCGTTTACGAGCAGCAATCCGCGGTGCTACGCAACCTCTTCACGTTCGAGGACTCGCGCGGCGACCTCGCGGGCTTCGCGTCGGCGGAGGAGTTCGTGGAATCCTACCCCTTCGTGGGCTACCAGTTCCACCTCATGCAGAGCATCTTCACGCAGATCCGCAAGCACGGCAGCTCGGGCAAGCACTTGTCGTCGGGCGAGCGCTCCATGCTGTCGGGCTTCCAGGAGGCGGCGCAGCGCGTGGAGGACCTCGACGAGCACGCCCTCGTACCGCTGCCGCTGTTCTACGACACGCTCAGCACCTTCTTGGAAGGCGCCGTGCGCCGCGTCATCGACCGTGCGTCCGAGGCGGCGGCTATAGGCGCCGGCCTGGAACCGCAGGATGTCGACGTGCTCAAACTCCTCTTCCTCGTCTTGCATGTGGACGAGGTCAAGGCGAACGTCGACAACATCGCGATCCTGCTCGTGGACCGCATCGACGTGGACAAGATCGCCCTGCGTGAGCGCGTCGTCGCCTCGCTCGACCGTCTGGTGCGCGAGAACTACATCTCCCGCACGGGCGACGTCTACTCGTTCTTGAATGACGAGGAGCAAGACATCGCGCGCGAGATCCGCGAGACGCCGGTAGACACTACGCGCCTCATCCAGAAGATCGCGAGCGTGGTTTTCGAGGACGTCTATACCGAGAAGAAGTACCGCATGGGATCCGGCGAGACGGCGAACGATTTCCCCATCGACCGCTTCGTGGACGACGCGCCGGTGTCGCAGCTGCAAAACGGCCTCAAGTTCACGGTGATTACCGAGCTTTCCGGCTACAGCCTCGACGATTACCAGCAGTTCACGATGCGGTCGCACGCCCCCGAAGCGCTCGCCGTGCTCAGGGACAACGGCTACCTCGAGGCGCTCGAGGAAGCGGCACGCATCGATGCCTATCTGCGCACGAAGAACGTATCCGCCCTGCCTCCGACCGTGCAGGCGATCATCGAGAACCGCCGCAAGGAGATGCGCTCGCTGGAACGCAAGGCTGCGGACCTGTTGAAGACCGCCATCGCCGACGCGGACTTCTACGTATCGGGGAGCTCGTTCAAGCCGCGCGGCTCGGGCGCGCACAACTGCATCGACGAAGTGCTCGGCCAGCTGGTGGGGAGCGTCTACGACAAGCTCTCGTACATCGATCACAACGTGCGCGACGATGCGGAGATCATCTCGATCGCCACGGGCAGGGCACAGACGTTCGACGGTTTGGAGCCCAACCGGCGCGCCATGAAGGACGTGCTCGACTATCTGCAGTCGCAACAGCTGCGCGGCTTCTCGGTTTCGATGAAGGACGTGCAGATGCGCTACGGGAGCAAGCCCTATGGCTGGCGCGAGGCAGATGTGGCGGGCGTGGTGGCGGCGCTCGTGGCTGGGCAGCAGGCGCAGATTCGCTACAACGGCGCCATCGTACCGCCTACGTCGCGCTCGTTCGCCGAATACCTGCGCCAGCGCAACAAGATCGCCTCGGTCAAGGTGGAGCAGCGCGTCGCGGTGTCGCAGGAACAGCGCGCGAAGGCGCAGGGCATCCTGCGCGAGGTCTTCCGCGGGGAGAATATCCCCGTGGACGAGGACGGCCTGTGCAAGGTGGCGGCAACGCTTCTCGAGCGCCTGCGCGACGACCTTAAGGACCTGCTTGCCCGCGAATACCAGCGCGGCGGCTCGGTTGCGCGTAAAGCGTATCCGGGCGGCATGACGGTCGAGCACGGCATCAAACTGTGCGATGCCCTTTTGGCCAAGGCGGGCGATCCTGCTCTGTTCATCACCGCCATTCGCGAGGCCGAAGACGACCTGCTGGATTTCGCCGAAGACTACGAGGACGTGAACGGCTTCTTCAACGGTTCGCAGCGCGCCCAGTTCGACCGTGCCTTGAGCGTCCTCGCGCTCATGGATTCGAGCGAGCGCGGGTATTTCACGCGCAGCGAAGGCGTGCCGGAGGCGCTTGCCACCATCGAGGAGATTATCGGGCTCGACGAGCCGTATCGCCGCCTGCGCGAGCTGCCTTCATGCCTGGATACCATCGAGCACGCGCACCACGAGCGTCTCGAGGCCGAGCGCCGTAGCAGGCTCGATGATATCGAGCGGACGTTCGACGAAGTTCAGAAGGCGGCGGAAGAGGGCGGCGTGAGCCTGCCCAACGCGGGTACGCGGCATTCCTCATTCAAGGCGAACGCCCATGGCGCGAAGTCGCTCACCCAACTCGACGCGCTCACGCACCAACTCGATGCTTATCGTGCCCGGGCGTATCGAACGATCGAAGAGTTGGCGCGCGCCAAGGAGGAAGAGGCGCGCCGTCCCAAGCCCGTCGCGCCGGGAACGGAGGGGGTCACGCACGG
>CAJLVH010000140.1 GCA_905210055.1 uncultured Enorma sp. | reverse complement strand
GCTACCTCTCGCTCGATCGCGCGAGCTCGACGCTTTCCACGGGCGAGCGCCAGCGCGTGCAGCTCGCCCGTGCCGTGCGCAACCGCACGTGCGGCGTCCTGTATGTGCTCGACGAGCCGTCCATCGGCCTGCACCCCTCCAATGTCGAGGGGTTGCTGGGCGTGGTGGACGACCTTCTGGACGACGGCAATTCCGTGGTGCTCGTGGATCATGACGTGCGCGTGCTGCGCCATGCGGACCACCTTATCGAGATCGGTCCCGGATCGGGCGCGGCGGGCGGCCGGGTGATCGCGCAGGGGAGTGTGGCGGAGGTCGAGGCGAACCCGGCGACGCGGATCGGTCCCTTCTTAACGGGCTCGCGACGCGTGCGGACGCGCGAGCGCGCCTCTGCCGGCAACATGTTCGCCTGCGGAGAGATCCGGCTTGCGACCGATGCCATCCACACCGTGAAACCGCTTGAGGTGCGTATCCCGCGCGGGAGGCTCGTCGCGGTGACGGGCGTTTCTGGATCGGGCAAGACGACGCTCGTGCTCGAGAGCCTCATCCCGGCGCTCCGCGCGCAAGCGGGGCAAAGCACTCCTGGAGGTATGGCGCATAACGCGATGCCAGCGCATGTGAAGAGCGTGGATGCCGCAGGTATCAAGCGGGCGAACCTCATCGACGCGACGCCCATCGGCGCGAACGTGCGCTCGACGGTGGCGACGTACTCGGGCGTTCTCGACGACCTGCGCCGTGCGTATGCAAAGACGCCGGAGGCACGCGAGCGCGGGCTCAAGGCGGGCGCGTTCTCGTACAACACCGGGTCGCTCCGCTGTCCCACCTGCGACGGCACGGGACAGATTTCGCTCGACGTGCAGTTCCTGCCGGACGTGGATATTCCCTGTCCGGATTGCGGCGGCTCGCGCTATGGCCGCGACGCCTCCGACGTGCGACTCGCAGGCGACATCAGCCTGCCGGAGCTGCTGAGCTACACCGTGGATCAGGCGCTCGAGACGCTCGGTGAGACGCAGCTCCGCACCGCGAAGGCGAAGCTCGGGATCTTGCACGACCTAGGACTTGGCTACCTCACCCTTGGCGAGGCGACGCCCGCGCTTTCCGGCGGCGAAGCGCAGCGCCTCAAGCTCGCGAGTGAGCTCACGCGCAACCAGGAGGATGCGCTCTTCGTCTTCGATGAGCCCACGATCGGCCTGCATCCGCTCGACGTTGAGGTACTCCTTGGCGTTCTGCAGCGGCTCATTGACAACGGTGCGACGGTCGTGGTGATCGAGCACGACCTCGACATGATCGTCAACGCGGATTATGTGATCGACCTGGGGCCGGGCGGCGGTGAGGACGGCGGCCGCGTGGTGGCCGCCGGCACGCCGGAAGCGGTCGCCGCCTGCCCGGAAAGCATCACCGGCCGTTATATCGCCGAAGAGCTCTAGGTGCAGAATCCTAGGCACATGAAAAAGGGACAGGCACACGGTAACGCCTGTCCCAACTGTCATGACATTGGGGACTGTCCCCAATGTCAGGTGAGTTAGGCGCCGAAGCCCTGGAAGCGCTCCATGGTGCCGGTCATATGGGGACGTGTTCGTTTCAACCCATTTTGGGTCATGTGGGGACGTGTTCCTTCCAACCCGTTACAATGGGTCATCTGGGGACGCACCTCGTCCAGCCTGTTTCGGTGAAAGAAATGGGTTGAAACGAACACGTTCCCACATGACCCATTGATAGAAAGGATTTCCATGATCAAGGACATCGTGAAGGATCGCGACTTCCTGAGCAAGTCCGCCGAGCCGGCAACGGCCGAGGACGCGGAGGTGGCAGAAGACCTGCGCGACACCATTGAGTCGCTCGAGGATTGCGTGTGCCTGGCTGCGAACCAGATTGGGTCGAATAAGGCGATCATCGCGTACGAGGACAACGGCCGCATTGCCGTCATGTTCAATCCCAAGATCAAGATGGCGGCGCAGCCCTATCAAACGCAGGAAAGCTGCCTTTCGCTCGAAGAGGTGAGCGAGGTGAAGCGCTTCCAGATGATTTCCGTGGGCTATCAGGTCATCTCGAACGGCAACCTTGTGAGCCGCACGAAGCGCCTGTCCGGCTGGACAGCCGAGCTCGTGCAGCACGGCATCGATCACTGCGCTGGCAAGCTCGTCTAAGATGAGGATGAGAATCTGAGTCCAAGAGAATCTGAGTCCAGGACGCAGATCCTCACGTTGATGCGGAAGGGGAGAACACATGGTATCGGCAGAGGAAAAGCAAGCGGCAGAAGAGCTCGTCGAGTTCATCGCAGCGTGTCCGAGCATGTTCCACACGGCGTCGACTGCGTGCGAGCGCCTCGAGGCGGCGGGGTTTGTGCGGCTAGCCGAGAGCGAGGCTTGGCAGCTCGAGGCTGGCGGCCGATACTATGTGGAGCGCAACGGCTCGAGCGTCATCGCATTCTCGTTGGGCGAGCGCGCGGCGAACGCGGATGCCTATCACTTCCAGATCGCGGCGTCGCATACCGATTCCCCCACGTTCAAGCTGAAGGCCGTTCCCGAGCTCGATGGCCCTGGCGGCGCGCGCCGGCTTGCCGTGGAGGCCTACGGCGGCATGCTCGACTACACGTGGTTCGACCGTCCGCTCTCCCTAGCCGGCCGCGTGCTCGTGCGCACGGCTAACGGCGTCGAGAGCCGGCTCATCGCACCCGATTGCGACCTGGCGCTCATTCCAAGCGTCGCAATCCATCTCGACCGCGATCAGAATAAGGCGTTTTCGCCCAACCGTGCGCGCGACCTCTTCCCACTGGTCTCGGCTGGTGAGCTCGAGGGAGGCGACTTCGAGGAGTATATCGCCCGCGAAGCCGGGGTCGTTGCGGCCGATATGCTCGGCTTCGACCTGTTCCTCGTGAACCGCGTTCCCGGTCGCGTGTGGGGTGCGGCGAACGAGTTCGTCTCTTCCGCTAAGCTCGATGACCTCATGTGCGCGTTCATGTCGCTGCGCGCGTTTCTTTCTGCGAAAAACGATGGCGCCGTCACCGTGTGGTGCTGCTTCGATAACGAAGAGGTGGGGTCTGGTACCAAGCAGGGCGCCATGTCGACGTTTTTGCTGGATGTGCTTACCCGGCTGACCGCGGCGCTCGGACTCGGCGTGGACGACTATCGTCGGGCGCTCGCGAAGTCCATGCTTGTGAGCTGCGACAACGCGCACGCGGTGCATCCCAACCGCCCGGATCTGTACGATGCCACGAACCGCTGCGTCATGAACGGTGGCATCGTGATCAAGGAAGCGGCGAACCAGCACTACTGCACGGACGCCTTCAGCCGCGCCGTCTTTGTGGGGCTGTGCGAGCGTGCCGGCGTGCCCGTGCAGACCTACGCGAACCGCAGCGATATGGCCGGCGGGTCGACGCTCGGCAACCTTTCGAATGTGCAGGCGAGCATGCATGCCGTCGATGTGGGTTGTGCGCAGCTCGCGATGCATTCCGCCTACGAGACGGCGGGCGTGCGCGATGTGATGCTCGCGGAGCGGGCGCTTTCGGCCTTCTACGGCGCCGACCTGCATATCGATGCCGCTCACGCCGCCTGTTGGTGACAAATCGGCCTGAGGGCCGGACAGAAACCCTTGCGTGCGGGGTATAAGGCGAACAATGCCAGCCGCCGGTGCGTGTTTTCGCCGGCGATTATGAAGGAGCTATCATGAAGTGCCCCGTGTGCAAAGACGTCACGCTGCTTATGAGCGAGAAGAACGGCGTCGAGATCGATTATTGCCCGGAATGCCGCGGCATCTGGCTCGATCGCGGTGAGCTCGACAAGATCGTCGACCGCGCCCGCGGCGCGCGCGAGAGCTATCGCGAGGAGGAGCGTTACCACAGCGAGACGCGCCGGGACGACCGCGATCGCTACGACGATCGCGACCGCCGGTACGACGAGAAGTATTACAAGGAGCACAAGAAAAAGAAGAGCCCCATGTCCGCCCTCGGCGACATCATGGAGATCTTCGGCGGGGAATAACCGAGCATCTAAAGGGAGCCTGAATCCCAGACGGCACTTCCGTCGCGGATTCAGGCTCCCATGAGCGCTAGTTCAGCAGCATGCGGTCGTTTGCGAGCTCGCCGCCCGAGACTTCCTCGAATTTCTGCAGCAGGTCGGCCACGGTGAGCGCCGCCTTTTCCTCGCCCTGCACATCGTAGATGATACGGCCTTCGTGCATCATGATGAGTCGGTTGCCCAAGCGGATGGCGTCGTTCATGTTGTGCGTGACCATGAGCGTGGTGAGCTGGTGCTCGCCTACGATCTGCTCGGTGAGATTGAGCACCTTCGCCGCCGTTTTGGGATCGAGCGCGGCCGTGTGCTCGTCGAGCAGCAGAAGTTTGGGCTCGGAAAGCGTTGCCATGAGGAGCGTGAGCGCCTGGCGCTGGCCGCCCGAGAGCAGACCCACCTTGCTTGTGAGGCGCTTCTCGAGGCCGAGCCCCAGCTCGCGCAGGCGGTCGGTGTACTCGTCCTTCTCTGCGCGCGTGACGCCCCAGGCGAGCGTGCGGGTCTTGCCGCGACGCTTCGCCATAGCGAGGTTCTCGATGATCTGCATGTCTGCGGCGGTGCCCATCATGGGATCCTGGAACACGCGGCCGAGGTACTTGGCGCGTGCAGGTTCAGAAAGGCGTGAAATGTTCATGCCATCGAGCGTGATGGTGCCCGCGTCGATGGGGTAGACGCCGGCGATCATGTTCATGAGGGTCGACTTGCCCGCACCGTTACCGCCGATGATGGTGACGAAGTCGCCGGGTGCTAGGTGCAAGTTGCAGTCGACGAGGGCGCGCTTCTCGTTGATGGTGCCAGCGTTGAACGTCTTGGAGACGTGGCTCATGGTAAGCATGCGCTAGCGCCCCCCTTCGGAAGCAGCGCCGTCTGCGATGGACGCGGCTTTCAGTGTCTTACTGTATGCGCGTCTGAGCTGGTATTTCTCCCATACCACCGGCACGCAGAGCGCGAGTGCCACGATGACGGCAGAGATGAGCTTCATGTCGTTCGCATCCATACCCAGCTGGAGCACGATGGCACGGATGAGGAAGTACACGACCGAGCCCACCACGGCGGCGGTAAGGCGGC
>CAJLVH010000139.1 GCA_905210055.1 uncultured Enorma sp. | reverse complement strand
CAGAGGCACCCGTCCCCGAAGTGAGACCCAAAGTGACGCGCTCCTCATGTGTTGGACATGCTACCGTATGAGATGCAGTCCCTCAAAGCAAAGGCTTACCAGCATGACGAACCTCACCTCATTCACACCCCGCACACTCGATACCCTGCACATCGCCGACGATGACCTGCGTGCGGTGCTCGAAGGCCGGCGACGCCTCATCTTCGATGGCGGCATGGGCACCATGCTCCAAGCCGCAGGTCTTGCCGCCGGCGCACGCCCCGAGCTCATCAACCTGAGCGACCCGGACGCCATAACCCGCATTCATGCGGCCTACGTCCAAGCGGGCTCCGAAGTCGTCACGACGAATACCTTCGGCGCGAATACGCTCAAACTCGACGGCGCCGCAACCGTAGAGGAGGTGTTCGCAGCTGCCACCGCCGCAGCGCGTGCCTCGGGCGCCCGCTACATCGCCGGTGATATCGGCCCTTTGGGAACGCTGCTCCGTCCACTCGGCACGCTCGACTTCGAGGAGGCATACGAGCTCTTTGCCGAACAGGTGCGAGCTGCCGCGACCTCGGGCGTCGACATCATCCTCATCGAGACCATGACGGATCTCTCGGAGATACGGGCCGCGGTGCTCGCAGCAAAGGAATGCTGCGACCTGCCCATCTTCGCCACCATGACCTTCGAGGCAGACGGCCGCACGTTTCTGGGCACCCCGCCCGAGGTCGCTGCGCGCACGCTCGACGCCCTCGGCGTCGAAGCGCTTGGCATCAACTGCTCGCTCGGACCCGCCCAAATCCGCCCCTTCGCCCAGCGCATGCTCGCCGTCACGCGCAAGCCCGTCATCGTGCAGGCGAACGCCGGACTTCCCCGCATGGAAGGCGCCAGCACCGTCTACGACATCGCTCCAGACGCCTATGCGGCCGCCGTCGCCGACATGCTCGCCGACGGCGTAAGCATCGTGGGCGGCTGCTGCGGCACCACGCCCGCCTATATCCAAGAGATCCGAAACCACTGCAGCGAGATGATGAAACCCAGCCCGGACGGCTCCCATCATTTCGTCGCGACAAGCGCGCAACAAGAGACCGTGCTCGACGGGCGCAGCATCGCCGTCATCGGCGAGCGTATCAACCCCACAGGAAAGAAGCGGTTGCAACAGGCGCTTCGCGAGGGCGACTTCGCCTACCTCGTGGGACAGGGCATCCAACAGCAGGAGGAGGGTGCCGATATCCTCGATGTGAACGTCGGGCTCCCCGATATCGATGAGGCCGCGACCCTGGCGCGTGCTGTGGAGGAGCTGCAGACGGCAACGGCGCTTCCCCTCCAGATAGATTCGAGCGATCCGGCGGCCATCGAGGCGGCTGTTCGCCGCTATGCGGGCGTCGCGACCATCAACTCCGTGAACGGAACACGCGAAAGCATGGATGCGGTACTGCCCATCGCGGCGCGCTACGGCGCGAACATCGTGGCGCTCACCCTCGACGAGCAGGGCATCCCCGAGACCGCCCAACAACGCGTGCGCATTGCGGAGCGCATCGTGCAAGAGGCTGCCTGCTACGGCATCGCACCACACCGCATCCTCGTTGACTGCCTCGTGATGACGGCGTCCACCAACCAGCGTCAGGCGCTCGAGATCCTGCGTGCCGTCTCGCTGTGCCGCACGCGCCTAGGCGTGCATTGTGCGCTCGGCGTCTCGAACGTGAGCTTCGGCCTGCCCGCCCGTGGGCTTCTGAACGCCACCTTCCTCGCCGCCGCGCTCGGCGCCGGCCTGGACGCGCCCATCGTGAATCCCGCCTCCACGCGCATCATGGACGTAGTACGGAGTTATCGAGTGCTCAACGCCGAAGACGAGGGCTCGGCGGCCTACATCGAACGATACGCGGACGCACCCGATCCATACGCTCCTGGCGGCCCCGCGCGCTCAGACATTCCCGCAAAGGGACCGGCATCCTCCCATGCAGCCGATTCTATCGAGCACATCATCCTCACCGGCCGTAAGGGCGATATGCCCGCGGCGACGCGCGCTGCCCTTGAAACCCTTGAGCCCATGGATGTCATTAGCACGCACTTCATTCCCGCACTCAATGAAGCGGGCGAGCTCTTCGACGCCGGCAAGCTCTTCTTGCCTCAGCTCATGGCCGCGGCCGAGGCGGCGCGTGCAGGGTTCGACGTCATCCGCGAGCGCGTGCCAGCCGCTGCGGCTACCGGCCGGGGCGTGTGCCTCGCGACCGTCAAGGGCGACATCCACGATATCGGTAAGAACATCGTACGCATGCTTCTCGAAAACTACGGCTTCACCGTATACGACCTCGGTCGCGACGTCGCGCCCGAGACGATCCTCGCCGCGGTGCGCGAACGGGAGGCGCGCATCGTCGGCCTCTCCGCGCTCATGACCACGACCGTACCCGCCATGGCGGAAACGATCGAGCTCGTGCACCGCGAAGCGCCCGGAACGAAGGTCATCGTGGGAGGCGCGGTGCTCACGCCAGACTACGCCGCACAAATAGGCGCGGATTACTACGCGAAGGACGCCGCCGCTACCGCACGCATCTGCCAAGAGGTGTTCGGCGGTTAGCACAACGCCCTAGATGCAATCCGCACGCATCTTCGAGAATCTTCGAGCTATCTGTTCAAAGGCATCTGCAATACATGCACTGATGTCGCGATGATGCTTTGAAGATGGTTGTCAAAAACAGAACATGAGCCAAATGAACCGAACCCCGATGTCTCATCCGGTAGAATGAAGAGTTGGAGTCGCAAGATTGGAGCTTCCATGGCAATCACCCCGGCAGAGATCGCCGAAACCCGAGGCATGGTCTTTGAGCAGCATCTCGATATCCGCACCATCACCATGGGCATCTCGCTCATGGGATGCGCCGACGAGAACCTCGAGCGCATGTGCACGAAGGTCTATGATCGCGTGACCACAACCGCGGAGCATCTCGTGGAGACCGCCGAGAACCTCGAACGTGAATATGGCATTCCCATCGTGAACAAGCGCGTCTCTGTGACGCCCGTCGCGCAGATCGCTGCCGCCTGCCCCAATGAGGATCTAACACCGCTCGCCCACGCGCTCGATCGTGCCGCCGAAACCCTCGGCATCGACTACCTGGGCGGGTTTTCTGCGCTCGTGCACAAGGGTATCGGCAACGCAGACGCCCGTCTCATCAGGAGCATCCCCGAGGCGCTCGCGCAGACAAGCCGCGTGTGCTCGAGCCTCAATGTGGCGAGCCTGCGCGCAGGCATCAACATGGACGCCGTGCTCATGGCTGCACAGGTCATGCGCGACGCCGCCGAGCTCACCGCGGACGCGGAGTCCGTAGGTGCCTCGAAGTTCGTGGTGTTCGCAAACATGGTCGAAGACTCGCCGTTCATGGCGGGCGCCGTACACGGCGGCGGCGAGGCCGACGCCGTCATCAACGTGGGCGTCTCTGGCCCCGGCGTCATGGCCGCGGCACTCGAGGAGCTACCCGAGTCCGCGAGCATGATGGATGTGGCCGAGAAGATCAAGCAAACGGCGTTCAAGATCACGCGCGCCGGCGAGCTCATGAGCCGCGAAGCCGCGAGGCGCCTCGGCGTGGAGAAGGGTATCGTCGACCTCTCGCTCGCCCCTACCCCCGCCGTGGGCGATTCTGTGGCGCGCATCTTGGAGATCATCGGTGTGGGAACGTGCGGCGGCCCGGGCACGACCTGTGCCCTCGCCCTGCTGAACGATGCCGTCAAGAAGGGCGGCGTCATGGCGACCTCGAGCGTGGGCGGTCTCTCCGGCGCGTTCATCCCCGTCTCCGAAGATGCCGGCATGATCGCCGCCGTGGAGGCCGGCGCGCTCTCGCTCGAGAAGCTCGAGGCGATGACCTGCGTGTGCTCCGTGGGCCTCGACATGATCGCCATCCCCGGCGACACGCCTGTGGAGGCCATCGCCGGGATTATCGCCGACGAGATGGCCATCGGCGTCATCAACAACAAGACGACGGCCGTGCGCATCATCCCGGCGATCGGCAAAGATGTGGGAGACGCCGTAGAGTACGGCGGCCTCTTCGGTCGCGCGCCGATCATGCCCGTGAATGCGCATGCGGGAACGGTGCTCGCACGTCGAGGCGGCAGGTTCCCCGCCCCGCTCAACTCGCTCAAGAACTAGGTGCGGAGGGGTTTTGGGCTTTCCTCCCCACTTCAGACAGTCCTCGGATGGCGGCTTCGCCCCCATCCTGCGGAACTCGTGGGGAGGAAAGCCCAAAACCCAGTACTACGTTCTTGCTGGGGCGAGAGCCTGTTATAGGTTGAAACCGAAACGGAGCGAACTGCAAACACGGTGCACGTCTCCGCGCTCCCGGATATATCCTCCGCGCGCAGTTCCGCAGCGAGCGGAGCGAGCGAGGACTGTCTGAGCACGGAGGATATATCCGGGAGCGCGGAGACCAAAAGGAGTTGCGATGAGGACGTTTACGCGGGCTATTGCAGGGATCGCGTTCGGAATTGCGGTGCTTCTCGGCATCTTTTCGGTTGCATGGACGCTCGCGCTCAACGGCACGCCGCTCGAGGATGCCATCGGGACAGGCATCGCGAACGCGGCACTCGACGCCTCGGGCGTGAAGGGCAGCATCGACGAGGCGCTCAGATCTAACGTAGGAAGCATCGCTGCAGCGACCGGTTTGTCGAATGAGCAGGTCGAAACCGCGATCGATGAGCTCGCCATCGAGTCCTGGAGCGCGACCACCCTGCCCGAGGACGCCTCTGTATCCGGAACCTTCTCCACGAGCTATCGAGGAGCCTCGGCGACCGTCACCACCTATGCCGACCCTTCATACATCACCGTCGAAGCCTACGGACAGGACCTGACCCTCGCCGTCCCCGAGAGCGCCCAACAATATCTCTCGCTCCTTGCCTACCTGTAAGCGAAACGCTGCCCTGGATTCTCACCCCTCGACAGACGGCAGCTCCAGCGTGTACGTCCTGCCCTCGGCATCGGTGAAGACAAGCCCTGCGTCATCGAGGTCGAAATCGACCATGGTTCCCTCGCCCCGATAGAACTCGACCGGCAGGGAGCCATCTCCGAACACATAGCTCAGCACCACAAAGCCGTCGTCATCATTCGAAACGATGTAGAACACGCCATCGAAGTAGGCGAATCCCAACGGCGTTCCCGAAACCTCGAACAACGGGAACGGATCGGCTCCGTGCTCATCGTAGCGGTAGGCAAAGACGCAGGCGTCGTCGTCCGCTTCGATGGAGTACACGTAGCCGCCGG
>CAJLVH010000138.1 GCA_905210055.1 uncultured Enorma sp. | reverse complement strand
CCCCATCCGTTCGGTGCCCGCCTCGGTCACACCCAGATGCAGCGGCACGTGCGGCAACTCGTGCGAGAGCGAACGATACGTCTTGATGGTGGTGGGCACGCTATGCGCCTTCGCGGATAGCACGATGTTCGTAAACCCGCGGTCTTCGAAATGCTCGACGAACCGAAGGGATGAGGCCACGAGCTTCTCCGGCATCGTGAGGCCCTCGCGCTCGGCGATATCCTGCTCGAGCGATCCCGCGTTCACGCCGATGCGGATGGCCGCGCCAGCCGCACCCGCCGCATCGATCACGGCATCGACGCGCTCCCACGAACCGATGTTACCGGGGTTGATGCGCAGCTTCGCCGCCCCCGCCTCCACGGCGGGGGGAGCCGGTAATCGAAATGGATGTCCGCGACGATGGGCACGGGCGATGCTGCACACACGGCATGGAACGCATCGACGGCACCCTGGTTGGGCAGCGTCACGCGCACGATGTCGCAGCCAGCCTCGGCAAGCGCGCGCACCTGGGCGAGCGTGGCCACAGCATCCGCCGTATCCGTGCAGGTCATGGATTGCACCACAACGCGCGCTCCCCCGCCGATCTTCACGCCACCAACATCGACCTGTCGCGTACGCTCGCGCGGAAGTATTTCGGCAACATCCTTCGCCATATGCGGCCTCCCAACCTCAAGTCCGATCCGGGAATTGAACGCGCCTAGATGATGAACCTCAGGATATCGTTTCTGAGCACGTAAACGAAGAGCGCCAGAAAGAGCGCGACGCCCACGTACGACACGATGGTTTGCACCTTGAGCGGCAGCTCGCGGCGCGTCACGGCTTGGATGACCTCGATGATGAGCTTACCACCGTCAAGCGGGGGTATGGGCAGGAGGTTCATGAGACCGAGCGAGAACGAGATGAGCGCGGCGAGGGCAAGGAAGGTCGTGGGTCCCTCGGCCGCCGCCTGGGCGGACATGACCGAGATGCCCACCACGGACGTCGAGCTATCGAGCATCTCGAGCGTGTGCTGCGGGTTGAAGAGGCGCACGATGCCGCGGGCGGTCTCGGAGATGTACCACCATGCCTGGCGCGCGGAATCGACGGGGCTCAGACGGACGATGCCGTAGGAAACGGTGACGCCCAAGATCTCGTCGGGCGCGAGCTCGACCGTGGCGCGCTGGACGGTGCCGTCGTGCTCGAACACGACCTCGAACGGCTCGTCGGCGCCCTTGGCGGCACTGATCGCCGCGATGATGTCCTCCCAGGTCTCCGTTTCCATGCCGCCAATCGAACGCACGGCGTCGCCCGGCTCGATACCGATCTCTTCGGCAATGGAGCCGGCCTCGATGCCGCCGATGACGTTCGTATTCTGCGCGACCTCGATGCCCACGACGGAATAGATGCACATGAGTAGCAGGAAGCCGAACAACAGGTTCACGAAGATGCCGGCGATAAGCATGCTCGCACGGCGCCAGAACCCCTTGCCGAGGTACGTGTGCGAGCGCTCGCGCTCGAGGAATTCTTCATCGGTGCAGGGCGGGTTCCACACCTCCCCTTCAGCAGTAGCATGCGCTCGGTCGAACTGGCGGCCGTGGAGCACCGTGTTGCCGGCAGCGTCGCGCGGGACAGACGCATACGTGCTGGGATATGTGGAGCCGCCTTCGCACTCGCCTTGTTCCGGATCATACACGGGCGCCACGGAGCCCCAGTCCATGAGCTGGATGCAAGCTTCAAGCGCCTCATCCTCGGTGATGGCGAGCTCACGCGCAATGTCCTCGACGCTCGCGCGACCGTTCCTATGCACGAAACCGAGCACCTGCGCCGCATGCTCGCTCTTTGTAGGATCCATGCCGCAAATCATGGCGTAGCCGCCGAGGAGCAGCGGCGTGATGCCGAATCGCGTGCCGTTGCGCTTGGAGACGAAGCTCGCGCGCCAGCGGCACGGGAGGCCGAGGAAGTATTCCGTCACGCGCACGCCGCAAGCACGCGCGGCGAGATAGTGCCCGCCCTCGTGCACGAACACGAGAGCAGAGAGGAGCAGAAGCCCCCAGAACACGGTCGTTATAACAGAGACGATCGCCTGCATAGCACCTCAACAACCTCGATGTTCAAAAATGGTACAACTCCGCCTTGCCGGGATGGGTCACCGAAAGCAAATGAATACCGCCCCGCCGGAGGGAACGTTTTATGCTTGCGCCAGGGACGCGATGATGTCACGGGAGCGTGCACGTGCCCATGCGTCGACCTCGGAAAGCTGCTCGAGTGACTCGACATCCTCGCGCTCATGCGCGTCGAGCGCGCGCTCCACGATGCGCCCGATGTCGTTGAAACCGCAGGCACCGGAGAGATAGGCATCCACGGCCACCTCGTTCGCAGCGTTGAGCACGCAGGGCATGGTGCCGCCTTCCTTGCCCGCGCGCCCAGCGAGCGCAAGGCAGGTGAAGGCCGCGGTATCCGGCGCACCGAAGGAGAGCGAGCCAATGGTGCGGAAATCGACGCGCTCGCACGGCGTGTCCCAGCGCTCGGGGTACGACAAGGCGTACTGGATGGGGATGCGCATGTCGGACGTGCCGAGCTGCGCGATTACCGAGCCGTCGCAAAACTCGACCATGGAATGGATCTTCGCCTCGCGCTGGATGAGCACGATGATGTCGTCGAGCGGAAGGCCGAAGAGATGCATGGCCTCAATACGCTCGAGCCCTTTGTTCATGAGCGTCGCTGAGTCGATGGAAATCTTGCGACCCATGGACCACGCAGGATGGCGAAGTGCCCGGTCTGCCGTCACGTGCTCGAGGTAGCTGCGGCTCTTGCCAAAGAAGGGGCCGCCAGAGCACGTGAGCCAGATGGCATGGAGCGGCGAGCGGCGGTCTCCCACCAGGCACTGGAAGATCGCGCCGTGCTCGGAGTCGACCGGAAGCAGCTGATCGGGCGCGGCGAGCGGCATGATGAGGTCGCCGCCCACGACGAGCGACTCCTTATTCGCGAGTGCAAGCCGCTTGCCCGCTTTGAGGGCGGCAATGCTCGCGGAGAGGCCGGCGGCGCCGACGACGGCATTCAGCACGCAATCCACGTCGTCGCGTTCGCAGAGCGCAGCGAGGGCGGACGAGCCGGAGGTGAGCTCGCAGGACGCGGGCAGCTCCTCGAGAATGGGGTCATTTGCATGCGCGGGATCGGCGACGCATGCAGAGCGTACGCCGAACTCGCGCGCGGCACGTACGAGTCCCTTGGTGTTTCGATGCACGGAAACGGCTACGACCTCGAGCTTGTCGATATGCTGACGGCACACGTCGAGCGTCTGAGCGCCGATGGAACCCGTGCAGCCCAGGATCGCAACGCGAAGCCGCTTGACGTCATTCACAGAACGCCTCCAAGATACAACAGAAGCTGCGCAGTGATGCAGCCGAAGATGAGCGAATCACAGCGGTCGAGCATGCCGCCGTGGCCAGGGATGAGGTTGCCGGAATCTTTAACGCCTACGCCGCGCTTGATGCGCGATTCGATGAGGTCGCCGAAGACGCCGAGCACCGCGACGAGGGCACCGCACAGGATCGCGAAGAGCGCGTCGAAGGTGAAGAGCCCGGTGAGCACGAGGATGAGCCACACGATCACGGAACCTGCGATGCCGCCCGCGAAGCCCTCCCAGGTCTTCTTAGGACTGATACGCGGCGCCATCTTATGCTTGCCAAACGCCTTGCCCACGAGGTAGGCGAAGGAGTCGGAGACCCACAGCGACGCGCAGACGCCGATCGTGAGGATAGGGCCTGCAAGCCCGGGTAGCGCGTCGCGCAGAAGCACGATGGACGACAGCATGAACCCGGTGTAGATGGGACCCATGAGCGTGGCAGAGACGTCGGCGATACGCGCGCGGGGCGTATAGACGTACCAGAGGCCGATGGCGAGCATGAAAAGGAAGATGACAACGGTGAGCAACACGGAGTCGCCGAGCGCCGCGAGCGGGAACAGCACCGCGGCGACATCTCCGATGACCTCGTTGGGCACCTTGCCGTCGCGACGCACCATCTGGAAGAACTCGTGCGCGCAGAAGCCGCTCAGAAGCGCGATGAACAGGGCCGTGGGAATCGTCCCTGCAAGGATGCAGCCAATGAAGAGCCCGACGTAAACGACGCCGGACACGATGCGTACGGATAAGCCCTTGAACGAGCGCCGCTCGGCCGTCTCTTCAGCGCTCACCTGCGTGGATGCAACGTTGGAAGGAGCGCTGTTCGGCTGATTCTCTTCAGATGACATCGTCTCGAAAACCTCTTACTCGTGGATCCCGCCAAAGCGGCGGTCGCGACCCTGATAGGTGAGGATCGCATCGATGAGCCCCCAGCGGTCGAAGTCCGGCCAGTAGGTGCTCGTGATGTAGAACTCGGAATACGCTGCCTGCCAGAGCAGGTAGTTAGAGAGGCGCAGCTCGCCCGACGTGCGGATGATGAGCTCCGGGTCGGGCAGGCCGGCGGTATAGAGCTTGGCGGCGACGGCAGCCTCGTCGATCGCATCCGGTGTGGTGCGACCAGCGGCGACGTCCTCGGCAAGGAGGCGCGCGGCACGGGCGAGCTCGGCGCGGGCGCCGTAGTTCACCGCGAGCGCGAGCACCATGCCTGTGTGGTGCGCCGTTTCGTTGAGGCCGTATTCAAAGACCTCGCGCGTGCGCTTAGGCAGCGCGGAGATGTCGCCCAAAAAGACGACGCGCACGTTCTCGCGCTTAAGCAGCGGAAGCTCGTCCACGAACGTCTGAGCGAAGAGGTGCATAAGGAGGTTCACCTCGGCAGCAGGGCGGCGCCAATTCTCCGTGGAGAACGCGTAGGCGCTCATGACCTCGACACCCAGGCGCACACAGGCGGTGATGATCTCGCGGAGCGAGACGATGCCCGCCTTATGCCCCTCCCCGCGCGAGAGACCCTGCGCAGTGGCCCAGCGGCCGTTGCCGTCCATGATGCAAGAGATATGGCGCGGGATGCGCGAGCGGTCGAGTGCGTCGAACTCGAGGCCCTCAGGCGGGTTCGCGAAGAACGTCTCGAACGTGGAGTCGTCGTATACGTGATTCGCAGCCACGCTAGATCTCCATGACCTCGGCCTCTTTGGCCTTCAGCATCTCGTCGATTTTCTTGATGTAGGCATCGGTGTGCTTCTGCACCTTCGCCTGCTCGCGGCGAACCTCGTCCTCCGAAAGCTCCTCGTCACGCTCGAGCTTGCCGTTCACGTCGCGACGAATATTGCGAATGGAGACGCGTGCCTGCTCGGCGATCTCGCGGCATTCCTTCACGAGCTCGCGGCGGCGCTCCTCGGTGGGCGCGGGGGACGGCAGGGGGGG
>CAJLVH010000137.1 GCA_905210055.1 uncultured Enorma sp. | reverse complement strand
CCCACGCAGCCACCGGGGCAAGCCATGATCTCGACGAAGTCGTAGCTCACCTCGCCGCGCTCGAGTGCACGGCAGAGCGCGTCGGCATTGGTGAGGCCGCTTGCCACGGCAATCTTGAGCTGACGATCGGGCAGGTCGAAGGTTTTCTCACGCCATCCGCGCTCTGGGCCTTCGAAGCGCACCTCGTGGAACGCGTCTGCATCGGGGTTCTCGCCGGTCACGAAGTTGTACGCGGTGCGGAGCGCCGCTTCCATGACGCCGCCCGTCACGCCGAAGATGTGGCCTGCGCCCGTCGCGATACCCAAGGGGCGGTCGAACTCTTCTTCCTCGAGCAGGTCGACGTTCACGAAGCGCGAGCGCAGTTGGCGCGTGAGCTCGCGCACGGTGAGCACGGCGTCAACATCGGGGCCGCTTCCGGTGGAGTCCATGCCGGGGTAGGCAGCCTCCATCTTCTTGGCGATGCAGGGCATATAGGACACGACGTAGATTTTCGCAGGGTCGATGCCCAGGATCTGCGCGTAGTAGGTCTTGGCAAGGGCACCGAAGATCTGCTGCGGCGACTTCGTGGTGGAGAGCTTGCCGGCAAGTGCAGGATAGCGCGTCTTCACGAAGCGCACCCAGCCGGGACAGCACGAGGTGAACATAGGGCCGGGTACGCCCTCCGCGATGTGCTCGAGGAGCTCGCTTGCCTCCTCCATGATGGTCACGTCTGCCGCGAAGTCTGTGTCGAAGACGTAGTCGAAGCCCAGGCGGCGGATCGCCGCGACCATGCGACCGGTCGTCGGTGCCTTGCCGCCCAGGTCGAGCATCTCGGCCCAGCTCGAGCGCACGGCGGGGGCTACCTGCGCGATGACGACCTTCTCGGGGTCGTTGATCGCCTCGAAGACGCGGTCGGTGTCGTCGCGCTCGTGCAGCGCCCCCGTGGGACAGTTCGCGATGCACTGGCCGCAGTAGGCGCATTCATCCTCCGCGATGGCGTCCACATGGGCGCGGCTGCCGGAATCCACCAGATCCCACACGCCGAGCGCCTGCACCTTCTGGCAGGTGGAGACGCAGCGCAAGCAGTTGATGCACTTCTCGGGCTCGCGCACGAGCGGGAAGCGCGCGTCGATGGGCTTCGTCTCGAAGAACGTGGTATAGGGGACCTCGTGCACGTTCATGCGGTCGGCGAGTGCCTGGAGCTGGCAGGTGCCGTTGCGGAAGCACGTGGGGCAGCGGCGGTCGTGGCGCGAGAGGATGAGCTGCAGGTTCGCGGCGCGGGCGCGGCGTACGCGCGGCGTGTCCGTGTGCACGACCATGCCGTCGGCGACCTTGTTGTTGCAGGCGGCGACGAGGTGGTCGATGCCCTCGACCTCGACGAGGCACACGCGACAGGCACCGATCTCGTTGATCTCGCGCAGGTAGCAGAGCGTGGGAATATCCACACGATGCTCGCGAGCGACCTCGAGAATCGTGGCTTCTTCGGGGGCTTCGTAGGCAGTGCCGTCAATCGTGATGGTTACCATGACATCCGTCCCTCCTCATGCAGGATGCCGCAGCCGAAGTGGTCGCAGTTGAGGCACCTGAGCGTTTCCTGGCGGATCTCCTGCTCGGAGAGGCCGTATTCAACAAGGTCGAAGTCGTGCACGCGCTCTTCCACGGGGCGCTCGCCGAGCACGGAGCGGCCGCATGGCACGCGGTCATCCAAGCGCGGGTGCGGCAGGTCGATATCGACGAAGACGGCATGATGGAAGCCGAGATACGTGTCGATCGAGCGCGCCGCCTTCTTGCCGTCGGCGATGGCGAGGATCACCGTCGCGGGACCGCGCATGCAGTCGCCGCCGCTGAAGACGCCGGGATGCCCGGAGACGGCGAGCGCTTCGTCCACATCGAACTGCTTCCAGCTCGTGGGAAGCCCCTGTTCAGCGAAGTACTCAGACTGGATGTCCTGGCCGATGGCGATGATGACCACCTGGCAGGGGAACTCATGCGCCGGGCGCTCGGCCTCGACGGGCGCGGGGCGGCCGCGCTTCACAGGACCGATGATCTGCGGCTGTGCCTTGAGCGCGCGCACGTGCCCCTGCTCGTCCGTCAAGATCTCGAGCGGTGCCATGAGGTCGGCGATTTCGCAACCGTCGGCGATGGTGCCCTCGATCTCTTCGGCAAGGGCGGTCATATCGGCCGTGCGGCGACGGTAGACCACGGTGACGCGCTTCGCGCCGCAGCGCACCGCGGAGCGCGCCGCGTCCATGGCGACGTTGCCGCCGCCCACGACGCACACCTCGAGGCCGGTGTAATCCGGCGTGTGCCCGAGGCCGATCTCGCGGAGCATCTTCACCGCGGGCACCACGCCCTCGGCATCCTCGCCGGGCAGGCGGAGCTTCTTGTCGCCGTGCGCACCCATAGCGATGTAGACAGCATCGAAGTCGCGCTGGAGTTCCTCAAGCGTCACATCGGTGCCCACGGAGACGCCGCAGCGGATCTCGACGCCGGCGGCCTCGATGGACGCGATCTCGTCATCGAGGATGGTCTTCGGCAGGCGGTAGTTGGGAATGCCGTAGCGCAGCATGCCGCCGGCCTTCTCGCGCTGCTCGAACGCGACGACCTCATGTCCCATGCGGGCGAGGAAATAGCCGCAGGTGAGGCCAGAGGGACCGGCGCCCACGATGGCGACGCGCTTGCCGGTGGCGGGACCTCGGTCGGTTGCGCGCGGCGCGCTCGCGTGGTCGACAGCGTAGCGTTTGATGCCGCGGATGTTCACGGCGTCGTCGACCATGGTGCGGCGGCAGGTCTCTTCGCAGGGGTGCTCGCACACGTAGGCGCAGGCACTCGGGAAGGGGTTGTCCTTGCGGATGAGCTCGACGGCCTCTTCATAGCGGCCGGCGGCCGTGAGGGCGATATAGCCCGGGATGTCCACGTGTGCTGGGCAGCTCACCACGCAGGGCACGCCCTGGCTCGAGCTGCGCAGGCATCGGCCGGTCTCGGCGTGGTACTCAAAGTCGTCGCGGAATGCCTTGATGCTCATGAGCACCTGCTCGGCAGCCTGGTAGCCCACAGCGCAGTCCGAGCTCACGCGGATCTGCTCGGCGAGGTCTTCGAGTTGCTCGATGGTGCCCGGTTTCGCGGTGCCGCCGATGATCTGCTCGAGCATGTCGGTCATGGCACCGAGGCCCACGCGGCACGGCGTGCACTTTCCGCAACTCTGCGCATGCGCCACGCCCACGAGTGCGCGCGTCATATCGACCGGGCAGGTGCCGCGGGCGTTCGCGCTCAGGCGGCGGTTCGTATTGGAGCACATCTCTCCCAGTGCGCCATACGAGCTGTCGTTCTCAAACAGCATACAGGCCCCTCTCTGTATGGTTGTTCCTACACACAACTATCCAGCATACTGCCGAGCCTATGCAGCTCGAGGGGCTTTGCGACGAGCGGTCGAAATACTAGGTGAGTTGTTATGCCGTGGCTACCGCTGGGCTGCGAACAGCTGCAAGAGGTATTCTCCCACGCCGGAAGCGTCGTTCGTTCCCGTGACGGCGTTCGCTACCGCTTTCGTCTCGGGTTCGGCGTTCTCCATGGCCACGCCTGTGCCCGCCGCCTCGAGCATTGAGATGTCGTTGATGTTGTCGCCGAATGCCACGACATCTTCGAGCGCGATGCCGAGCTTCTCGCAGAGCCACGCCATCGCGATGCCCTTTGTGGCCCGTGCGTCCGAGATCTCGATGTCGTTGGGGACGGAGCGCACGACGCTCACGTTTTCGTCATGCGCGATGCGGGCTTTGATGGCATCGCGATCGGCGGGGTTGTACCAGTACATCGCGACGCGCTCGATGTGTTCGAGCGTGGAGAGGAATGCGGGAGTCTCCTCGTCGTAGGCGGTGCGCGAGCGACGTACCGAGGCGAGGACAGCAGGGTCTTTGATATATTCGTCGAGTCGGTCGAACCAGCGGCGATGCGTGTAGATGCGGCCGTCGGCGAAAATGTCGAACGTGACGTCGTAATCGCGCGCGACCTCGTAGTACCTGAGCGCACGTTCCGCGCCCAGATCCACTCGATAGATGACCTCGCTGCTGCGCAGGTCCGTAACTGCGGCGCCGTTCGAGGTCACGGCATAGCGCGCGGCGGGGTGCTCGAGTATCTCGGGGAAGATGCCGCTGAGCGCACGTCCGCTGCAAGGGACGAACGGGACGCCCGCTGCATCAAGCGCGTCGAGCGCCTCGAGGTTCCGAGTGCTCACGCGCTTATCGGAAGTGAGAAACGTGCCATCGAGGTCGGAGAAGACGATCATGCCAGCCCTCCGCGCCTAGAGGCGGTACATGAAGTTGAAGACGTCTTCGCGCTGGACCTGCACGTCGACGCCGATTTCTTTGCCCGTCGCGGCAAGGCGCTCCTGGAGCTCGGCGAACGTCGAAGTGGAAGCCGCCATGTCGGCGATCATCGTCATGGTGAAGATGTCCTCGATGATGCTTTGCGTGATGTCGCGGATATCGATGCCCTCTTCACCGAGGACACGCGAGATCGCGGCGACGATGCCGGGGCGGTTCTTGCCGAGGACGGTGATGACGATGCGGTTCGGGGTAGCTTCTGCCATGGGGAGCCTTTCTTGCTCGAGCGATTCGCATGATGTCATGCTATTGCTTTCAGCAACTCGTACTTAGTGTATCAGCGCGTCCGATTCATGCCCATATTCTCATGACTTGAAACGATAGCGCAACTATGGAGGGATCCGACTGCCATATGACGCCAGCCAGCTCATGCTCCCACTGCGCGCCCGATGCCCTCGCCGCATACCCCTCCCATCTTGTACCTGACAATACCAAAGCGCTATTCGCTGCAAAAGGCGTCGCATAACTCGACGGTCAACCCTATATGAGAGGGTGACCGTCGAGTTATGCGACGCCTTTTCGGCATGCGGTGCTACGCTGCGCTCACGTCCTTGCACGGCTGCTGTTGCCAGGGCTCTTTTCAGAAATCTGTAGGCTTTCTGCAGGCTGGTCGAGCGGCGAGGCGTGTGGTATCCTAATCCGGTTGTTCTGCCTTGGTCGGAAACCAAGGCGCCTTATGTCCTGGTCGGTAACCAGGGCGCGATCGTAAGGAGTCCCTGCATGAAACCTGGAATCCATCCCGAGTACATGGAGTGCACGGTCCGCTGCTCCTGCGGCAACACCTTCGTGACCCGCTCCACCGTCCCCGAGATCCGCGTCGAGCTCTGCAACGAGTGCCATCCGTTCTACACGGGCCAGCAGAAGTTCGTCGACACCGGCGGACGCGTCGGCCGCTTCGAGCAGAAGTTTGGTGGCGCCGCCAAGGCCGCCCTCGAGCGCGAGGCCGCCAAGAAGGCCGCCAAGCAGGCTGCTGCCGAGGAGGCTGCCGCCAAGAAGGCCGCCGAGCGCGAGGCGAAGGCTGCCGAGAAGGC
>CAJLVH010000136.1 GCA_905210055.1 uncultured Enorma sp. | reverse complement strand
GCGCCGTCCATCGTATCCACGCCGCGCCGGCCTATCTTGACGCGGCATGCCGGCGCGACGATCTCGAGCGGAGCGCGGAGGCACAGGGGTGCTGTTCGACCGACGTCCATAGGCGCTCCCGCGCCCGGGGTACCCGCCAGTTCCTTGATGAGAACGGCCAGGCTCCTCGTTACGGCCCCCGCGAAGCCGTGACGTTGGCGCGTCCCCTCTCGCAGGACGGTTCCCGCTTTGCGCAGCATAGCCACGTTGCCGGCCATAGGAACTGCTCGGTCGCGCACCAGGCTGCGCTGTCGCTCTTTGACGATACGCGCTGCGCGAGGCGCGGATGGGCTCATGGCCGGACTGAGACTCGGAGACATAGCCCGCCTGAGGAGGTCGCTGCGCAAACCGAGAACCGCCATCGAGCGCCATGAAGCGCCCGGTGGGGTTCTCAGAGCGCGGACTTACGAACCCCGCGGCGTCCTGGAGCCGTCCGCCTGCATGCGCTGTATCGCGCTCGTAGGCATCGAGCTCGTCGAAGTACGCATCCATGACGACACGGGGGTTGAGCCCTAGGTAGCGTGCATAGCTCGAAATCATACCCTGGGCATAGCCGCGTGGCGGCATGGCTGAAAAGTTACCCTGTTCGAAGAATTCGATGATCTGGGGGCGAATCTTGATGGTCCTAGCGACCTGATGGATCGAGAGACCGAGCTGACGCCTGCGCTCAAGCAGCATCTCGCCAAACCGAGCAGCCATTAGAAACCCCCTAACCCGTCATCTTCGGATATCTGGGCCTCGAGATTCTGAAGCTCTTCGAGCGCCTGCTCATCGAGAAGAACCTCGCGCGGCTTCGAACCATCGGGCGGACCCACGATGCCCTTCTCCTCGAGCATGTCCATGATACGGCCAGCACGAGCGTAGCCGACCTTGAGGCGCCGCTGTAGGCTCGACGTCGACCCGAGCTTCGACTCAACGACGAGGTGAGCAGCTTCCCAGATAAGCGGGTCGTCTGCGGACGCGCCGCCGGAACCGGAACCGGAGCCCTGCATCGCAGCGGGAGCGACCACAGAGAGAATCTCCTCGTGGTACTCCGCCGGCGATTGCTCCTTCACGAACTCGACGACGCTGAAAATCTCCTCGTCGGAGACGAAGCAGCCCTGGATACGCTTGGGTTTGCCCCAGTCCACGCGGCTGAAGAGCATATCGCCCTGACCGATGAGCTTCTCAGCACCTGTCTGGTCGAGGATGACGCGGCTATCGATGCCCGTGGCGACGGTGAGTCCGATGCGGTTCGTGATGTTCGCCTTAATGAGGCCGGTCACGACGTTGGAACTTGGGCGCTGCGTGGCAACGATCATATGGATACCCGCTGCACGGCCGAGCTGGGCGATGCGTACGATCGATGCCTCGACGTCTTTGCCGGCGACCATCATGAGGTCGGAAAGCTCGTCGATCACAATCACGAGATAGGGCATCTTGCTCGGCGGGTTATCGTACTTCTCAAACTCGCCGGCAGCCTGTTTCTCGTTGAATGTCGAGATCTTGCGCACGCCGATGCGCTCGAAGATCTTGAGGCGCCGCTCCATCTCGGATACCGCCCACTGCAGCGCGCTCGCAGCCTGTTTGGGCTCCGTCACGACGGGCACGTAGAGATGCGGCAAGCCGTCGTAGGGTGCGAACTCGACGCGCTTGGGATCGATCATGATGAGGCGGACGTCTTCGGGGAACGTACGCATGAGAAGGCTCATGAGGATGGAGGAGATGACGACGGACTTGCCCGATCCCGTGGTGCCGGCGATGAGCAGATGCGGCATCTTGGCGAGGTCGGCAACCATGGGTTCGCCCTCGGAATCGCGGCCGAGCGCGAACTCCAGCGGCCCTCCCGTCACATAGGGCAGGATATCTCCGAACGCAACCGTCTGACGCGAGCGGTTAGGGATCTCGATGCCCACGAGCGACGTGCCGGGGATGGGCGCAAAGATGCGAACTGAATCTGTCGCGAGCGAAAGGGCGATGTCGTCCTCGAGGCTCGCAATGCGGCTCACGCGCTCGCCCTCGCCCGGTTGCACCTTGAACGTCGTGACCGTGGGACCGGAGATCCAACCGACCACGCGCGAGTGCAGGCCGAACTCCTGAAGCGTTGCCTGCAGCGATTCTGCTGTCTGCTGAAGCTCGGTGTTCGCCGCTGAAGATCCCTTCGCCTGCGGGCTATGGCGCAGCATCGAGGCAGGAGGAAGCCTTCGTTCCGGACCTTCGTCATCGGAAGCGGAGGGTTCGCTTTCGGATTTTCGGGAAGCCACGGCAGATGCGGCGACCTGGTGCGCAGGCGTCTCATCGTGCGATGTGTCTTCATCGGCGGCAGCGGTTTCCTTGCCATGAGGATGCTTTAGAAACTCGGGAATCACCAAACCGCTTTCGCTCGCAGAAGCGGGAGCTTGGGGTACGGCGTCGATCGATTCTTCCGCGAGCTTGCTGCCTGCGGACTCGTCCAAAGGTTGAAGAGGCTCTTCTTTCTGGATATCGACCGTGTTTGCATAACGATCCTCGATGGGGATGAGCGTCGTCTGCGCGCGCTCCTTTGCAAGCGTATCGGTAAGGTCGACGAAGGGATCCTCGTCAACGTCATCGACCTCGCGCGAGAGCAGCGTCGTCTGCGCCCGATCACCGAGAAACGTCGTTTCAGCCGCTCCCTCCCCATCAAGGGAAACAGGTTCGACGACGGCTGCGCCACCGCGCGGCGCATAGGGATTCACTCGGGCATCGAGGGCGGAGTCGTCCCCCCAGGGGCGCTCATTCACTTCGACGTGACGACGCTCGCGAATGCGTTCGGCCTGGTCGCGCACCACGCCGATGAAGCTCGAGACCGAAAAGCCCACGAGAATCGCTCCGGCGATGGCGATACCCACGAGGACGACGCCCGCGATGGGCTTGCCAAGGGCGGATGCGAGGACGGATGCCACCGCGAACCCTACGTAGCCTCCGGTCGCCGAAAGCTCGGCCTCCCCCACCGTGACGCCGAGCACCATGTGCTCAGGTGTGCCGACAAGAGTGATGAGCGCGATGACGGCAATGAAGATGATGAGCGCGCCGAGACACGTCTTCACCTTGAGGACATCCTCGCTCCGCACGAAGAGCAGCGCCGCGACGAGCAGGAGCGCGAGCGGCAGGACGTAAGCGCCGAGCCCGAATCCCAGGTGATAGAAGCCGGCAACCGCAGCGGTAATGGGCGCCGAAGCGGGGGCGATGACCGCAATGAAGGAGCAAACCGCGAAGACGGCGAGTGCGACGCCCGCGATGTCGCGGCCTGACCCCCCGGACAGCAGGGGCTCGGGCGCGGGCGCGGCATGCGCACCGGCGCGAAGCTGTGACGACGCCTTCTTCTGCGCGGGTTTCTTCGCCTTCCCGCCCTTCGATGTACCCGTTCGAGCCGCCACGTTAGACCTCCATGACGACCGGGATGATCATCGGACGGGTCTTGGTGCGGTTCCAGATGAAGTTCGAGAGCGAGTCGCGCACGGCCTTGCGGAGCGCGCCCGTGCTGCTGCTCGTGAAGTCGAACGACCCCTTCTCGACCGCTTTCATGATGGCCTGCGACGCGTCGTCACCGAATTCCTCGTCGATGTTGAACGAAACGCCGCGGCTCGAGAATTCGATCGCGTCGATGTGCTTCTTCTTCATGGAGACGACGGCCACGACCGTAACCATGCCATCATTCGCGAGCTTCTGGCGGTCGCGGAGCACGATGGGATCGGTGTCGCCGATGCGCAGGCCGTCAACGTAGACGATACCGCTCTCCACCGCGGGTCCGACCTTCACCACACCGCCGCGCACCTCGAGCGTATCTCCGTTATCGAGCACGAAAATGTGATCTTCGGGAATGCCCACCTTGCGCGCAAGGCGCGCGTGAGCCCGCAGGTGCACGGCCTCACCGTGAACGGGCATGAAATAGGTCGGCTTCGCCATGGTGAGCATGAGCTTGAGCTCCTCCTGGCTGCCGTGCCCGGAGACGTGGACGAGCTTAGAGGACTTGTCAACCACGGTGCAGCCGAGCTTCGCTAAGCTGTTGACGACCTGCTGTACGGCCTTCTCGTTTCCGGGAACAGGCGTCGCGGAGATGATGACGGTATCACCCGAGTGGATCGAGAGCGTCTTGTGCTCGCCGTTGGCCATACGCGAGAGCGCGGAGAGCGGCTCGCCCTGGGAGCCGGTGCACATGACGACGATCTTGTCGTCCGGGATGCCGTTCACGTCATAGGCGTCGATGATATCCGCCTCATCGATTTCGAGATACCCGAGCTCGCGCGCGACACGGGTGTTCGTGAGCATGGAGCGACCGGTGACGACGATCTTGCGACCGCTCGCCTTCGCAGCGTTGCAGATCTGCTGCAGGCGATGAATGTGACTCGAGAACGAGGCGACGAACACGCGTCCAGGCGCATTCTTGATGACCTCGTTGAGCGTGGGGCCGACCTCGGCCTCAGACTTGGTGAAGCCAGGGACGGTCGCGTTCGTAGAATCCGAGAGAAGCAGGTCGACGCCCTGCTTGGCGAACTTCGAGATGGCGGCGTAATCCGGCGTGACGCCGTCGATGGGCGTCTGATCGAGTTTGAAGTCGCCCGTATGCATGACCGTGCCCTGCGGCGACTTGATGTAGACGCCGAGCGCCCCGGGGATGGAGTGGGTCATGGAGAAGAAATCGACCGAGATGCACCCGAGGCTGATGTGCGACCCGCTTTTGACCTCGCGGAACTTAGGTGAGCGGATGCGGAACTCGGCGAGCTTGCCCTCGATGAAGCCCAAGGTGAGCTTGCTCGAGAAGATGGGCACCTTGTTGTTGAGATCTTGGAGGAGGTACGGCAGGGCACCGGTGTGATCCTCGTGACCGTGCGTCACGATGATACCGCGAAGCTTCTCCTCGTTTTCGAGGACATAGGTGTAATCCGGAAGGACGAGATCGATACCGGGCTGTGAATCATCGGGGAACATAAGGCCTGCGTCGATGAGTACCATATCGGGGCCGCATTCGACGACCGTCATGTTCTTGCCGATGCCGTCAAGACCGCCAAGCGGGATGATACGCAAGGGTTGGTTCTTTTTTGTCATGAGCTATTGAGCTCCTTTCACATCGTAGTACGAAATACATCGCGCTCGTGCGCGAGAACGTCCAAACAGCACGACAATGAGCATAGTCATACAGAATATATTGTACGTGCTTTACCGAAGACATGCGGCACGTCCATGGCATCCCACAGGAACAGCGCAAGAGCGTGCGGCGGCGAACGCGCATATGAAACAAGGAAAGCCGCTGCGTGGAGACTCGTTCCAACGCAGCGGCTTCCAAGAATATAAGCGCTATACGGCGAACCTCAGCGGTTTACCCCTCGTGATGGCGGCGCGGCGCGCGGCCACCGTGGCCGTTGTCACCGGGAC